>JAJRSM010000120.1 GCA_024278765.1 Deltaproteobacteria bacterium | reverse complement strand
CTCTTGCCCTGAAACCTTAAATCCGTTATCCTGTCTCGTTCCGTAAGGCTAAGATGCCTGTATCCTTTTCCCATAACCACCCAGAGTACCAGCAAAAGGACAGTCCTGCCAGGTGTTGCACTTCCTCATTGAACCCGCGTGTTAAATTCATTTCAGTATCTGTATTTTTATAATCTAACTCCAAAATAAAAGACAGACCCTGAATCAAGTTCAGGGTGACAAATTTTATAGCCTTTAACTAACTCAAAGTCTGTACTAATACTTTGTCTTTGCGGCAAAGGTACTGCGTACAGCTAAATGCATTAAGAAAGCTCTATCTTTGCGGCAAAGGTACTGCGTACGGCTAAATGCATTAATATAGTTCTTTACCGAGCAAAACTCTAAGCTACCTTAATAAATTTTGCCCTCACGCAGTGAGCGCAGGTGGCTAGTCTTCGGCCTCCATATCTTCAGCCGACATATCAAAGTTAGCATAGACCTCTTGAACGTCGTCGAGGTCTTCCAGGTCTTCCATCATCTTAAGGACTCTGCGTGCGACCTTACCCTCTACCTTTACAGTGGTCTTGGGTATCATCGTAATGATCGAGAGTGTACTGGTAAGTCCGGCTTCTTCTAAAGAAGCCTTTACGGCATGAAACTCGTTAGGCGCGGTATAGACCTCAAAGACGGCGTCTTCTTCGATATTAACTACGTCATCGGCACCGGCCTCAAGGGCCGACTCCATAAGCGCGTCTTCTTCGACAGAGGATGCGTCAAAGGTAAAGATACCTTTTTTCTCAAAGATCCAGCCGACCGAGCCGCTCTCGCCAAGGCTGCCGCCGTACTTTGTAAAGGCACGCCTTACCTCACCGGCGGTACGGTTTTTGTTATCGGTCATATAATCGACTATTACGGCAACCCCGCCCGGGCCGTACCCCTCGTAAGTACCTTCTTCATAGACTACGCCTGATAACTCACCTGAGCCTTTCTTAACTGCTCGTTCGATATTATCGCCTGGCATATTCTCTGCCTTTGCCTTCTCAATAGCTGTTCGCAGGCGCGCGTTGGCCGCAGGATCGCCGCCGCCCATCTTGGCGGCGACCATTATCTCTTTTACCAGTTTACTAAAAACCTTACCGCGCTTTGCGTCAGTTTTGGATTTTTTATGTTTTATATTAGCCCATTTGGAATGACCGGCCACAGGAATACCTCCAGATGATTACTGATATTACGCCATAGATTGACGACTTTATGCCTTAAAATTTACCATAAAGCTACTGGTCTTGTAAAGTATTCTCAAAGGATTGGCTACGTCGGATTGAATGAGATGAATCGATAGAAAGGTCCTTCATCTTATGAAGAAGGGTATTCCTGTGGATATTCAAGAGCACAGCGGCCTTGCTTCTGTTCCAGCCTGTCTTGTTAAGTATGCCGATTATATAGTTACGCTCAAAGGCCTTACAAGCCTCTTTATAGTCATCGATATCATAGGCGGTCGGCTTCTTTGGTATACCCTGGCCTGTTATCTCAACCGGGATATCACCGTAGATTATCTCTGTACCGTCCTTTGCAAGGACGACCAGACGCTCGATAAGGTTTTCGAGTTCTCTTACATTGCCGGGCCATGAGTAATCACAAAGTGCCTGAACAGCACCGCTGCCAATTCCCTTAAGGCTTTTATTACTCTTTTTACAGAGCCTATCGAAAAAATAATCTACTAGGAGCGGAATATCTTCACGCCTCTGACGAAGCGATGGCAGCTCAATCGGGACGACCTTGAGCCTATAATAAAGATCTTCCCGGAATATCCCCTTGCGTACAGCTGAGGCTATATCTATATTGGTAGCAGCTATGATCCTGACATCTACATCTATCTGGTGGTTACCACCGACGCGTTCAACTGTCTTCTCCTGCAATACCCGTAAAAGCTTGGCCTGCAGGTGCAGATGCAACGTACCAATCTCGTCAAGGAAGATAGTACCTCCTTCGGCGAACTCAAATTTACCAATCTTTGTTGCGTTTGCACCGGTAAAAGCACCTTTTTCATAGCCAAACATCTCGCTTTCCATAAGCTCCGATGGTACGGCCCCGCAGTTGATAGCGACAAAAGGCCGCTCCTTGCGGTCGCTAAGTTCATGGATAGCGCGCGCTATAAGCTCCTTACCCGTACCACTTTCGCCGGTTATAAGGACATTTGCCGAAGCAGCACTTACCTTCTTTACCAAATCAAAGACGTGTTGCATCTTCGGAGACTTACTTATTATATCCCCGTAACCAAGCCTACTCTGAAGCTCTTCACGCAGAAAGGTTATCTCTCGCTTAAGGGTAAGGTCATCGATATAACGCTTGATGGTAGAGAGAAGATCTTCGGTCTCAAAGGGCTTGGTAAGGTAATCGTATGCACCCATATTAAGGGCATAGACGGCCTTCTGTGCGCTGTCGATAGCAGACAACATAACAACACCAACACTTGAGTTATGCTGCTTAAGCATACCTAGCGTCTTAAAACCATCTACATGTGGAAGATTAATATCGAGCAGAACAACATCGATAGGTACGGACTTTACGATTTCTACGGCCTCAAGGCCGTTAGATACAGAGACAGTCTCATAATAATCACCAAGGATTATCTCAAGTGTCTCTCTAACTGCCGGTTCGTCATCAACTATAAGGACAATAGGCCTACGCATCAAACCCCCCGCTTAATAACAAAAAATTGACAAGAAAAGCCTCTTAAAACTGCTTACTTAGCAAACCTTCCTGATTTCAAGGATAATAGAGCCGCCCTTAAATAAAAAGTTGTAAGGTATCCTGAATTTTTAATAAAATAGCACAAATATGACTGAAGGTCAACCTATCAGATGCTATTTTTTTGACGTGTCAAAAGATTGTTATAAAAGTCAGACTAAATCACCCCTTAATTCCATAAGATTTCACTTTTCTATAAAGGTGGCTACGCTCCAGACCAATGGCCTCGGCGGTCTTGGCTATATTGCCATCATATTGCTCTAGACGCGTCAAAATAAACTCCTTTTCAAAGTCATTTCGGGCCTCTTTAATGCTTCCGGCAAAGAGCCCTTTTGGCTGTCGGCTTACAGCCCCTGTAATATATTGGGGAAGATCATCTGTAGTAACCTTCCCAGTGCGCGACATTATAACAAGCCTCTCCATCAGGTTTTTAAGCTCACGAACATTACCGGGCCATCCGTAACAAAGCAGGGTCTTTCTAACCTCAGCGTCCATTGTAGGGACCTCTCTTCCGGCTTCGCGAGAAAAGACCCCCAGAAAATGATCGACAAAGAGCAGGATATCATCGCCGCGCTCGCTCAGCTTTGGTACGTGAAAAGGAATTACATTTAGGCGGTAATACAGATCTTCGCGAAAGTTCTTTTGCCTTATCTCTTCCATCAGGTCTTTATTGGTAGCCGCGACCACACGGACATCTACCGTTACCGTCCTTGTTCCGCCGACGCGTTCAAAGCTCTCCTCCTCAAGTATACGCAGTATCTTTGCCTGCGTCTTAAGGCTCATATCCCCTATTTCATCCAGAAAGAGAATACCGCCGTCGGCCATATCAAAACGGCCTTTCTTCGAAGTATTGGCACCGGTAAATGCCCCCTTTTCATAACCAAAGAGCTCGCTCTCGATAAGCTCTTCGGGGATGGCGGCGCAGTTTACGGCTATAAAAGGCTTATCACTACGCTTTGAGTAAAAATGCAGGTTACGCGCCACAAGCTCTTTACCCGTACCATTTGCACCCGTAATAAGAGCCCATGAATTGGCCTCACCTACTCGCTTTATATCGTCACGCAGCTGCTTTATCTTCTGCGAATTTCCAAGTATCTCGCACTCGCCACGCACCCGCTCCTGAAGCTCAATATTCACCTCGGTCAGGCGCTTCTGCTCCAGAGCGTGCTCTACCGATAAAACCACCTTATCCAGAGATAGCGGCTTTTCTAAAAAATCATACGCCCCAAGCTTTGTAGCCGTCACAGCAGTCTCTACCGTCGCATGCCCTGAGATCATAATCACAGGCACATTCGGGTTCTGCTGTTTATGCGCCTTTAAAGCCTCTACACCGTCCATTCCCGGCAACCATATATCAAGCAGTATCAGGTCGGGCACGGACTTCTCCAACAGCTTCAGGCTCTGCTCAGCAGTCTCTGCCAGCACCACGCTATAACCCTCGTCATTTAAGACCCCGGCCAGAGAATCCCTGATATTCTTCTCGTCATCTACTATCATTATTATATTCATAAAATCCCCGCCTCTAGCTGAGGTCCGCAACCTTGGTAATGCACGCCACCAGCTCAACCATCCTTGGAGGCCGGCAGCTCGATTATAAACCTGGTACCTCGGGGCTTATTATCCTTAACCCTTATATAACCATTATGGTCTGAGATAATACTACTTACAATCGAGAGCCCAAGGCCAGTACCTGAGTTCTTTGTTGAAAAATACGGCTCAAAGAGCCGGGACTTACTCTCCGGAGGTATACCGCAACCATCATCTATTACCTCGATACGAGCTATACCCAGCTCCTTTTCATAGATGGTATTTACCCCAAGCATGCCAGCACCGTCCATTGAATCAATCGCATTATCAATAAGATTAATCAGAACCCTCTTTATCTGATCTCTGTCTATATCCAGGATCGGCAAAGAGACATCTAGATTCGCCTTGAATCTTACCTTTTTATGAGCTGGCCTGTAAAGCTCCATCGTCTCGTCTACTATCAGGTTAAGATCAGTCGGCATGGGGTTAGCAGAGGCCATTCTGGCAAAACTCGAAAACTCATTGACCAGAGTCTTTAACTCATCGACCTGACGAATTATCGTATTGGTACACTCGTCAAAGATATCACTATCAGAGGGGAATTTATCAAGATACTTCCGGCGAAGCCGCTGCGCGGAGAGCTGAATAGGGGTAAGCGGATTCTTGATCTCATGGGCGATACGACGCGCGACCTCCTTCCATGCAAACATCCGCTGTGTCTTTACCAGATGAGTCAGGTCATCCAAGACAGCCACGACACCAAGGCTCTTACCGCCTTGGCCCCTTAGCGCGTTCATATTAACAAGAACAATCATAACACTACCGTCCTTCTCTATCTTTATCTGACGCTCTAAGTTCTCAACCCCTGTCTCCTGCATCTCACCTATCATATCGGTCAGAAGCGTACTGTCGGCGACTCTGAGCGTCTCTATATAGCTACTTCCCGGAGCACTACGCTCTTCAATACCAAAGATATCTGCCGCGACCTTATTAATCGATGTAATCAAGGCCTTACTATCTATAGCCATAACGCCTGCTGGGATATTATCCATGACAATCTCTATATAGTTGCGACGACTATCCAGCTCGACATTGATCTTTCTTAGGTTTTTATTGGCCTTTTCCAGCCCAGTCTTACCCGCTTTGAGGTCCTCGGTCATCCTATTAAAGCTCGTTACCAACGAGCCAATCTCGTCCTTTGAATCAATCTCTATTCGATAATCCAGATTGCCACTGGCCACGGCATGCGTACCCTCAGCGAGTTGCAAGATAGGCCCTGTAATGGACTTTGCAAGGTACTGCGCAATCCAGATCGAGAAAAAAACAATCAGCAGGGTAATGATGAGCAAGATAGTAAAATAACTAGCCTTTACCGGGTTTTTAAGGATCTTAAGCTGCCTATAACCCTCCAGAGCCTTTGTTATATCCTTCATCTTCTGAACCAAAGAACTTGGCACGTAATAACTCACGGCTACAGCACCTATATTGTCACCCTCTGTATTACTAAACGGCGCAACCCCTCTTACAACATCCCCGACAGTAAGGGTCTGAGTAAAGCTGCGTGCCCCCCTGTTAATAGCACTGGCAACCTCTTGAATATCCACGTCAGGGATCATATCAGGATCTAACCCGCGAGCAAGGCCATACGCAATCCTCTCCCCTTTATTGGTATATACCGCTACCGCAGAGAATTCATTTTGCTCCAGATACTGCGTGACATAGGCCGTAAGCAGCCCGGAGCTATCATCAACGCCATTCTCTGAGATATGCCCGGAGATGCGCCACGCACCGTTTAACATCTTACTGGCCGTATCCTGATAATAGTTCTGCGCAAGCTCCAGAGAGTCCTGCAAAGACTCCTCAACCTGAATATCAAACCACCCGTCGATACTCTTATTAACAAAACCAATAACTACAAAAAAGAGCAGAAAAGTCGGCACAATAGTCAGCCCGACAAAAGACGCAATCAGACGTATCCTCAGCTTAGAGCCAAGCAAACTGCCACGCCCCTCAAAAAATATCTTTACAGCATTACGAATAACTAAAAAGATAAGCAGGCCAAGCAGAATTATATTGATATTGATAAGGCCCAGCACAAAGATATTAGTAGCAATAGGAATATCACCACTGATAAGAGAAATGTGAGACTCAATATACGTAATCAGAGCAATAACAGGCAAAATGGCAATAATAATTATATACTCACGCCTTCGCCTGCGCTGCTCAATATGTTGTAAATCTCGTAAAATCTTAGCCATAACCACCTACAGGCAACTCCTGCGGAGAGCAAAGCCCCTTCGGGGCAAGTAAATTAAAAATATCCCAATTTGTCATGCTGAATTCATTTCAGCATTTGCTCTGTCTTCTGAATTTCAATAAATACAGATCCTGAATCAAGTTCAGGATGACAAATTTGCTTGCTTTCAACCACGCAAAGTCCGAAATCTAATTACTGAATATGCCATACGCACCACCTGCGGTGCAGCAACTCCTGCGGAGAGCAAAGCCCCTTCGGGGCATATATAAATCTATCTGATACTAACGCTACCAACCTAAACTTGCTGTACGCACCACCTGCGGTGGGGCAAAGTTCATCAAATAGTTAGATGCCATGCGTAGCGCAAAATCATATTAATGCATTTTGCTGTACGCAGTACCCACCTGCGGGCAACTGCGTTGCAGCAAAGCCCTTTAGTTAATTCGTGCTACGCATAATATAAAACCCCATTAATGCATTTAGCCGTGCGCAGCACCTGCGGAGAGCAAAGCCCCTTCGGGGCATATATAAATCTATTTGATACTAAACGCTACCAACCTAAACTTCCTGTGCGCAGCACCCACCTGCGGTGGGGCAAAGTTCATCAATATGACACTTGCATATTGATAGCTACATTCTACCAAGATAAATCTGCCCGTGCGGCGAACACCTCACTGCGTGAGGGCACAGTCCATTAAAATAGTACTCTCTAACTTTACGCTTAATGCTATCAACCTGTCTATGCTGTGCGCACCACTTAATAGGAGAATCTATAGACCTTCCAGCTTGTCTTAAAGTCCCAGAGTTTTACAAAGAAAAACACATCATCGAGAAAGAGCGGCAGGTCCACGGTATCGAGTTCGGCTTTTATCAGCAGTTCATAGGTACGTCCCGGTACGAGTGCCGGCAGTGACGAGATAATTATCTGGTCACCAGTTGCCATGAGTTTGCGCATCCGTTTTACGTCCTTTGTCTTCTCGACATGGTTACGTTCTTCTAACGTTACCTCGTACTCTTCTTTCAAGAGGTCATACTTGACTGTATGCCTGAACTGCCAGGTACCCATATGCTTATCAGGCCAGAAAAAACCCCTGTTGTGATAGAGCTTTACTCTAAAAGTAAATGAGGTAGGCATACCGCTGGCGATGGCCTCTTCTATGCCTTTGGAAAAGGCCCCGTCTACGGCAAAAGATACCTTGAGGTTGGTGTTGTACTCAACCTTAACCTCGGCTATACGAGCCGAACCCGACGCAAAGACATCCGGCGAGAAAGCCAGCAGAAATGCAATTACCAAAGCTATTGCCAATCGTTTCATAGAGTCCTTTTAGAGCCTTATAAATACAACAATAACTGATGCTATATTAGTGGAATACTACGTAAAATTCAGGGTCTAACTCAAGAAATGCATTAAAAGAAATATACCTAAATAAGAGGTAAAAAGCAAGTAGGTAAGGCTCGAATCAAGATCAATCCAGATTGAATAAATAATAGATTCTGCGGTACTGTAAAACTAAAAAGGCCTGTGAATTTTAAGAGTACTCGACTCAGTAAAGTTCACAGACCTCTCAAATAAAAGAAAAAACTACTACCGTAGTGTTTACTTTGCAGCGGCTGCCGTCTGCCTGCTACTCATACGTGATAGTCCGGCCTTGATAATCTCTTTGCGAACACGCTTTCTGAACTCCGTCTCATCGACCTTAAACTTAAAGGCCTTCTTCCCATTAATGTAGATTGTTGGGACGTGGTCGCTGTACCTTCTTAACAGGTCGTCGGACTGGGAGATCTCGATCTCCTTGAAGTTAAAAGGAATATCGTTCTGTACCTTTCCTATAGTCTTTTTAGCCTCTTTGCAGAGACCACAGCCTTTCTTTGCGTATACCTCTATTGTCGGTGCACTCATAAGAAGCCTTCCTACCGTCATTGACGGGCGGTAACACCCGTGCCAGTCGGGTTTACAGTTTTCAACACCTTGATTTTTGCCCCTTCTATACGCCCCAAAAAAAAAGTAATCCGCCGATGGCGGTCTGCCTAACTACCCAAAGTTAGGCATTATGGTGTTGAGATACCCACCTATAATAGCAAATGAGTTCATAAAAATCAATACCCCTGTTACGATCAGGAATAATCCACTAATAATCGAGATCATACGCATGTGGCGTTTGAGATGTTTAAAGTACCTGAGCGAAGTATTGACTGCCAGCGAAGTAAGTAAAAAAGGAATAGCAAGACCCAGAGAATATGCCACAAAAAGGCTTACCCCGGCCCATTGGCTCTGACTCGTTGCAGCTACCGTAAAGATCGCCGATAAGATCGGCCCTATGCACGGCGTCCAGCCTGCGGCAAAGCCAACACCGATAAGAAAAGACCCTATAAAACCATGCGGCTTGTCACTAAAAAAATGCAGCCTTTTGTCTCGCTGCAAGATCTTTATATTGATAATCCCTATAACGTGAATTCCGAGCAGGATTATTATCACCCCGGATACCTGACGGATAATGTCTTTATACTCTATAAAAAGATATCCAAATGCCTGCGCGGAAAGTCCCAGAACCAGAATAAAGACAGCGGAAAAACCAAGGACGAACATAAGAGAGTTAAGCATTATTACCTTACGCAGCTTCTTGCTCTCTACGTCATCGGTAAGCTCTTCAAATGAAATGCCGGTGACAAACGAAATATAGGAAGGCACCAGCGGCAGCACGCACGGAGATATAAACGATAGCAAGCCACCGAACATGGCCGCTAAAAGCTTACCTACAAAAGCCAACTCTATAAAACCCTGATAATCCATTAGTCTTTGGTTTCCTTACTTTTTCTGGCAAGATACTCTTCAGGCTTCTTCGGGCCATTATCGAGCAGGTCTAGGACCATCTTAAGGTTTTTCTTATCATCCCAGTTGCGAGGACCCCAGATCTTCTCGGCTATGATACCGTTTTGATCTATAATAAAGGTCTCTGGCACACCGGTAGTTTTATAACCATTTTTTATCTTTCCCTTAGGGTCAAGGAAGATCGGGAAGGTAAGACCGTAACGCTCTGCAAACTTACGTACGACCTCAGGGCCCTCGGTATCCACGCTTAGAGCAATCATTTCGAAGTTACGGTCTTTAAGAATATCATAGACACGCTGCATCGATGGCATCTCTTCTTCACACGGCTTACACCACGTAGCCCAGAGATTCAGGAAAACTACCTTTCCCTTAAACTCGTCAAGCCTTCTCATGTTACCGTCCAGATCTTTTGTAACGAAGTTTATCGAAGTAGTACCCGCTATGACCGGCTCAAAGCTGCGCTTATTTATTAATACCGAAGTGACGACCGCCAAGACTACTACGACAACTATTATTATCGCCGAAGAAGCAATTCCCTTTTTTTTCTTTTTTTTACCAGCCATAATTACAGTCTCCAGTAGATCTTAATTAGTTGTATCTCGTTAACCCGTCTATGCATAGGCATGCAAACCCGGAAGAATAAAACTTACACCCCAGTAAAGGAATATGATCGCCAGAAAACCCAGGATAGCAATATAGGCGGCTTTTTTTCCACGCCACCCTCTTGTAACCCTAGCGTGCAAGTATGCAGCATAAATAAACCAGGTAATCAAAGACCAGGTCTCTTTAGGATCCCAACTCCAGTAAGTTCCCCATGCGTAGTTCGCCCAAACTGCCCCGGTAACAATACCTATACTCAAGAAAGGAAAGCCCCAGATTATACCACGATAACCTAGCTCATCCAGAATACGTGCCTTTGGGAAACGCTCGACCAGAAAATTACCACCACCCTTCTCTTCGTTTCTAACCTTGAGCAGATACATAATGGCCACACCAAAAGATATGGCAAAGGCAGCATAACCTACAAAGGTAGTAAAGACGTGGAAGTCAAGCCATCCTATCGCGTAGTTCTGCAACCCTGCCGGCTCAAACAGATTTATCATCCACTTCCATTTACTCTGCAAGGCCGGGTTCAGTGGTTCTACGCTCTTGAATCTGTACGGCAAGAGTGAGGCCGCGAGCATCGAGAGCAGGGCTATCCCCATTACAAAGACACCCATTACCTTTATCTTATACTTATACTCCATCCACAGATACCCGACATTCAGACACCAGATAAAGAGCACCATAGATTCATACAGGTTTGAAAACGGTGCGTGACCGGACTCTGCCGCTCTGAAGATGAGAATCATCGTCATGGCAAAGGTTGCTATATAGGACATTATTGTTGCCGTCTGCCCCATCCAGTCTTTGCGAAACACCCAGTTACCTATGTAGCACAAGGTCGTCATGGCATAAAATGCAAAGGCCATCGTAAAGAACATCAAAGACAAAATTACTTTAGGTTGTTCCATCTCTTAACACCTCTCCCTAAACTTAACTTTAAAAGACTTGAAGGTCATGCGACCCTTAAAGGTCACCAGACCACTGTAGATCATTACGGCCCTTCAAGGTCATCGTCATAATCTTCTTCTATTCCAGTTATAGTCTCTACCAGAATCCTGAACTCTTTTTCAAAGCCCAGCTGGTTTTTATTTATCACACCTGCGATACCGACCTCTGCATCACTACCTGGTTTTATACGCACCATTATCCTCTTATAAAAAACAAAGAATGCGAGATAGAAACCGACTCCCATTATACCTGAACCAATCCAGACTATATTGGTTCCTGGATCTTTTGTAATCGATAGCCCTGAATAAGGCAGATTCCTAAAACCTGTCAAAATAAGGTCGTGATCTGTCTTTGGTATAGCCTGAATAAGCCCTGGGAAGTTAAAAAAGAGCCATGGCCTTGATATAAGATCACCCTCTTTATAGATATCAATCTGTACCGCCGGATTCTTCACCTCACCCGACTTAGAGTATACAGTCCTGGAGTCTTCATCAAAGGCAAAGTCAGAGACGTAGCCAGAGAGCCTTGCGACATACTCAGTACCGGGTATCTCTGCGGAGCCCCCCCACTTGATATTGACCGACTTAGAGACTTCGTTTGTTTTGATATTTTTCAGAGATATCTCAATCTCCTCAACCATATTCCAAGCAGTACCGTAGCTTGACTGATAAAAGCGCACACCTTTATGAAAAAGCGGCTCATTTACCCAGATATGTTTATTCAGGACATCCTTGCCATCCTCAACGACCGTAAGCATCGAGTTATACTGCTTTATCTGTCCGCTCGGATAATACTCCATCCAGAACTTATCGAGCCTTAGATGAAAGTCCACATCAGGCACTCTGATGGTCTCGCCAACGATCACAGCGCGAAAGTCTTTATAGCCCCAGTAACTACCGATAACCGCACCGAGAATAATAACAAAGAGACTTACGTGGGTTATGTCAGAGCCGAAACGGCCAATAAGCCCCTTCCATGCAAAGATACTGACCGTACCGTCACCGGCTTTAAACTCTTGAAACTTATAACGTTTTTTCTTAAGTACAGCCAAGATATGACTCTTGGTGTCAGCCGTGTTCTTACCAAGGGTAAAGCTGCGTCTTGTCGACAATCTATCGATCATCGACGGATCAAAGCTCTTGTCCTTCTTTAAGAGGCTTCTCCACTTAGAAGGAAACCTCTCGTAAGTACAAGCAACGATATTTACTAACAACATCAACATCATCACCGAGAACCACTCAGAGTTGTACATGCTGTCGAACTTTAAGAACATTATTATATCGGCCCATTTCTGACCATAGGCTTGATAATAGGTCTCTATCGGTTTGTTCTGCTCTACGAAAGTTCCTATAATAGAGACCGCCGCCAGAGCTATAAGTATAAATATAGTAAGCTTAACCGAGGCGAGTAACTTCCAAACGGCACGAATGGCCCCGCTATTTGCTGCTTTTTTATCTGTCATGATTATTTATTCCCGAGCTCCTCTAGGTATGCCTTGGCGGCCTGCCCAACAGGAGTTGTGGGATCTAGATCGTATGCCTTCTGAAGAGCCGCTGCGGCCTCCTCTGAGCTACCAACTCCAAATGCCATTAAAAAACCCTTTGTAAGCCAAATACGCTGATACCCGGGGTTCTTCTCGATCCCTTGGTTTACATAGGCCAGCCCTTCTATCGTGTTGTCCAAGTAGTGATAAGACAGAGCGAGGTCGTTATACGCATCGACATCTGCCGGGTTTATACCAATCGCCTTTTTATAAGAGACAACGGCTGAGTTAAAGTCCTTCAAATCAAAGTAAGCATCGCCTAGGCGCGAATGCAACTCGGCATTGTTAGGGTCTCTATCGAGAAGAGACTTTAGCTCTTGCAAAACTTCGTTATAAGCAACAGGTGCGTTACCATTGCCATACCCACCGGCCTGTGATGACTGAGAATCCATTACGCTGGCACTGCCACCAGAGGGACCATCTGTAGTTGATTTTTTACCGACGATATAAGATGAAAGAGCTACGATAATGATGATTATTACAACAATTGCTATATTCTTACCCTTCATACGACTCTACCTCTCCCGAAAAACAATATTTTTTTTAACGAGCATACTTCTTAAAGGCCTTGTCAACGGCCTTTCTTATCGCCACTACGTCGTAGCCTTTCTTATGAAGTTTGTTGGCCATTACAGCTTCGTCAATACAGATACTACAGTTACGTCCGTGTGTTGTAACAAAGCAAGTCAACAGACTCTTATGCCCCTGATGTTTTTTGCACTCACAGTAGCAATGGAGACTATCGAGAACCTCGGGTATCTCACGCGCTGCAACGTAGGCCTTTGCGGTACCCCCTGTAAAATACTGTGGGGCAAGCGTTTGACGAATCTCACCGCCACGCAGGGTTGCAGGGTCTACGCTACTGGCGCCGCAGGACACAAGACCAAAGACCAGAAACACCAGTAAAAAATACCTTACTACCGGACCTCTTTCTTCTCGGTTAAAACACCTTTTTACTTTACTCATAGATCACACAAACCAAATCATCGATAATTTCATAATAGCAATAAAGTATTAAGAATCCATTAAAGGGTAATTATAGTTTTATAAGGTTTGAAAAAGGATGAAATTTCAAAAAAAACACACTCTTATATATCTCTCCAACTTTAGCGACAACCCAGCGCAGACCGCCTGCTACACTACTTATTTAAAGTGTTTTGAGCGGCAAAACTCGCGCTCGTCATCTTTACATTTTCCCCGTTCAGAATGCATTTTGTCGGGCATCTTTTAATCGCAACATCGTCTTGCGGGCACAACTCGTAGTCAATGACAGCAAGGAAGTTTTCTATTTTTATACCACCTGGGACCTCACAGTCCTTCTTACACAACATGCAACCTATACAAGAAACCTTACAGACCTTCTTTGCGGCAGCCCCTTTATCTTTGTTTCTACAATAGACAAAGAGCGTCTTATCCTCCGGATGCATCTCTATAATATCGCGAGGGCACGCCCTTACACACGCCCCGCACCCAACGCACTTATCAAAGAAGACCTCGGGCATTCCGTTTGCATTCATCCCCATCGAGTCAAAGCAACAGACCTTTACGCAGTCTCCGTAACCTAGGCACGAATAAGAACAGTCTTTTTCTCCGCCGGTAATAACAGCCGATGCGCAGGTCATGTCACCTCTATAAGACGCGCTCTTAACGCTCTCTGCGTCACCACCACGGCAAAGCACAACGGCAACATCGCGCAGGGCTTCTACGGCCTCTACCCCAAGGGCCTTTGCTATCATATCAGCGCCCTCTTGCCCTGCAACAGGACAGGCATTGACGGCAACTTCCTTGCAAGCCATCTTAACTGCCAGAGAATGACACCCTGCAAAGCCACAGGCCCCGCAGTTGGTCCCGGGCAGTGCCTCAAGCACGGCCTCGACAATCGGGTCTTCCTCTACCCTGAACTTAACGCTCGCTATAGCCAGACATGCGGCAAAGGCCAGACCCAAGCCGCCCATCGTAAGAACCGATACTATAAATGCCTGATCTATCAAAGACTCTCCCTTAACTATCTAAAAACTAACTGGCTAAAGACCAGCCTGTTTTTTTCTGTATCAATAAATCAAAGCATAGTTCGAAAAACATACCGACAGCCTCTTGGCACCTGCCGTCTGACCGCCCCCTGCCCCCCCCCAAAAAAAACCGTCTAAGCCGAGATAAGACCGGCAAAGCCCATAAAGGCAAGGGCTAGCATTCCTGCTACAAGCAAGGTAATCGGAGCACCCTTTAGCGACTCAGGAACATCGGCAAACTCGAGCTCTTCACGGATGCCGGCCATAATAACGAGTGCCAACGTAAAGCCGACACCGGCGCCAAGGCCAAAGAAAAGACTCTGAACAAATGTATATTCACGCAAGGCCGAGAACAGAGCCAGCCCTAGTATTGCGCAGTTTGTTACGATAAGCGGTAGAAAAATTCCAAGACTTCTATACAAAGACGGACTCGATTTACGCACAAAGAGCTCGACCAGCTGAACAAGCGAGGCTATCGTTATAATATAGGTAACGTTCTGCAAGAACGGCAGATTGTACTTTAAAAGGATAAGGTTGTTTATCAACCACGAGATCGCAGCCGTAAGCACCATAACAAAGGTAGTAGCAAAGCCCATATTAAGTGCCGTATCGGTCTTCTTCGAGACCCCGAGGAAAGGACAAATCCCAAGGAAGTACGCCAAGACGAAGTTATTAACAACGGCTGCACTTATAAATATCAGCATTATCTGTATCATTGAATCCATAACTATGCCGCCCTACGTTTACGAAGCGTAAAGTAATTTATAACACCAATCATAAGACCAAGGCTCAAGAACGCCCCGGCCGGAAGCACCATCACAACCCACGGGGTAAATATCTTCTCGCCCAAAAAGGCAAAACCAAATATACTGCCTGAACCTAAAACCTCTCTGATAGCACCGAGAACGACAAGCACCCAGGTAAAGCCTATTCCTGTACCGAGCGCGTCTACTACCGCCGGTGTTACCGGATGCTTGGAGGCAAAGAACTCGGCACGTCCCATTATCATACAGTTGACGATGATAAGCGGGATGTATGGGCCAAGCGACTTTGATATATCGGGCAGGTATGCCTTCAAAAACAACTCTGCAAGCGTCACAAAGGTCGCAATAATAATAATATATGTCGGTATCCTTACCCCGCCCGGCACGATACGCCTAATCAGCGATACCATCAAACCCGAGGCGGCAACAACAAAGGTCGAGGCAAGCCCCATAGCCAGTCCGTTTGATGCTGAGTTGGTAACGGCCAGAGCCGGACACATACCAAGCAGCATCTTTATAACGGCATTTTCACGCCATATGCCTTTTACGAACTCATATGTAAGGGTCTTTTTAGCCACTACTTACCTTTCCCCTCAGCTGGCACAGCGACTGCTGCTGCTGGCACGGCGACTGCTGCTGGCACAGCGACTGCTGCTGGTTCAGCGACTACCTTTAGCTTTCCAGGCGGGCCTGCCAGTAGCTCAAGAATTATAGCTATCTTCTTATTTAGGGTCTTTACAATGGCAACTGCAGATATAGTCGCCCCGGTTATCGTCTGAATCTGATTGTCATGCTTTGGCTTTACGTTCTTAATATAAGTAATACTAGGACTAATCCTAAGCTCCTTGAACTGATCAAGGAAGAAATCAAAGGTAATCTTATCACCGAGCCCAGGGGTCTCCATATGGTCAAGCACCGTCATCCCTTCCAGATAGGTCTTCTCCAGATTAAGCCCAACCATCATCTTAATAATTCCCTGAAAACCAGGGCCTGCCGCTACAAAGGCAAAACCCATTAGATCACCATTCTCGTCCTTACCCCTGAAGATCTGTACGATTTCAGTACCTTTTTTCTTCGACAGTATCTCGTACTCGACGATATCGTAGTCCTTGGCCTCCGGCAATACTGTAAAGATAGCTATCTTTTCTTCAGCGATCCTATTGGCCTCGATCTGCGGATATACTAACTTATAAAAACCAGAAAGAAGGCCACCGATAATAATGGCTGTGACCGATAGCGTTATAATCATCTTTAAAGGAGAGTTTTTTTTCATCTACTACTCCCTCCTGCCCGGTCTGCTGCCTGCTTGACAGCTCCAAAGACCTTTGGCCGTGTATACCTGTTTAAGATCGGCACGATGGCATTCATAAGTAGAATCGAGTACATAACGCCCTCAGGTAGCCCGCCAAATAGCCTGATAGTAACGGCAAGCACACCTGCTCCGATAGCAAAGATCCACTGCCCCTTTGGTGTCGTCGGCGAGGTAACCATATCGGTTATCATAAACCAAGCCCCGAGCATCGCCCCTCCTGCCGTTATATGAAAGAGCGGATCAGGATACTTTGACGGATCAATCAACCAGAAGATCCCACCAAAGACAGCCATTGAACCAAGGTAGCCAAGCGGCAGCTTCCAATTAACATAACCGCGCAGACGCAGAAACAACCCGCCGATAAGAATGGCTATCGCCGAGGTCTCACCGAGCGAGCCAGCTACGTTACCAAAGAGCAAAGGCCAGTACGGCGTCATAACGCCTTCAAACTTCATAAGTGCCAGCGGTGTTGCCGTACTAACGACATCGACCATTACAGAGGCCGCTACCGGGTCATGCCATGTCGTAATAAGCACGGGATAGGTCGCCTGCAAAAATGCCCTACCCAGAAGTGCAGGGTTAAAGATATTAAAGCCCAAGCCGCCAAAGATCTGCTTACCGATGGCTACGGCAAAGACGCTGCCTAGCACCGCCCCGAAGATCGGAAAACTTGGAGGTAGCGTCAGAGCCAGCAACAACCCTGTTATAGCGGCACTACCGTCAAAGGCGGTCGTGCTTTTTTTCATGAAACGCTGAACCAGAAACTCGGTCACGACAGCCGTGATCGTACAGACCAGCAGCAGGATAACAGCATTTAAGCGATAAAAATATACGCTGGCTGCTACCGCCGGGATAAGCGCTAAAATAACCGTATACATAATCCTGTGCACATTTTCTTTGCTAAGAAGATGCGGCGAAGAGGATATTATAAGCGAGTCACCTTTATTTACTTCTATGTTTCCAGCCATGATAATCTAAAATCCACTATTTAAAAAATATAATAACTACTATGAACTAAACCACTTAACTACGCGCCGTTTCACGTACTTTTATCTTACCAACTCTTATCCACTGAACCAACGGACGACGCGCCGGGCAGACAAAGGAGCAGCAGCCGCACTCTATACAGGCCAGCCCGCTCCAGCTCTTAAAATCGTCTACCATCTCAAGCCTTCCCATATCTGCGATCTTATAGGGCATAAGACCCATCGGACAGACACTGACGCAGCTGGCGCATCTTATGCACGCATTATGCTCGCGCGGCTTTACCCGTTTTCCTGCAAGGACGGTTATCCCTGAGGTCCCTTTTATTACAGGGGCAAAGAGATTACGCTGCGCTATCCCCATCATAGGGCCGCCGTTTAAGACCTCTCGCTCTTCACCTTCCGGCAGAGTCGCTAGCCCTCCGGCCTGGCCAATTAATTCAAAGAACGGAGTCCCGACCCTTACCATAAAGTTACCGGGGGTGTTTATGCCGCTGCCACTTACCGTGACGATTCTTTCTATAACCGGCTTGCCAAGGCAGAGCGCATCATAGACCGCAGCAGCCGTACCGACATTATTGACGACGACACCGACATCTAGTGGAAGCTTACCTACAGGGACCTCTCTCTTAAGGATAGCCTCTATCAGCATCTTTTCAGCACCCTGCGGATACTTGGTCTCTAAGAGGACTATCTCTACATCCGGCAATATATCTACTGCAGCACTCTTTAGAGCTGCTATAGCCGCCGGCTTATTGTCTTCTACGCCTACTATTCCCTTTGACGCCCCTACGGCAGCCATAATGACCTTAAGGCCTTTCAGAACCTTATCAGGATGCTCGGTCATTATACGGTCATCTGCCGTAAGGAATGGTTCACACTCGCAGCCGTTTAAGATAGCGGCCTCGACCTTACCGCCTTTGGGCGGCATAAACTTTACGTATGTCGGGAATGACGCACCACCAAGGCCAACAAGACCTGCTTCGCGTACGCATTTGCGAACCTCGTCGGCCTTCATTGCAAATATTTCGGAGTCTTCACGGATTGGATTCCAAGTCTTTTCTTCGCCGTCCCCGTCGATAACGACCGAGAGGACCTTAGAGCCACCGGGGTGAGGATGAAGGGCAATCTCTTTTACAACCCCACTAATACTGGCATGGACAGGGGCCGCAATAAAAGACTCGACATCTCCTATCTTCTGGCCTTCCACAACTGCCTCTCCCCTTTTGACGAGGGCTAAGCAAGGCGCACCGATATGCTGGCTCAAAGGAATGATAACACGCTCAGGGAGCCGTGCCTTCTGGGTAGCCTTGTCTGCGGTATAACCTTTATTATAAGAGGGGTGTATACCCCGCGTAAATGTCTTATGTTTCATGGTTTCGGTTATAAAACTAGAGCACTTTAAATTTTCAGATAAGTTGGTAACTTAACAGTTTTTCAGAGGTCTGGTCAAGGCTTTTCGTATATATTTTACAATATATTAATGTTGTTTTTTATCGGTTTTAATACTATAGAGAGAAAAGCCATTAGCACTATGCATGCGGTGCACATAGCCACTGAAAAAACCACGTAAAACATCCAGTTCATTGGCGGTAAAGTTATCAACTGCAAAACGCTCAAAGATATGATCCATAATAAATAAGTGAGTGTACCCCTGCCCCCTCATATCAAGAAAAAGCTCTTCGGCGCTACTGACCCTCTTCATCAGTGCGATAAGGTTTTCACCAAGCCTGCCACCGTAAAAGAACTCACGCTCCCAGTAGTAGGCCCGCTCACCGGTAAAGAGAAAGAGCACCTTCGAGTCCTTTGCTATATTGGCATTTGCATAGGCCGTAGTCTCGTAATCAGGAAGCTTTTCAGTTAAGTACTCAACTCGACTCTGATTGCCTGCAAAGTAGCGCAAAGGGGCGTAGCGCTTGTACAAATCATGAAGATAAAAAAGACTAAATACAAAGAAAAACAAAATGCCAGCTAACGCTATATAGCGACCAAGGCCTGCCCTCTGAATACTCGCACGCAGACCTACTACGGCGACTATAACCAGCGGCGGCAAGACCGGCAGTATGTACCTGATAACCAGATCGGTAGTAAAAAAAGTCATAGCAAAAAAGACCACGCTGTAGATAAACAAGTACCAGACGTAGCGGTAATCACGACCGAGCCTTTTGGTAAAGGCCAGAGTTATAAAGAGCAGGTACAGAGGATTCAGCACACCGTCGAATCTCTGGATAGAACCATCTACCCCCTCCCAGAAGATCCGTAGAGGTATCATAATGATATCGAGCAGGCTCTCGCCGTATAAGAGGTATCGCTTCTCTACCGGGGAGACGGCCCCGCCCGTATGCAGACCCGTACCAGAGCCGCCCAGTAACGCGCCTATAAGAGGATAGAGCGGACTGCCGGTCCAGATAAGGTTACGCACAAGCCACGGCGAGAAGACAGCTACAGCAATAAGCGCATAGACCAACCCCGCCCTGATCGCAGCGAGCTGCGTCCCCCCTCTCTTTAAAGATATATAAACCGCCATAGGAGGAAGGAGAGCAAAGGCAATTACCATACTGTACTTTGTACCAAGCGCAAGACCCAGCAAAACCGCCGAATAAAAAAACCATCTCCGACTGGAATGCCTCCAACGAAGCAGCGCAAAAAGTGCCAGAGTCGCAAAGAAGGTCGCGCCAAGATCTACGTAAGCTGTCCTTGAAAGATTCATTACAACAGGGGTAGCGATAAAGAGCAAAGCACCGAGCATACAATATACCCGTGGCATCTTAAAGCGTAGATATGAATAGATACCAAGGGCTGTAAGCAGGCCGAACAAGTGATGGGTAAGACGCGGCAGAGCCTCGCTGCCAAAAGAGAGCCCCGCCAGATAAAGCATATTAAGGTTCATAGGGACGTAGGAGTGGCTCATAAACCTGAACTCCACCACGCCGCCCTCCCTTAGGTATAGAGCAGGTATAGTCAGGTGCTGGATAAGTTCGTCTCTCGCTATTGGCGGGGTGAAATCAAAGGGCAGAACAGCTACAACAAAAAGACTAATGGCTATGAAAAGCCCCCATTCCAGAGCAGATAACCTGCCCGCATCAGGGGGCAGCTCTGTCGAGCATCCTTCAGAAGAACGCAGACGCATATAACGCCTTATAATAATACAGGCACACAGAAGGGCGACTACAAGCGAAGCAGCCATATATACGGGCGAGACCATCCCTAGGTGGGCAAGCGCAAAGTTAGCCAGGCTTAGCCCGCCAAGGACGATACCGATAAGAGCCGTAAGCTCCAGAGTAGACATCTATAAAAAATCAACTCCTCTTTTTTTGAAGTCCCTCTGGATAGTCCGAGGAAGTATAAAGCTAGAGAACAAAAAAGGCCGTCAGAGACAACTACTCAAAACAGCGGCAATTCGGATCAGGTAATACGCCCTATATTTGCAAGGAAAGCCCCAACAGCGACTCTGGCAACGGCACTCACGCTCCAACGCTGATTCAGGTCCTTACTATACTGAGCGGCAAGCTCTTTTAAGACCGCGATCTGATCTTCTTCCAAGTTCAGCGTTATCTTCTGTAGTTTTTCACAGCTAGCGTGGCTGCTATGACCGCGACTGTCACAACTCTTTTTATCTTTATCCGACATAATCCCCCTGATATTCACTTTTCTAGTTTTACTGGTCCAGCTCTTTAAAAGTCTTGATATTTACGGATTGGTGGGCTGTGATCTTCCCCCGATAAAGTAGACACAGAGTTAAGCTACTTTTCGCTGTTCTTCAAATGCGAGAGGCGATTTGTAGCCGAGAGTAGAATGTTTTCTCTGTCTGTTATAAAAGACCTCTATGTAATCAAATATCTTGCTT
>JAJRSM010000119.1 GCA_024278765.1 Deltaproteobacteria bacterium | reverse complement strand
CGGACTTCGCTAAAATAACGGACGAGCAGGTGGCAAGGGTAGAATCACTGATCAACAACAGGCCCAGAAAGTGTCTGGGCTACAAAACACCGCTTGAGGTCGCTTCCGCCTCTGTTGCACTTCGACCTTGAATGTGGGTAGTATTACTAACTCTTTTAATAATATTTGTGATATTTTCAGTGCTTGTTGTTTTTTGTAAAGTCAGAGACGGGTTGAAATGGAAGGCGGCTTTTAAAGAAGCCATAGGGTATATCTTGACTTTACCATTTTAAAAATTTGCTTATGTTGGTTCAGGTTTGTAACCTGAACCAGATAGTCAGTCAACTCTGCCAAGAGTTAAATTCCGTCAAGACATGAAGAAAAAAGACAACGAGTTTTGTGGGTCAGGTCTCTGATAAGTAAAGTTTATTAAAGCTTTCTATAGTTGACAGATCAAATGGTTCAAGTTGCAAACTTGAACCAGCAGGTAGGGTTTCTTTTAGGGGCTTTGTTTCTTTACTCTACGGTCTCTTTACATTCTTCAAGCACTGCCATCAAGTTTTCTCTGGTAATAATAATTTCACATAGTTTTCTTTGTTTTTCGTTTAGATCTTTATCCAAGGTTGATGTCATTATGTCCATGCGAATAAATTCGCCTTCAGTGAAAATGGATGTTTCTTTGTTAAGTTTCAGATAACGGCTAGATATTTGGCAGGGTACAATGCCTTTTTGAACATTACGCCGCCGTTCCCTTTCCGAATTATACGGAAAATTTACTATTTTATCGCTCACGTTAGCTTCCCTTGTTGCCTTAGAAATACATGTATATTTACTGGGTAGAGATGTATGAATGATTAAAGAATTATTTCGGAATAATTTTGTTTTTTATATCGTTTTCAGCAATCTCAACCAAGTCACGCATAACGTCAATGCCTTTGTTCTTTAAGTCAGATCGGATTGTGAATTTTGTATTATATGTACGGTTGTGTGCTTGTGCCCCTTTAATGAAGACAGCAATAATGACATCACCATTATTTTGATTGGTCGTGCTACAAATATCGTATTGTTGTCCTTCGAAAGTAAAGCTTTTCTCAGGTTTCCAAGTTGTGTTATTCATGATTTAGTCTCCGTGCCCACCGCTGCTCTCGCCGCCCCTCTTGCGCACTTTTTATCTGTTACCGAACCGATAAACTCTAGAAGTAAAAAGCCGCAGAGTAGTGCTATTGGAAAATGGACAAAGACCGGGTGAATGTTTGGCAGATCAAGCATGCCGGGCAATATTCCTGCAAATAGTTCCATATACTTCATTAAAGTGAAACTCAAGGGTGCAAAAGCATTGATTTTACTATTTATCGGGGCTTTTTCAGGGTTCGGGCTCTTTAATATCTCGCAGAATATGCGTTCTTCTTGACAAACGCCGTGCGCTTTCTTACAATGACTTACTTCTTTAGGTAGTGATGCCAGAGAGGGCCCATAGCTCAGTTGGAAGAGCCACCGGCTCATAACCGGTCGGTCCCTGGTTCGAGTCCAGGTGGGCCCACCATTTAAAATCAACAATCATAAGCTACTTGGCATTGACCTTTGGCCTTTATGATAGTCAAAATAGTTCTTAATATTTTATAATTCAGGAGGCTGTATTGCCAAATACCATTACTTTACTTCGTGAAATTCAACGCATTGATCTTCAGATCGACGCCCTTTTAAAAGAAGAGGCCCAGTACAGGGAGAGTCTTGAGGGTTCTGGAGAGGAACTTGGTGGTATGGCAGTAAGTGTCGAGGCCCTGGAGGCCGAGGTCTTGGAACTGAGCACCCAGAAAAAAGAAAAAGAAGAGCATGTCAGGCAAAATAATGAGAGAATAGCCAAAGACCAGGTAAGGCTTGGTGAAATCAAGAACGACAAGCAGTATAAGGCCGTAAATAAAGAGATATCAAATGCCGAGAAGTCCAATAAACTCCTAGGTATGGAGATAGATGCGTTAAGTGATAGGCTCAGCGAGAAGGAGGGTAACCTTTCCGAGCAGCAGGGCAGGTTTACAGAGAAGGAAGCTCAGCTTACCGGGATGAAGGAAGACCTGTCAGGCAAAGAAAGCCTCTGGGCCGGAACTAGAGAGGGACTGGACGCAGAGCGCGGCGGTATTGCAAAGGACATTAAACCTCAGATTATTAATCGCTACGAACGTATAAAGTCCCGGCGCGGCGGCATTGGTATCGTAAATGTAGCAGACGAGACCTGCCTTGGCTGCTATATACAGATTCCACCGCAGATATATATTCATCTGCTTAAAGATACCTCTGATGATCTGACCGAGTGTCCTCATTGTCATCGTATACTTTACTTTGCCGCAGAGGTTGAGGCTGGTGCAGCGCAAGAGCAGGACGAGGTCGCAATGTCACCAGTACCTTCTGAGTCATCGAAGGAAGATGCTGTTGCTGATGATGATGAGGCTACATCTGAAGATGTTTCCAAAGCCTGAAGAGGCATCAGAGCCTGAAGAGGCATCAGAGCCTGAAGAGGCATCAAAGCCTGAAGAGGCATCAAAGCCTGAAGAGGCTTAGTTTCTTTGTTGGGGCAATATTATTTATACTGGAATTAATCTATGTCTGATTCGTTGAATCCGCAACTCTTAAAAGAATTCATAGCAGAGCTTAAGGTTAGTCTTGATGTAGAAAAGACGGCTGCGAAGCTTGGCATCTCTGTTGATGAGGGTAAAGAGCTGTTAGCAACTGCCCTGGGGCGTCTAAAGAGCAATGCCAGGGAGTTGGTTATTCATGTTGATGGTGCTTCGCGTGGTAATCCGGGCCAGGCCGGCTGCGGTATATTTATTCAGGATAAAGAAGGGCGCGTGGTAAAGAGGGTAAGACGAAAGCTCGGTATAGCCACCAATAATGTCGCCGAGTATTCGGCACTGGTTACGGCTCTGGAGCAGGCCCGCTCGCTCGGGGCGAGCTCGGTATCTATATTTGCCGACTCCGAGCTTATGGTAAAGCAGATCAAAGGGCAATATAGGGTGAAGAACGAAGGCCTTAAACCCTTGTACATAAAGGCTAAATCTATTATAGAAGAATTCGAGAGATTCCGCATCACCCACGTACTAAGAGCCAAGAACAAGGACGCTGATAAGCTTGCAAATGAGGCTATAGACGGCGTATAATCTAGTGTAATCTTTTTGGCGAGAGCTTCTTTCGCCAGCATTTTTATCCAAAACAGCAGAGGGCACAGGATGGCCGCTGCAAGTCCCTTACGGGGTTTGTGGAGGAAAGTCCGGACACCGCAGGACAGGGAGGTCGCTAACAGCGACCGAGGGCGACCTTAGGGATAGGGCCACAGAAAATAGACCGCCTTCTGGAAAAGCCGTTAACGCGGCAAGGACAGTTGGTAAGGGTGAAACGGTGGGGTAAGAGCCCACCAGCACGAAGGGTGATCTTCGTGGCTTGGTAACCCCCTCTCGGTGCAAGGCCAAATAGGCCGCGTTTTAAGAGCTGTCCGCTCTTTACCCTCAGGGGTAGGCGTGGCGGGTTGGCTGCATGAGGCGCATGGCAACATACGTCCCAGATGAATGGTCATCGCCAGGCGACCTTTCAGGGCTCAAGCCTTTGTAATATAAAGTGTTTTTAGCTCTGGAAGGTCGCCTGGATACAGAATCCGGCTTACGGTGCCCTCTGCTGTTTTGGATAAATAAAAGACTTATTTCTTTACCCTCCAGCTATTCCACTTTTTCTGCTTTTAATTCAAAAGACTCCAATTCTTCTTGATTTTTACCTGTCGGCTACACTTATAAGTGGCATTGTTTTTGCTGCCATTGACAAGGCCTCTGGTGACGGTTTTTAGGGAGTTATCAACACTAATTCACAGTTGCTGCTGAAAATCGCCATCGCCATATGAATATTGATTAAAACCTTGACAAAAGCCCCTTCTAGGCTTATAGTTATCAACGTAGTGGGATGAAGTGGTATGAAGTGTTATGGAAAACATCCGATAAGGTATTGAGTCCTCCGGTTGGAAGCGATCAAAAGGCTACGAATTAAATTTTAATTATCAGAGAAGAAGGTATAGATAGATGTTCAGAGGAAGGTTTGAACATACAGTTGACGCAAAGGGAAGGTTGAGCATACCTGTAAAGTTTCGGGATCTGCTTGGCGACACCGGCGACACCCGCCTTGTCGTTACCACATACGACGGTTGTCTTATTGCATATCCATACGCAGAGTGGAAAATCCTTGAAGAACGTATTGCCGGTCTCTCCGAGTTTAAGCAGGAGACACGTGCTTTTTTGAGGTTCTTTTATTCGAGCGCCACAGACTGTCCAATCGATAGGCTTGGCAGAGTACTTATTCCACAACCCTTAAGAGAATACGCAAAGCTTGAGAAAGAAGTGATGTTGGTAGGCGCCTTCAAGCAGTTCGAGATATGGAGTAAGCCTATGTGGGACGAGGCAGAGGCCGATGTCTCCAAGGATGAGATCAGCAGTATGCTGGAGCGATTGGGGCTTTAGGTGGGGCAGCAGGGGCGAGAGCATAAGTCTGTTATGCCTGCTGAGGTCCTGGAGTTCTTGCAGTGCACGGCAGGCGGGCTTTACGTTGACGGGACTCTTGGCGGCGGCGGACACACGGCCTTGATTCTTGAGGCCACAGCACCGGATGGCCGCGTAATAGGGCTTGATATCGATAGTGATGCGATAGCAGAGGCCAAGTGTTTTTTAGAACCTTTGGCAGTAGGGCAGTCGTAGTAAGAGAGAGCTACAAAGACGTAGAAGCAGTGCTTGAGAGACTAGGGGTAGATGGTGTTGACGGGATGGTTCTTGATTTGGGGGCTTCTTCTTTTCAGCTGGAGAGGGCCGCAAGGGGTTTTAGCTTTATGCAGGACGGCGCACTGGATATGAGGATGGATACGCGCTCAGAGGTGAGTGCAGAGAGCCTGATAGCTATGCTTTCAGAGAGCGAGCTCGCAGGGATAATCCGCTCTTACGGCGAGGAGAGAAGGTCTCGCTCTATAGCAAGGGCTGTGGTCAGGGCTCGCCAGGTCGCACCTATAAAAACAACCAAAGAACTAGCTCGTATAGTTACCTCGTGCTTCCCTCCCGCAGAGAGGCACGCAAGGCTGCATCCGGCTACTAGGACCTTTCAGGCCCTTCGGATAGCAGTCAACGATGAGCTAGAGAATATAAAGGCTGGCCTTCGCTCTGCGATCAGGGTTTTAAAGAGCGGCGCGCGATTAGTTGTCATATCTTTCCACTCACTTGAAGACAGGTTGGTTAAGCAGGCCTTTACAGAGGCCTCTCTTAGTTGCGTCTGCCCCAGAGATTTCCCGCAGTGCGTCTGTGGGACGATTCCTCTTGTTAAAAAGATAACGCGCAAGGTCGTGCTGGCGTCAGTAGAAGAGATCGATGCAAACCCGAGATCAAGGAGTGCCAAGGTCAGGGTCGTAGAAAAGATCTAATATCTTAAGATAAGATCTGGGGTTATAGGGAGAGTCGGATAGATGGCAAGAGCAGCAGTAAAAGATTGCGTCAGGTTTGCATTTGGCGGCCAGGTCGTACGGATAAAGCGAGATCTGACCGATACCTCGTTTATGTATACGGCCCTTTTTGTTGCGGCTCTGGTTGTCTTTGTTGTTTTTATTTATCTTTGGTGCAGGCTCAGCTACGTTAACCTTGGCTACGATATATCGGCCTTTAACGAGACGCGGCTGGCGGAGACCGAGCAGAACAAGAGGCTGCGCCTAGAGTTATCGAAACTAAAGAGCCCTGAGAGGATTGAGAAAATAGCACTTAGTCAGGGCCTTATCTATCCCAGCGGCGATCGCATTGTTTATCTAAAGTAGGAAGAACGCATTGAAGAAAAAACCTTATAAGAAGACTATTAAAAGTCGCAGAAGGTTAGCCGCAGGGAGTAAACGCTCTGGTGAGGGTTCGTCTAGTAGCAGTGCCGGAAGTGCTGGCTGGATGAAGTTTCGTATGGCCTTGGTCGTCGGTGTGATGGGGTTGTTCTTTTGCGTTGTAGCGTTCCGTGCATTTCAGTTGCAGGTCGTCTCTGGTGAGAAGCTTGAAAATAAGGCGCGTCGCCAGTATCAGAGGACCGTTAAGATAGCCCCGAGCAGAGGTGTTGTCTATGACCGCAATATGGATGAGCTTGCGGTAAGCATGGATGTAGACTCGGTCTACGCAAGGCCAGCGCGAGTGGAAGACGCAAGGGCTGTGTCGCGTGCGCTCGCTCCGATGCTGGCGGTAGATACGAGGGCGATTAGAAAAAGACTTAACACGGATGGTGGCAGGCAGTTTGTCTGGCTCAAGCGGCAGGTGGATCTGGCAAGTACCGAGCGTAGCATGATAAGCGGTATGGACGGGGTTGGCTCGGTCAAGGAGAGCCGCAGGTTTTATCCCAACAGCCAGCTTGCTGCTAATCTTCTGGGTTTTACAGGGATAGACTCCGATGGTCTAGAGGGTGTTGAACTCTTCTATGATACCTACTTGAAGGGTTCTGCGGGATCGGTCAATGCCGCGCGTGATGCCAGAGGGCGGCTCATGATCTTTGATGAGTTCGATGACAGCGTAGAGGGTATGGATGTCGTCCTGACCATAGATAAGAACTTACAATATATAGCAGAGAAGGCGATAGCGAGGACGGTTAAAGAGTACGAGGCAAAGGCAGCGACCGCTATTGTTATGGACCCTTATACCGGCGATGTGCTTGCCATGGCCACGATCCCGAGCTTTGACCCTAATGAGATAGGCAAGTACAAGCCGCATCAGTGGCGCAACCGTGCTGTGACCGATGTCTTTGAGCCGGGCTCGACGCTCAAGGCCTTTTTATTGGCAGCGGCCTTGGAAGAAGGGGTTATCGAGTCAGATGATATCTTTTTTTGCGAGAACGGCGAATATGACGTTATGGACAGGACTTTCCATGATACGAAGAAACACGGCTGGCTGAGTACAAGGAATATCATACGCTATTCGAGTAATATTGGCGCAATAAAAATAGGCGAAAAGCTTGGTGAGAGCAATCTTTATCATTATCTGCGAGCCTTTGGTTTTGGCGATAAAACAGGGGTAGGGCTTCCTGGAGAGGCCCGTGGCAGGCTCAGGCATTACGATAAGTGGTCGGGCGTCTCGCTTAATACCATCTCTTTTGGCCAAGGCATATCAGCGACGGCCTTGCAGTTGACCAGTGCTATGGGAGCTATCGCAAACGGAGGTTTTTTGATGCAGCCACGTGTGGTCAAAGAGCTGCGGCATATGGGTGGAAAGACGGTAAAGGAGATTAATCCGATAATTATTCGCAGGGTTATCTCTGAGGATACCTCCGAGATCGTTACAGATATACTGGCAAGCGTTACAACGCCTGGCGGGACAGGGGTAAATGCCGCTATAGATGGTTTTCGGGTCGCGGGTAAGACCGGTACGGCGCAGAAGCATTCAAAGGTCAAACGAGGCTATGAAGATGGCAAGTACGTAGTTTCGTTTCTGGGTTTTGTCCCTGCCGATAAACCGGCACTAGTAATACTGGTGGCGATAGATGAGCCGGAGCATGGCTTCTCTGGTGGCGGCACGGCAGCTCCGGCCTTTAAGGAGATAGCAACAGAGAGCCTGTCGTATCTCGGTATCTTCGCGCAGGGGCTTATACGAGCTGAGAATGAGACGGCTGGCACCGGTGATGACCTTGCGCTGGGTACTGGCAAGGGTCTGCTGGTAAGTGTCGCAGCCCCCGGGGTTGTGCCGGACTTTACAGGGTATACGATGCGCGGTGCTCTTGGTATGGCCAGTATGCACGCGCTTGAACTTGATATGGTTGGAAGCGGCAAGGCTGTTTCTCAGAGCAGGGTCGCTGGTGAGAATCTCAGCGAGGGCGCAAGAATAAGGGTCGTCTTTAAGTAAGGTTTATGGATGGTGTTATGAGGCTTAAAAAGCTACTGATCTCGATAGGTGAGAAGGCCGAGAAAGATGCCGATGTTCTGGGTATTGAAACGGACTCTCGTAAGGTCAACGTGGGTAGCCTATTTGTAGCTATCTGTGGTGAGCACTTTGACGGGGCTGATTTTATAGCGGAGGCCTCGGATAAAGGGGCCGTCTGCGTTGTGACCGAGCGGTTTATGGAGGGTGCAAGCTGCGAGCAGGTAATAGTTGAAGACGTCCAGGTAGCTCTTGCGGCACTCTCAACGGCATTTTTTGGTAGGCCGTCCTCTGGTATGAAGATGGCAGGGATTACCGGGACCAACGGTAAGACAACAGTCGCTTATATACTGGAGTCGATCTATAAGGCAGCGGGCTTTAAAAGCGCACTTATGGGGACGATCCAGTACAGGTACGCTGATAAGGTGCTGGACTCAACGCTTACGACACCGATGGCCAATGACCTGCAAAGGTTTTTAAGGGACGCGGCAGATGGCGGTGTAACCCACGGCGTTATGGAGATATCATCTCATGCGCTTAGCCAGCGCAGGGTTGATGGCTGTGATTTTGATGTAAAGGTATTTACCAATCTCACTGCGGAGCATCTGGATTATCACGGCACTATGGAGACTTATTTTGACGATAAGGCAAGGCTCTTTGTTTCCGATATATTTGGCGCAGGCAGGAAGGGCTCGGTAATCAATATAGATGACGAGTGGGGGCGTATTTTAAAGGCACGCACCATGCCGGCCCTGTCTTATTCCATGAGTAGCTCTGCTGATATCTATCCGCAGTGTTACGGGCTTACAAGGGACGGGGTAAAGGGTAAGTTGTATATGCCCGGGGGCTCTATTGCCATTAACTCAGAGCTTGTAGGGGAATATAATTTTTATAATATTATGGCGGCCGCAGGTGCCGCGTATGTGCTCGGTATAGATAGTAGCGCGATAGAGCAGGGTATTAAAAACCTTAAAACAATACCTGGACGTCTGGAAAAGGTAGGTAGTGCACAACAGGGTTTTGATGCCTATGTTGACTACGCCCATACCCCGGATGCTCTACAGAGAACACTTGAGGTCTTGGCCTCTCTTAAGGGAGCGGGTCGGGTAATAACCGTCTTTGGTTGCGGTGGTGACAGGGATAAGACAAAGCGTCCTATCATGGGGGCTCTGGCGGTTGAGTTATCCGAGGTGGCTATTGTAAGTTCTGATAACCCTCGGGGGGAAGACCCTGCAGAGATTATCGCCGATATAGAGCGTGGCATAAAAGGGGTTAGAAAGTTAAGAAAAGACGGGAAGGTCACGGGTAAGGGGTATTACGTAATAGAGGACCGTGGTGAGGCCATCAGGAAGGCCGTTGAGATCGCGCGTCCAGGAGATATAGTCTTTGTCGCAGGTAAAGGGCACGAAGATTATCAACTGGTAAAAGGAGAAAGGCTTTACTTTGACGACAGGGTTGCTTTAAGGGACGCACTGAAGGTGAGGGGTTCGTTAAAGGCAGGCTAGATTAAGGAGCGAGGGTGCAAACAACTGAAGATATAGACAACGAAGAGCGGAAGGTCTCAAAAAGCAGCATCGTGGAGAATATGAAACTTACGGTAAAGGATATCCTGGAAGCGACCGGCGGGCGGCTGGAGCGTGGCTCGGTCGATGCCTCTATAAAAGGGGTGAGCATTGATTCAAGGACGATAGAGCAGGGTGATCTCTTCTTTGCTATAAGTGGCGAGAACTTTGATGGCCACAGCTTTGTTCCTGCTGCGGTGAGAAACGGGGCCAAGTGTGTTGTGGTCGAGGTCGTTATGGGAGAACCCACGAGCATGGGCGAGGCCTCGCAGCAAGAGCCTGAAAAAGGTGCGGATAATGTCATTGTTGTTAGAGATACGCTAAGGGCGATGGGCGATCTGGCAGCCAGAGTAAGGGTCGATTTTAAAAGGCCGCTTATTGCAGTTAGTGGTTCAAGCGGCAAGACAACAACCAAGGAGATGATAGCCTCTATACTTGTGCGTTGCGGTACTGTGCATAAGACAGAGGGTAATAAAAATAATCTGATCGGGGCGGCACTGACCTTATTGGGTCTGGATAGTAAAAAAGGCAGTGCTGTTGTAGAACTCGGTATAAGTGTGCCGGGTGAGATGCGCAGGCTTTCTTGGATGGCCGGCCCTGATGTGGCTGTTCTTACTAATATTGGAAGGTCTCATATGGAGGGGCTTGTTTCTCTGGATAATGTCGCAAAGGAGAAGTTAGAGCTCTTTGATGCCGTTGTAAAGAGTGAAAAGGGCGGTATTATTGCTGTAAATACAGATGATGAGAGGATCTTAGCATATTGTCAAAACCAGTTAGCTGTAGCTGAGGGCTTGACCGCAGATCGCATCGTGACCTTTGGAACAAAGTCTGTCGAGGGGCTCGGAATAGATGTCTTTGTAAGAGACGTATCATTGGACGTGGATAAATTGAAGGTGGATTATGTCGTCAGGGGTGAAGAGATCGAGGTCGTCTTTAGCTCTTCGTGCCTGACCAATGCCATAAACGGCGCGGCAGCGATAGCAGCGACCCTGCCGCTTGGTGTAGAGACGGCGGATCTAGTAGAAGGTCTGGCCGCGTTTACTCAGCCGGCAGGACGTATGGAGGTCTTGGATGCGGGTTTGGTTAAGATCCTTGACGATAGTTATAACGCAAATCCAGATTCCGCTGCCGAGGCGATTATGAGTCTGGTTGTTATGGCAGTGGCCTCGGAGCACCGCTCTGTAGCAATCTTCGGGGATATGCTGGAGCTTGGCAATGCCTCGGAGAGGCTGCATCGCGAGCTTGGTTCGGTAGTGCTGGGGCTTAAGGTGGGGCAGCTCATAACGGTTGGAGAGGCCAGCGAGGCCTTGTCAATAGGGGCTAAGAACGCGGGGATGAGGGAAGACCGTGTTATTCACTTCGCCTCTAAGGCCGAGCTTATAGAGGTATTGGAAGAGGTAATTACCCCGGGCGATATCGTCCTTGTAAAGGGGTCAAGATCTTCTCATATGGAAGAGGTTGTAGAAGGCTTGCTAAAGACCTTCACAGGTAAGGGAGAGACTTAAAAAAATATGTTTTATCATTATTTATATCCTCTGGCAGAGTATCATACGATATTTAATGTATTTCAATACATTACTTTTAGAACCATCTACGCGACGGTTACTGCACTTATATTGAGCTTTATAATAGGGCCTTTTCTTATAAATAAGCTAAAGGTCATGCAGGTCGGTGAGGTCATAAGAGCCGACGGCCCAGCGAGCCATCACCTGAAGGCAGGGACTCCGACGATGGGCGGGGCGATAATAATAACGGCGGTTATTGGCTCTGTCTTACTTTGGGGTAACCTTGGTAATCTTTATGTCTGGATAGTATGTTTTGTAACACTCGGTATGGGAGCGGTTGGTTTTGTAGATGACTACCGAAAGGTTATTTTAAAAGACCCGAAAGGGCTGAGCCCGATCCCTAAGTTTGTATCCCAAGGTATCGTCGCTGCCGCTGCCGCTGCTGTCCTTTACTTAAGCGGCTTTGATACGGCCATTACGATACCTTTTTTCAAAGGGGTAAGCATCGAGCTGGGGGTTCTTTATATACCCTTTGCGGCCCTTGTAATAACAGGGACATCAAATGCCGTTAATCTCACCGATGGGCTGGACGGGCTTGCTATCGGGCCGATGCTGATTGCATCGGCGACTTACCTGTTGCTCGCTTATGTGACGGGTAATGTAAAGATATCTAACTACTTGCAGGTGATGTACGTATCAGGGGCAGGAGAGCTTGCGATATTCGCAGGGGCTATGATGGGTGCAAGCCTTGGTTTTCTCTGGTTTAACTCGTATCCAGCGCAGGTCTTTATGGGTGATATAGGTGCTCTTTCGCTTGGAGGAGGGCTTGGCACGTTGGCTGTTCTAACAAAGAATGAGGTCCTGCTGATACTGGTTGGAGGTGTCTTTGTCGTAGAGGCCCTAAGTGTTATTTGTCAGGTCGCGTCATTTAAATTAACCGGGAAGAGAATATTTGCTATGGCCCCGATCCATCATCATTACGAACTTAAGGGATGGGCCGAGCCGAAGATAATAGTAAGGTTCTGGATAATATCGATAATACTCTCGCTTATAGCGATCAGTACCCTGAAGCTGAGATGATCGCAGAGGAGTTGATAGGGGTGGAGTATAGGCTGGCGAATACTGGTTATTCTTTAAGTGGCAAGCGTGTCCTAGTGGTTGGGCTCGGGGCCTCCGGATTGTCAGCGGCCTCTTATCTGGTAAATTTAGGTGCCGTTGTGACGGTAACCGATAAGCGGGCAGAGGCCGAGATAACGGGTATAGATTCAATTAAAGAGGCGGGCGTAGTAATGGAGCTTGGCGGCCATAATATTGATAGCTTTAGAACAGCCGATCTGATTGTTTTAAGTCCGGGAGTCGCGCCGAGTATAGAGCCGGTAAGAGCTGCGAAGGGCGAAGGCGTTGAGATAGTAAGCGATATCGAACTCTTCAGCCGTCTGAGCAACGCCCCGGTCATTGCCATAACCGGGACCAATGGTAAAACAACGACGACGACGCTTTTCGGCGAGGTCTTAAAGGAAGCAGGTAGCGAGGTTTTTGTAGGCGGCAATATCGGCAGGCCCGCGCTGGATTATTTTACGCAGTATCGTGATGGTAAAGAGGCTGATTACGCAGTTCTTGAGATAAGTAGTTATCATCTGGAGCAGGTAAGTAGTTTTCGCCCGAAGGTCGCTGTGCTTTTAAATATTACAGAGGATCATCTGGATAGATATGACGGTTTTACGGATTACGCACAGACTAAGTTCAGGGTCTTTGCAAAGCAGAATTCAGATGACTTTGCAGTAGTTAATCTCGCAGATGCGGTGATAGTCAAACACCTGAAGACGGCTGGTATTAAGGCTCGGATTATTGGATTCTCCAGCGAGGGTCTTTTAGAGGACGGTTTTTATCTGGCGCAGAAAGGTGGCGAGGAGGTTATTGTCCGAGCCAGCGCTGGAGACAAAAAGGAATATTCACTTAGCGGTGTAAATATAATCGGGCGGCATAACGTCGAGAATATAATGGCGGTTCTGGCAATGGCAGAGGCACTGGATATAGACGGCGAGCTGGTAATGTGCGTGGCTCGCGGCTTTAAAGGACTTCGTCACAGAGCCGAGTTTGTAAGAGAGCTAGGTGGTGTGAGTTATATGAACGATTCTAAGTCAACGAACGCAGGGTCTTTATTTAAGGCCCTTGTTGGTCTGGCGACGCCTGTTGTATTGATAGCCGGAGGTCGCGATAAGCACGGAAATTACGATTTTTTAAAAGAGCTGGTAGGGGCTCGTGTCTCGGTGATGATCGTAATCGGTGAGGCTAGCGGTAGGTTGCAAGAGGCCTTTGCTGAGGTTACGCAGGTCGTTGTGGCAGGCAATCTGGATGAGGCCGTTGGGATTGCAAGAAAAGTAGCAACGCAGGGGGCAACGGTTTTGTTTTCTCCTGCGTGTTCGAGCTTTGATATGTTTCGCAACTACGAGGAGCGCGGAGAGAGGTTCAGGGCACTGGTGGAGGCACTATGCTAGGAGCGAGAAATGCCGATAGAATGCTGATCGTAACTACCCTCCTTCTGGTGGCTTCAGGGCTGGTAATGGTCTATTCAACAAGCTTTGTCGTTGCGATGAGAAAGTTTGGCGATGAGTATTTCTTCGTAAAAAAACACGTTGCCTTTGCTATTATCGGGCTTGTGCTTTTTGTGGCAGTCTCCAGAGTGCCGTACCATCTGTATAAGAAATTGACCTATCCGATACTTATCGGGACGGTGATATTGCTGGCTTGTCTGTTTATCCCGGGTGTTGGGCATAAGGTCGGAGGGGCTACGCGCTGGTTAAAGGTTATGGGTATGACTTTTCAGCCCTCAGAGCTTGCCAAGGTCGCGGTGGTAATATTTCTGGCCTATTCGTTGGAGGCCAAGCAGGGGGTTATAAAGAGTTTTTCTCTGGGGTTTTTGCCCAATATATTAATACCTGGCATTGTTATTGTCATGGTTTTGGGCCAGCCAGATCTCGGCAGTGCCGTAACGCTCTGCGCTCTGGTCTTTATACTCTGCTTTGTCGCCGGAGTCAGTACGCTGCACTTGACCGGGCTTTTAATAATGGTACTGCCGATGCTCTATGTAGTGGTGCAGAAGTTTCCATATATGCTACAGCGCATATATACGTTTCTTGACCCATGGAAAGATCCGCACGGTGCTGGTTTTCAGATAATACAGTCTTTTCTGGCCTTTGGCTCCGGGGGGTTATGGGGGGTAGGGCTTGGCGAGGGTAGGCAGAAACTCTTTTATTTGCCAGAGGCACATACGGATTTCATCTTCTCGGTTATAGGAGAAGAGCTTGGCCTGATCGGGGTCGGAGTGGTAATACTTTTATATGTTATTTTTTTTATAAGTGGACTTTTGGTCGCACTGAGGGCAAAGGATCTATTTGGTAGGTATCTGGCTCTGGGGTTGACGCTTATGATAACGATTCAGGCGATGATAAATATGGCTGTAGTTATGGGGGTATTGCCGTCCAAGGGATTACCGCTTCCTCTGGTTAGTTACGGAGGGAGTTCTTTGGTGATGAGCCTTGTTGCTGTCGGTATTATTCTGAATGTCTATATAAAGGGGAATGAGGCTTGAGGATGGTTATAGCAGGCGGTGGTACAGGCGGGCATCTTTTTCCGGCACTCGCTCTGGCCGATGAATTCAAGAAAAGAGACGCAAAGGCAGAGATAACCTTTGTGGGAAGTTCTCGCGGGATAGAGTCCCGGGTTGTGCCTTCTCTGGGATATAAGCTTGAGCTTCTCGACGTTGAGGGAATAAAAAGACGTAGTTCGGCGCGTAAATTTCGCGCCCTTATAAAGGCCGTTGCAGCGACCCTTAAGGCCGCAAAACTTATAAAGGCTATACGGCCAGACGGTGTTATCGGGACGGGCGGTTATTGCTCCGGCCCTGTCGTCTTGGCGGCAAGGCTCTTGGGTATAAAGACAGCTATTCTTGAGCAAAATGCCGTACCGGGACTAACCAATAGGATTCTTGGTAGATTCGTCCATAGGGTCTATACGTCCTTTGAAGAAGCCGGTAGTTATTTTCCGCAGAAGAAGATAGTCCTTGCCGGCAATCCGGTTAGAAAGGAAATACTGGGGGTTAAGCGTGAGGTCAGAAGTTATCAGGATAGGCAGTTTTCGATCTTTGTCTTTGGAGGCAGTCAGGGGGCAACGGCAATTAATGCGGCCTTCCTCGATGCCACAGAGCATCTGGCTGATATCTGGCCCTCTCTTAAGGTTACGCATCAGGCAGGCTATAACGGCTTTGCTCAGGTAAAAGAGGCCTATGAAAGAAAAGGCATTAAGGTAGAGTTGCATAAGTTTATAAATGATATGGCAGCGGCTTACAAAGACTGCGATCTTATAATATGCCGGGCCGGGGCGACGAGTCTGGCAGAGATTATGGCCGTAGAGATGCCCTCGATTCTCGTGCCCTATCCGTTCTCTTCGGACTCTCATCAGGATGCCAACGCAAAGGCTCTGGTAGATAAAGGGGCGGCGATTATGCTCAAGCAAGATGAACTGACCGGCAAGACACTTGCCAATGCGATAAGAAGGCTCTTTAAAGATCCAGAGCAGATAAAGAGCATGAGGCAGAAGGTCGGGGCGATGGCAAAGGGCGATGCCTCGGCGGATATAGTAGATGACTATATGATGTTATTGGCGCAGTAACCACCTGCGGGGCACCGGTTGCACCGGAGGTAAAGCCCCTGCGGGGTATCGGTTGCACCGGAGACAAAACCCCTACGGGGCACCGGTTGCACCGGGAGTGCGTTAAATTATAAGCGGTTCATAGGAGAGGTTAGGAAATGTATAGAGGGAAGATAAGGAAGATTCATTTTGTAGGTATCGGCGGCTCCGGGATGAGCGGTATCGCTGAGGTCCTTTTAAATATGGGGTATAGGGTCTCCGGTTCTGACCTGCGCGGTAATGCCGCGAGCCGTCGTCTGGCAACGCTTGGCGCTTCCGTGATGGTCGGCCATAAAAAAGGCAATGTCTCGGGTGTTGACTGTGTTGTGTATTCTTCGGCGGTAAACTTTGAAAATGTCGAGCTTCAAGAGGCCGAGGCCCTGCAGATTCCGATAATACCAAGGGCTGAGATGCTTGCTGAACTGATGCGTATGAAGTACGGAATAGCAATCGCAGGTACGCATGGTAAGACCACGACGACCTCGATGACCGCATCGATCCTTGAGGTGGCTGGTATAGACCCGACCGTAGTTACCGGCGGAAAGCTTAATGCAACAGGGACGAACGCAACGCTTGGCAAAGGGGATTTTCTCGTGGCCGAGGCCGATGAGAGTGACGGTAGTTTTCTGCGGCTCTCTCCTTCGATTGCGGTAGTTACTAATATCGACCGTGAGCATATGAACCATTATAGTTCTATGGAAGATATGAAGGATGCGTATATAGATTTTATGAACAAAGTGCCTTTTTATGGTTGCTCGATAGTATGCCTTGATCACCCGACTATTCAGTCGATCTTGCCATCGATAACCAGAAGGTATGTTACCTACGGGCTCTCGACTCAGGCCGAGGTACATGCGGCAAATATCGAGAAGAAAGGCGTAAAGACAAGCTTTGATCTTATCGTCGGGGGTAAGGTTGAGGGGCGCGTAACTATAGGGCTGCCGGGCGATCATAACGTCTGTAACGCACTGGCCGCTGCCGCTGTGGCAATCGAGCTGGGAGTGCCGGCAAGGTTTATAGAGAGGGGGCTGGAGGGTTTAAAGGAGTCGAACGGAGATTTCAGGTAAAGGGCAGGGCCGGTAATATTATGGTCGTTGATGATTACGGTCATCACCCTGTTGAGATAAAGGCTGTGCTGAAGGCCGTAAAAGACGGATGGAAAAGAAGGGCGATAATAGTCTTTCAGCCTCATAGATATTCGAGAACAGAGGATCTATTCTCTGAGTTTATAACGGCCTTTAATGACGCTGATGTCCTTATTATAACCGATGTCTACGCAGCAGGCGAAGCACCCAGCAAGGACTTTAACTCGGAGAAGCTTTTTGAGGCCATAAAAAAACACGGTCACAGGGCCGTAGAGTATATAGCCCGGAAAGAAGAGGTCCCGGCGCGTCTGGTCGAACTGACCGAGGGGGGCGATATGGTTATAACCCTTGGTGCTGGCGATGTCTGGCAGGTGGCTGAGGAGACCTTAACGGTATTAGAGGAAAAGTACGGGGTGTCGAGCCTGAGGCTTGTTCAGGAAGACGAAGGGAAAGAATTATAACCGGTCGGTTTTATCTGGCGTGGTAGAGATAAATTTATTAGGAGTAAATAGTGGCAGAGCAGTTTCAATTATTTTTCGTTCAGCGTTTTAAGGGTAAGGTCCTCTTTGATGTGCCTATGAGCCAGTATACCTCTATGGGTGTTGGTGGCCCTGCCGAGGTAATGGCCTTTCCGCAGGACGAGGCCGATCTGAAAGACCTTCTGGCCTTTGCCACTGCCAAGCGTTTCCCTGTATTTATTCTTGGCGGAGGGACCAATCTGGTCGTACGCGACAAGGGTATCAGAGGGGTCGTTGTTAATATGACCGAGGGTTTTAGGGATCTTTCGTGGCGCGAAGAGACTGATATTGTAGTCGGCAGCGGTATTACGTTATCAAGGCTTTTAAAGCGTTGCGTTGAGCGGGGGCTCTCCGGCTTAGAGTTCGCCGAGGGCATCCCCGGTACGGTTGGCGGCGCGGTAGTGATGAATGCCGGTGCATATGGTCAAGAGATGAGCACAATTATAGAAGGTGTTGAGGTTTTGGATCGCAAAGGAAAAAAGAGTTTTATACCCAAGGGCGATATCGAGTTTGGTTACCGCCGGGCGACTCTACCAGAAGGTGCGATTGTAACCAGAGCGCATCTGAGTTTTGTAAAGAAGCCAGAGGACGAAATCAAGGAGACGATAACTGGCCTAAGGACGCGTCGCAAAAGCAGTAGCAAGGTTGGTTGCCCGAGTGCCGGCTCTGTCTTTAAAAACCCGGAAGGTACCTTTGCCGGAAAGGCCATAGAAGAGGCAGGACTCAAAGGCCACCGCATCGGCGGTGCTATGGTTTCAGAGGTGCATGCAAATTATATCGTTAACAAGGGCAATGCAACGGCTATGGACGTCTTGAGTCTGATGGCCCTTATAAGGGATAAGGTCTATAGCAAGAGTGGAGTAACATTAGAGCCGGAGATAAAAGTAGTTGGAGATGATTAGCAGGTGGCGGAGCGGGCAGAACTTATAGCGGAGTTTAAGGGTAAGCGCATCGGCGTTCTTATGGGTGGCTTGTCGCAGGAGCGTGAGATCTCTTTTAAGAGTGGACGGGCTGTTTTAGCGGCACTCTTGTCGCGCGGCTATAATGCCGTAGCGATTGATGCCGTTAGTAACGTCGCCGCAGAGCTTCAGAGACTTGACGTCGAGGTCGTATTTATCGCCCTGCACGGACTTTACGGAGAGGACGGAGCTATTCAGGGCTTACTAGAAATCATGCGTATTCCTTATACAGGGTCGGGCGTTCTGTCAAGTGCCGTCACCATGGATAAGGTCGCCAGTAAGATTGTCTTTGATCGGCACCGGATCCCCACGCCGCGCTCTTTTGTTTTAAGGGATGGTGGTACGGAGATACCAGACGGCTTTGAACTGCCGCTTATAGTAAAGCCCGCCAGCCACGGATCTACCATAGGTATCGGCGTTGCCGATACCTCAGAAGAGTTTCTGAAGGTTGCTATAGAGGCCTATAAGTTTGAAGAGGTCTTGATCGTAGAGGAGTTTATAACCGGTCGGGAGATTACGATCTCTATTATAGAGGATAGAGTATTACCTGTTGTAGAGATTATAACAAAGGCCCGGATATATGACTTTGATTCAAAGTATAAAAAAGGTCTGACCGAATTTGTAGTTCCGGCCAAGCTGGATAAAGCCGTAGCTGAGCGTGCAAATGAGGTCGCGGTAAAGACCTATAAGGCACTGGGTTGCGCCGGGGCGGCGAGGGTAGATATACTGCTCGACGCAGCTGGTGAGTTGTTTGTTTTGGAGGCTAACACAATCCCCGGGATGACCGGGTTGAGCCTCTTGCCAATGGCAGCCGGTGCTGCCGGTAGTAGCTACGAGGAGTTGGTAGAGGAAATACTGCTTACGGCTCGTCTCCATAAAACGGCAGGGCCGTCTCAAAAGGCGGCAGGGCCGCTTGCAGATGACAAGATAGAGACGGGTAAGGAGCATGCGTAAGAAATTGAATATAAAGAATAAGTCAGGTGGCAATCGTAAAAGGAAAGATCGTTTTTTCAGAAGGTATGGCCGTTTCTTTAGCTTCATTGGTTCAACGCTGGGGCTGACCGTGCTTTTTATATCGGTAATCTTCGGTGGGCTTCTGCTCTACGCGGAGGTTGTAAGTAGCCCGAGATTAATGCTCAGGCATATTAATGTGGCCGGGCTTGATAGGGTCGATAAAGAGGATCTGCTGGAGCAGGCAAATTTGAGAGAGGGGCGTAATATTCTGGCTGTAAGTACTTCTGAAGTCGAGGCGATAATAGAGAGTAACCCTTATGTAAAGACGGCAAAGGTAGTAAAGGTCCTGCCAGATACTGTTAATGTAAGCATTGTAGAGCGGCGACCCGTGGTGCTGGTCAATATCGACGGGCTCTTTATTATGGATGCCAAGGGCGTGCTCTTTAAAAGATATTCACCGGAAGACAGGCTCGATATACCTATTGTCACGGGGCTGGAGCAGCATAAATATAAGTGGAAGTTTACGATGGGGCCGGCCCTTTTAAGGCTTGTCAGGGTCTTAGAGAATGCAGAGAGATTTAATCTCTCTAATATATCAGAGATTCACGCTGACCCGGTGCATGGCTTTTCAGTAGTTACTCTGAGGGAAGGGATAAGGTTTGATCTGGGTAGTACTGATTTTGCAGATAAGTTCGGTATGCTTGAGAAGATAATAGCCGCCAGAGGCGGCAAGCTTACCGGTATAGAATTTGTTGATCTTAATAATGATCGTGGGGTTGTTGTAAGGTTTGCGACCTCTGTCGGTGGAGCAAGGGAGGCTACATAAAATGTCAAAGAGAGATAATCTTATAGTAGGGCTGGATATCGGCACTACAAAGATTTGTGTCATAGTTGGCGAAGAGACCAAGGACGGTCTTGAGATTATAGGCATAGGTACGCACCCATCGAAGGGGCTGAGAAAAGGCGTTGTCGTAAATATAGAGAGCACCGTAGAGTCGATAAAAAAGGCCGTTGAAGAGGCCGAGCTCATGGCTGGCTGCGAGATTAATCAGGTCTACGCGGGCATCTCCGGCGGGCATATAAGGGCCTTTAATAGCCACGGTGTAATAGCTGTAAAGGAAGGCGAGATAATGCCTGCTGATATAGATAGAGTCGTCGAGGCCGCGCAGGCCGTTGCCATTCCGACCGATAGGGAGGTCATCCATGTTATTCCGCAGGAATATATAATCGATGATCAGAGTGGCATCCAAGAGCCGCTTGGCATGAACGGGATAAGGCTTGAGGTAAAGGTTCATATAGTTACTGCTGCCGTTACTTCAGCGCAGAATATAATAAAGTGCGCCAACAAGGCCGGTCTTGATGTCGCCGATATAGTTCTGCAACAGATAGCCAGCAGCGAGGCCGTACTTAATGATGACGAGCGTGACCTTGGCGTAGCCCTGATCGATATCGGTGGCGGTACGACCGATATAGCGATCTTCCACGGGGGCTCTATAAAATGCACTAGTGTGATCTCGCTTGGCGGTAATCAGGTAACAGGGGACGTCGCCGTTGGGCTTAGAACCCCGGCGAGTGAGGCCGAAAAACTTAAGATAAAGTACGGCTGTGCGATAGCCGCAATGGCAGCTGAGGACGAGACCCTTGAGGTCCCGGCCGTTGGCGGGTACAAACCAAGGACGGTCTCTCGTCATATTCTGGGAGAGATAATAGAGCCGAGGGTCGAGGAGCTCTTTGAACTGGTCAAGCGCGAGATATACAAGTCGGGCTTTGATAGCGTCGTTTCATCTGGCATTGTCCTGACAGGAGGGACTGCCTCGCTTGCTGGTGTAACGGATCTGGCAGAGCAGGTCTTTGATCAGCCGGTCAGGAAGGGTACACCCGTTGGGCTCAGCGGTCTGGTCGATGTCGTAAAGGATCCGGCTTATTCAACTGCGGTTGGGTTAGTGCGCTACGGCACAAAGCATGCGGTCGAGGCGCAGTTCAAGAGAGGCGGCGGTAATATGTTTAATAAGCTTCTTGGCAGGATGACGGGTTGGATACAAGAGTTTTTTTAGAGAGAGCAGAAGGTTAAATATATAGGTGGCGTTTTTACGTCCAGATCGGGTTTATTTAGACAATTATTAATAACTCTTAACGAAGGTGAAAAAAGGAGGGAGCAGATGGTTTTTGAGTTATCGGATAACTTTAATAGAGGTGCTAGAATTAAGGTCATAGGGGTTGGCGGATGCGGGGGCAACGCCGTCGATACTATGATACTTTCAGGGCTGGAAGGTGTAGAATTTATAACGACAAATACGGATAGTCAGGCACTGGTATCTTCGCTTGCGGACCTGAAGATTCAGCTTGGCAGTGAGCTTACCAAGGGGCTCGGAGCCGGTGCTAACCCGGATGTCGGAAAGAACGCAGCCATTGAGAGTCGTGAGCAACTGGTAGAGATATGCAGTGACGCGGATATGATCTTTATCGCGGCAGGCATGGGAGGAGGCACCGGCACAGGCGGCGCACCTGTTGTGGCAGAGATAGCAAGAGAATGCGGCGCACTTGTAGTGGGTGTCGTGACAAAGCCATTTGGCTTTGAGGGTGCACGCAAATCTGTTGTTGCCGAAGAAGGTCTTGAAAATCTGAAGGCAGTTGTTGATACGGTAATCACAATACCGAACCAGAGGTTGCTCTCGATTGCGAGCAAGAATACCTCGCTTGCCGATGCATTTAAAAAGGCCGATGACGTACTTTTCCAGGCAGTAAAGGGAATAAGTGATGTTATTACCGTGCCTGGGTTAGTTAACGTAGACTTCGCGGATGTTAAGACGATTATGAGTGAGATGGGTCGTGCCCTTATGGGAAGTGGGCTAGCAATGGGCGAGAACCGTGGGCTAGAGGCCGCAAGGCAGGCGATATCGAGTCCGCTTTTAGAGGATATCTCTATCAAGGGCGCAAGAGGCGTACTTATAAATGTAACTGGATCATCTGATCTGACCTTAAATGATATGAACGATGCCTCAACGCTCGTTCATGAAGAGGCCCATCCTGATGCCAATATTATTATTGGCGCAGTCATTGATGAGACGATGGGTGATGAGGTTCGTGTGACTGTTATCGCCACAGGCTTTGGCGAGGAAGGAGAGATTCCTGTAAGTAATAATTCTAATCAGATCAAGACAGAGGCTATGGGCCACGATATGGGTGTTAACCATGGCCAAAACACGGGTATGCAGCCGAATCAGCCTATGATGCAGGGGCAAGGTATGGCGCATACTCCGCCTGCTAACCCTAATGTAGGGCAGGCTCATCAGCCACCTGCTAGCCATAGCCAGCAGCCATTGCCAATGTCGGCAGTTGGTGGTGTGATGGTTGGCGGAGCGTCGTATAACCCTGGCGAGTATAGTAGGACGGATAAGCGTGGTGGAATGAATGGTAGTCGGGATGAAGATTACTATGATACGCCGACCTTTCTGAGGAAGCACGCGGACTAGGTTTGATAAGCCATAGCTAGCCCTATCCGAAGAGTTTTCGGGCATCTTTGCTTGTATCCTTGGTGATCAAAGTCGGCGTCCTCTCCCCTTGCTGGCTCAAAACAGAGGTGCCTTGAGGTGCTCCCTCCGCACGCAGGTGTTATCCGATCACCTGTGCGCTCCTAGATTATTCTTCGGAGAAGGGTTTATTGCGAGTCCCACATTCAAGGTCGAAGTGCAACAGAGGCGGAAGCGACCTCAAGCGGTGTTTTGTAGCCCAGACACTTTCTGGGCCTGTTGTTGATCAGTGATTCTACCCTTGCCACCTGCTCGTCCGTTATTTT
>JAJRSM010000118.1 GCA_024278765.1 Deltaproteobacteria bacterium | reverse complement strand
GACAGAATGACCGCGCTCTGTCACCTGTTTTACCGCCTCTTGTTTAAACTCTTCTGAATACCTCTGATTGGACATAGACACACCTCCGTTTGTTTGCAATTGTACCATCAAATGTGTCTACTAAAGCGGGGGAAGTCCAGAGCATACCTTCCCAAAACATATACCAACTAAGCGAATTATTTTTCAACCTCCCCCTTTTCCAAAGGGGGACTGAGGGGGGTTTACTAACGAGATTGCTTCGTCACACTCCTGCGGAGAGCAAATTACACGCGTAAAGTATTCTTTATGTTAGATAGCGGGAGTATCGAAAAGATTTTGCTGTGCGCAGCACCCACCTGCGGTGGGGCAAAATTCATCAATATAATATGCCTACAGCACGACGGCTTCTCTTCGCAACCTAAATATGCTGTGCGCAGCACCTAGCAATGACAGAACAAAAACAAAACTCAAACAAAAAACAACCACATTTCCTTAAAAAATCCCTCTTCCTTCCTAAAGAAATACGTCTCATATGCGAAGTAGTACTATAACAAAAATTCGGGTGAGACTGTTATGGAGATAGCTTCATAACAACTTGACTTTCCTTAACAAAACCAATATCATCAAGGCTGAAAACTATGAAGATTAAAAAAGCCGTCTTCCCTTCAGCAGGACTTGGAACCAGGTTTCTGCCGGCCACAAAGGCCATACCCAAAGAGATGCTTCCTCTGGTGGACAAACCTCTAATACAGTACTGCGTTGAGGAGGCACACGCCTCTGGCATAGAGGAGATCGTCTTTATAACAGGGCGCGGCAAAAGAGCCATTGAAGACCACTTTGATATATCCTTTGAGCTAGAGACAACGCTTAGAGAAAAAAAGAAGACCGCCATCCTCAACAAGATCCGTCACATCTCCGAAGACCTTACATATATATATACAAGACAGAAAAAAGCCCTAGGCCTTGGCCATGCCGTGCTCTGCGCAAAAAATATTATAAACAACGAGCCCTTTGCCGTCTTTCTTGGCGATGATATTATTGACGCAAAGGTCCCCGCGATGAAACAGATGATAAAGGTCTTTACGAAGTACCAGACCTCTATACTCGCCGTGCAGCGTGTACCAAAGAAACACACCCATATGTACGGCATTATAAAAGGCAAAAAAGTAGCAGACGGCCTCTATAAAGTTGAAGACGTCGTAGAGAAGCCGGAGAAAAACCCGCCCTCCAACCTTGCGATAATCGGGCGCTACATACTTACGCCCGAGATATTCACGCAACTAGAAAAAAACAAAAAAGGCAGCGGCGGAGAGTACCAGCTGACCGATGCAATAAAAGGGCTCTTAAAGACCCAGGCCGTCTATGCCTATGAGTTCGAAGGCGAGCGTTTTGATGCGGGAGACAAGGTCGGTTTTCTCAAAGCCAACATACATATGGGCCTTAAAAATAAGGAGACAGCCGTAGAACTAAGAAAATTTATTAAAAGACTTTTTTAAAAAGCACCAATAAAGCCTAGTTGACTTGCCAAGACCAAAAAAAGGTGCTAAAAATTAAGTATATGTATGAACAAACAACCTAAAGTCCGTCAGGGACGGAGCGAGCCACCCGAGAAGATCCAGACCAACTCTAGCGGTTCAAGGAAGATTAAATGGTAAAATCGGCAAAAAAACCGCCACCAAAATCTACGGTAAAGAAAAGCAAAAAACCCGATTTTATAGCCCAGAACATCGAGAGCGCACAGACGCCAGGGACTATGGAGCAGGTAAACCATATTCCTTACGTCGATATATTCTCGACAGATAAAGATGTTGTCATTGAGGTCGAGATGCCAGGCGTCAGGTTTAAGGATATAGACGTCACCATATTTGAGAACACCCTTAATGTTAAGGCCGACAAATATGAGTGTTTTGAAGAGAACAATATCAACTACGTCTGCATGGAGCGTACCTACGGCAAGATATTCAGAGCCATTGAGATACCCGTGCCGGTTAACACCAAACATATAGATGCCAGCTATACCAACGGCATCCTTAGAATAACAATACCGATAGTGGAAGATAAAAGAGGAAAACCAAGGCGCATTCCGATTAAAACGTCTTAAAACCATAAAGCGAGGATATATAGATGTCTGACGAGATCAATGACATAGACGAAGAATTCAATGAAGAGCAGTTTGATATACCAGAGGTACTACCGCTGCTGCCCATCAGGGACGTTGTCATCTTTCCGTATATGATAGTACCGCTCTTTGTCGGCAGAGAACGCTCGATAAATGCAGTGGATGCAGCACTGACAAAGGACAGACTCGTATTCCTCTCCACACAACGGGACGTATCAAAAGAAGACCCAGACCCCGAAGATCTCAACAACTTCGGTACAATAGGCATGATAATGCGTATGCTTAAGCTCCCTGATGGCAGGGTAAAAATACTCGTTCAGGGGCTTACGCGCAGTAAGGTAAAGACATTCCTCCAGACCCAGCCTTTCTACACCATTGATACACTTAAGGTAGAAGAAGAACCGGTCGTTAAGGCCCCGCTTGAGATCGAAGCGCTTATGCGCAACGTACGCGAGGTCCTTGAAAGGCTCGCCTCTCTTGGCAAGATCATCTTCCCTGAGGTAATGATGGTTCTGGAAAACGTCCAAGAGCCCGGCAGGCTCGCCGATCTCGTTGCCGCAAACCTAGGGCTCAAAACCGATGACGCACAGAAAGTACTAGAGATACTCGACCCGGTAGAGAGACTACAGACCGTAAGTGACCTGCTGGTTAAGGAATTCCAGGTCGCTCAGATGCAGAGTAAGATCCAGAGCCAGGCCAAAGAAGAGATGGACAAGAGCCAGCGCGAGTACTACCTGCGTGAACAACTCAAGGCCATCAAGACCGAGCTAGGTGATATAGAAGAGACCAGTGAAGAGATCAACGACTTTAAAAAGAAGATAAAGGCTGCGAAGATGCCGCCTGATATAGAAAAAGAGGCGATAAAGCAGGCCGACCGCCTCGACATGATGCACCCCGACGCTGCTGAAGCGACACTTACCAGAACATACCTTGACTGGCTCATAGACCTGCCATGGAGCAAGCAGACCAAGGACGTCCTTGATATAGCCAAGGCCAAAGAAATACTCGATACCGACCATTATGATCTGGAAAAGGTCAAAGAGAGAATTCTTGAGTATCTGGCTGTACGCAAACTCAAAAACGACACCAAAGGCCCTATACTTTGTTTTGTAGGACCTCCGGGGGTAGGTAAGACCTCACTTGGGAAATCTATTGCAAGGGCTATTGGCAGAAAGTTCGTAAGACTCTCGCTCGGTGGCGTGCGTGATGAAGCAGAGATAAGAGGACATAGGCGCACCTATGTCGGAGCCCTACCTGGACGCATCATTCAAGGGATGAAGCAAGCAGGTACGAATAACCCTGTCTTTATGATGGATGAAATCGATAAGATCGGCTCTGACTTCAGGGGTGATCCTTCTTCGGCTCTGCTGGAGGTCCTAGACCCTGAGCAGAATAATTCCTTTAGCGACCATTACCTGAACCTGCCGTTTGATCTTACAAATGTCATGTTCATCACTACGGCAAACCAGATGGATCCAATCCCCGGCCCTCTTAAAGACAGGATGGAGATTATCTATATCCCCGGTTATACAAGCGAAGAAAAGCTTGTCATAGCCAACAGGTACCTGATACCCAGACAGATTAAAGAAAACGGACTTAGTGATAAACTTATAAAATTTACCGACGAGGCCGTTACAAAGATCATAACAGAGTACACGCGCGAAGCCGGGCTTAGAAACGTCGAGCGTGAGATCGCAGGGGTATGCCGCAAGGTTGCAAAAAAAGTCGCCGCTGGATCGACAAAATCCACTACGATTACGCCTACAAAGGTACACGAGTATCTTGGCATCCCCAAATATATGGATGAAGAAGAACGCGAAAAAGACGAGATAGGCGTTGCCACAGGGCTTGCTTGGACGCCTGTTGGCGGTGAGGTCCTCTATATCGAGACAACGATTATGAAAGGGCGAGGCCAGCTGACACTGACCGGACATCTGGGCGACGTAATGAAGGAATCGGCTCAGGCCGCTTACAGCTATACAAGGACACGGGCAAAGGAGCTTGGTATTGCCCCGGAGTTCTATAAAGACAAAGACATCCACGTCCACGTACCAGCCGGTGCCATACCAAAAGACGGCCCGTCTGCTGGTATAACCATGGCGACCTCTATCGTATCCGCACTTACGCAGATCCCGATAGATAAAAACCTGGCAATGACCGGTGAGATAACCCTAAGAGGCCGTATTCTTCCGATAGGAGGGCTGAAAGAAAAATGCTTAGCGGCCCTTCGCGCCGGCATAAAAACAGTCCTCTGCCCGGACAGAAACAAAAAAGATCTGGAAGAGATCCCTAAAAACATAAAAGACAAACTCAATATAGTCCTCGTTGGCCATATGGACGATGTACTTAGCAGGGTTTTAAAGATAACTACCAAGAATAAAGCAGCATCCAATAAAAAAGCCGCTGCCAAAAAAAGAGCAGCAGCTAAGTCTAAGAAAATCACAAAGAAAAAGGCTGTTTCAGCGAAGGCTGCGCCTAAGAAGAAGGCCATAGCAAAGAAAAAAGCCACACCTAAGAAGGCTGCTCCAGCGAAAGCTGCGCCTAAAAAAGCCACACCTAAGAAAGCAGTAGCAAAGAAAAGAGCCGCGCCAAAGAAAGCTACAGTCAAGAAAACCGTTGCGAAGAAGGCTGCCCCAGCGAAAGCTGCTCCAAAGAAGAAGGCTGCTCCTGCGAAGGCTACCGCAAAGAAAAAGAAAGGTCGCAAGTAACGCCGTATGCAGCTAAAAGAGCTGGGTGAGAAGGCCCTGATAGATATACTCGACAAGAGGTTTTCACAGACCGACCCTCGGGTTATAAAAGGGATCGGCGATGACTGCGCCGTAACGATCCCAAGCAGTGGCAAGGTGCTTCTCTCCAGCACTGATACGCTTACGGAAGAGATTCATTTTTCACTTACCTATACGCCTGCGAAACTGCTAGGCAGGAAACTCGTTAATGTATCTGTCTCTGATATAATCGCAATGGGCGGCACGCCGCAGTTTATCCTTCTCTCCATTACCATGCCGAGCACAATAGATGAAGGTTTTATAACCGAGCTCTACCGTGGTGTGAAGGAGGCCTGCAGTGAAAGTAACATGGTCCTTATCGGTGGCAACATGTCATCGACCCCTAGTGAGGGCTCAATAGTCCTCACCTCTACAATCCTTGGTGAGGCCTCGAGAGATGAAGTAATCTATCGCTCGGGAGCCGCCCCCGGCGAAGCCATCTATGTCACAGGCACTGTCGGGACGTCTTATCTAGGGTTAATAGGTCTACAGGATGACGGCCCATCTGCCATTACGCGGTCGCCGTATCGCAATAGCGTTGCACGCCACCTTGACCCGAAACCACGTACAAAGATCGCCAGAACAATCGCGCGAAAAGGGCTTGCGACCTCTATGATGGATACAAGCGACGGACTTGCCATTGATCTAGCGACCCTGGCAGAGGCCAGCCAAGTCGGTGCAACAGTAGAGACTATCCTTCTACCGATATCCAGTGAAATGCAGAGCTACCTTAAAAAAGAAAATGAAGATCTTCAGCTGCCCCTGCGCGGAGGGGAGGACTATGAACTGCTTTTTACAGCCAAAGAAGAACACAAAGAAGAGATCACATTACTTGCTGAGCAGAGCGGCATTGAGATAACACGGATAGGTCTAACAGAAAAACTAAACAAAGACTCAAAGTCTAACAATGTACGCTTCTTACAAAACAATGGTACGGAACTTAAAATAAAGAACAAAGGCTTTGACCACTACAAATAAAAAACCTATACCTGAGCACCCCATATAAAATGAATACAAAACTTCTTAAAAAGCTCCTTACCGATCTCTCCAAAGGCGAGGTGAATGTAGATAGCGCACTGACGCAATTGCGCACGCTCCCCTTTGAAGAACTCGAGTTCGCAACCGTAGATTCGCACCGATCACTCAGGCGCGGCTTCCCTGAGGTCATCTACGGTGAGGGCAAGAGTGCCCTACAGATCAGAGAGATCGCAAGGCGCATGATAGCCCTTGAGGAGAACGTCCTTATAACAAGGCTTGAGGCCAAAAAAGCCGCTGCGCTCAAGAAGCACTTCCCGAAAGCCGTCTACTGTAAAGACGCCCGTATTTTTTTCATTAAAACACACAAGGTGGAGATCTGCGGGCGTGGTAAGGTGCTGGTAATAACAGCAGGGACCTCGGATATACCCGTAGCAGAGGAAGCAGCACTTACGGCAGAGTATATGGGCAATAAGGTCGAACGGCTCTTTGACGTCGGGGTAGCCGGGCTGCATCGGCTGCTCGGTAAAAAAGATAAGATACTATCGGCAAACGTTCTTATAGTTGTAGCAGGGATGGAAGGGGCCCTGCCAAGTGTTGTCTCAGGGCTTGTCGCAAGACCCGTAATAGCCGTACCGACCAGCATCGGGTACGGAGCAAACCTCGGCGGCCTAACAACACTAATGGCTATGCTCACCTCTTGCAGTTCTGGGATAAGTGTAGTAAATATAGACAACGGCTTTGGCGCGGCCTACGCAGCGACACTAATAAATAGAGACTAAACATAAAATAAAATGAAAGAACAAAAGATACTTTACCTGGAATGCCCGACTGGCATAAGCGGCGATATGTGCATGGCAGCGCTCATTGATCTCGGCGTGGATCTGGCGATGATAAGGCGCGAGCTCAAAAAGCTGCCTGTAAAAGGTTATACGCTAAGAACTACCACAGAGAAACGCCACGCAATAAGTGGGACGCGCTTTAAGGTCATCACAAAGAAAGAAAAACACCACCGGACTTTTAGAGATATAGAAAAACTGATAGCTGATAGCACGCTGGATGCGAAGATACAAAAACTCAGCATAAAGATCTTTAAAAACCTTGCTATAGCCGAGGGCAAGGTCCACGGCATCTCTCACCTAAAGGTACACTTCCACGAGGTCGGGGCCGTTGATTCTATAGTCGATATCGTTGGGGTGGCTATAGCGATAACAAGCCTTGGAATAGAAAAAGTATATACCAGCCCGATACCACTAGGGTCAGGCTGGGTTGATACCGACCACGGCAGGCTGCCCATACCGGCCCCTGCGACGCTAGAGATAATAAAAGGCATCCCTACCGTCCCCTCGCCAATAACAATGGAACTTACGACCCCTACAGGTGCGGTAATCATAAAGACGCTTGCAAGTGGGCACGGAATGGCTCCGCCGATGACGGTCGAGGCGATTGGATACGGACTGGGGGGGAAAGACTTTCGTGAGCTTCCAAATGCCATGCGAGCACTTATGGGTACAGCCCCGCAGCCATCCCCGGTAAAACAGAAGACAACAGGCGCGACCCCTTGCTCAGAGCAAGGGTCTGTCGTTTTGATCGAGACCAATATAGATGATATGAACCCGCAGGTAGCCGCTTATCTTCTGGATAGACTTATAAAAAAGGGCGCACTCGATGCATACCTAACGCAGATCATAATGAAAAAAGGCAGACCCGGGCTCTTGCTAACGGTCTTAACCGAAGAGCGAAAGAAGGACCTGCTCAGCAGGATAATCCTTACCGAGTCCAGCTCTATAGGACTTCGCTACTCAACTGCAAAAAGGCAATGTCTTGAGCGAAGAATAATTAAAGTAAATACCCCTTTCGGGACGATAAGAATAAAAGAGTCTTTACTGGACGGATCCGTGGTTAACAGGCAGCCCGAGTTTGAGGACTGCAAAAAAGCAGCACTAAAAAACAAGGTCCCGCTTAAAAAGGTGATGGAAAGTGCCACGAGTGCAAAGAAGCAGAGGTAGCAGTGTAAAGGCTACCAGTTAATTAAACGATCAAGGTAGAGGATTTTAAAATCATGCTTGTACGTTGCTGGGGTTCACGCGGCTCGATATCTGTTTCAGGTAAAGAGTATCTAAAGTACGGTGGAGACACGACCTGCATAGAGGTCGTCGGCAGCTCCGGCGATATCATCATCCTGGATGCCGGCACAGGCATCCGCAGGCTTGGCAATAAATTAATGAATAAAAAACCGCCAGAGATAAATATCTTCTTTACCCATTCACACTGGGATCATCTCTCTGGCTTTCCATTCTTCAAACCCCTGTATATGGGACACAGCCACATTCACATAAGAGGGCCACGCACCACGCAGGACTCTATCATGAAGATAGTCTCGCACACCATGACGCCACCGTACTTCCCAGTAGAGCTTGAAGACATACACGCAGATATTGAATTCCTGACAACAACGCAGGACACAATTGAGATCGGCTCAATGCAGGTAACTACCATCCCCCTTAGCCACACCAACAAGGGCGTTGGCTACAGAATCGAAGAAGATGGCAAGGCTTTTGTATTTCTAACCGACAATGAGCTTACCCATAAGCACCCAGACGGGCTGGAGCGTAGCGACTACGTAAAGTTCTCAAAGGATGCTGACCTGCTCTTTCACGACGCGGAATATAGCCCAATGGAATATGAACACACAAGGGGTTGGGGACACTCCGTCTTTCTGGATGCCCTTGATATGGCATTAGAGGCCGGGGTAAAAGAACTTGGCCTCTTCCACCATAATCAGGACCGTACCGACCAGGCAATAGATGCTATGGTCGATGACTGCAACCTAATCATAAAAGATAAAGGTTCCGATCTTATCTGCTCAGCCGTTGCAACGGGGACAGAGCGGGAGCTCTAGCCTTTCCGCCTGCGCTAGGTAGATCTTTTTTTCGGCTACAATAATTCTAAGTCTCGAATATTTGCCTGCCGGGTTCAGAGCACTTTAAATACCAGGTAAAAGGCAACAAGGAAGAAATATATCAAGAGGTAATAGTCTACTGCCAGTGCTCATTCATACCGCTATTAACCATCTAAATAATAATATATAGTATGATCAATCCAACCACCTAAAAAATCAAGACCTGCCGCCCCTCCTCTATCAACTCCTTCATATCGAGTGCCTCGGCCATCTCTACTCCATCTATTAACTCATCTTCACTAAGCCCTCTGGCCTTTGTAGATTCAATGATAGTCATAACACGCGCTCCCTTTGAGATAATATCAACGAAGATCCCTTCCATACTAATAAGACCATGCTGCATCCTTCTGCCTTTGTGCCCTAAAAAAACACTGTCTCCGTCAAGAACTATAAGTACCTCTTCCCCCTCCTTCATCTGCGTCTGGCAAAACATTAATGCATCTAAAAGGCGCTGACTTCCATTTGATAGATTTTTAAGTACTATCACGATCTGCTCTCTGTCAAGTGTTGCACTCATTGCTGGCGTCCTCCTTTGATCCTTACCTTGTTGTTTGCGAGATACAAGGTTGCTGCGTCTGGTTAATCTTATTTTTTACCCCTCTTCCCGAGCTCATTCATAAGCCTGCGGTTATCCTCAAACTGCTCTATCATTACCTCACGCATAAGTTCGCAGGCTTGGTTTATCTTTAGATTGGCTATGCTGTAAAGTATACTTACGCCGCTGCGGCGTGTGGTGACGAGCCCCGAGGCCCGAAGGGCCGCAAGGTGCTGAGAGACATTTGGTTTGGGAAGGTCCAGTATAGTGGTGAGCTCGGCTACTGACCTCTCCCGCTGCCCTAAGGCATAGATAATCTCTAGCCGTCGTGCGCTTGCAAGCGGCTTTGAGATCTCTGCCTGTATCTTGAATAGGTCCTTCATAGTTTCATAATTTCGTAATTTAATAATTGCGCATTATTGCAACTATGTCAAGCAATTTCAACTTTTTTTTGACAAGGTAACTACAAAATATGTTGTATGTGCGGGCGCGTGCTGGGCTTGATTTAGCAAACAGTGGCTCTCTCGCGGGTATCTCTGAAAGTAGTAATGACCGTTCTTTACAGGAGCATTGCAAACTGGTAAGATTCTGCCTATGGGAGACTACGGAAAAAAGGCAATAGAAGAGGCCGTGCTTGAGCCTTGGGAAAACCCCACACCCGAGCGCGACTATACAGTAGATATCAGCTACCCCGAGTTTACCTGCCTCTGCCCTCGCTCGGGCTACCCAGACTTTGCGACGATTCGTGTAAGCTACGTCCCTGATAAGTTCGTTGTAGAGCTTAAGTCCCTAAAGCTCTACCTTAACGCTTACCGCAACCTAGCCATATCTCACGAGGCCGTTACCAATAAGATCTTCAGCGAGATTAAGGCAATAATAGAGCCGCGCAAGCTAGAGGTCGTTGGGGACTTTAATGTGAGAGGGAATCTAAAGACTGTAATAAAGGTTACTCTTTAACAAAAGACCTTAAAATCGCGAGCCACTCCATAGCTCACAGTATAGACAAACTCCTTAAAAAAACACTTTTATTCTTTTATAAAGGCCGCCAGCTTATCTTCGGCGCGGAACCTTCTGGCTCGCGCACGTGCTAGGTACCACGACAAGACCACAAAACCCAACAATATTAGGGCTGCGGCCTGAACATAACTTCCAGCATCCATCCGCCCAGTCAAAGGATTTACAGGAATAAAAGATACTATACGAAGAAAGTAACGCCTATTTTTGACGCTACCTGCATCCCTCCATCCAAGCGCGTCTAGCACAGGATAGACCGTACCAAAGGTAAAGAGGCCGTCTTTGGCGTATAATTGACCGTCCTTTTGCTGAAGTATTTTTTCCCATACCTCAGGGTAAGTACTCTGAAAGGTCTTATCGACTTTATCCTCATACATAAAGCCCCATTCGTCATCACTGGTGGTGGCTACCAGATAGTGCCCCTCCCTGTTCAGCACCAGTAGATTACTCAGATTACTACCATGATGCCCCTTGAGTTTCCCCAGAAACTCACCACCAAGATAATTAAGCAGGACTATGCCTGTCTTATCACCGTTACTATTAAAGACAGGTGTTCCCAACCGCATAACTGGCTTTACCGGCTCTTCAATCTTACCATTCTCCAGGTTAAGATCTATCTGAGAGACAAAAATCTCGCCACGTTTTAGCCTTATCGTATCCCTGAAATAGTACATGGACTTCTTACTCTGTAGTGCCTTTGCAGAGGAGACCGATGACTTCTCACCATCAAAGTTAACCCTAACAACCTCCATACCATCATTGTTAAGATAGCGTATCTGATCATAGACCCTCTTTCTGCTGATAAAAGAGGTATACTCGCCAACAAGTTCAGCTGTAGCTGCACTATGAAGACCGGAGCTTTTCTCCAGGTGATTGTTGTAATCTAAAAGCATAAGAAGGTCAGCGATAACAGAGCGTAGATCGACGGTACTAACGGTCTTTAGACGCTCAATATTATGAAGCTCATCACGCTCGATTATATCTTTCGCCACTCGCTGATTAAATGAAAAGAAGAGATAGACCACTACAAGAGTGAGCACTGCGATAGGAATGAATATTGGGAAAAAACGTACCGCTATATCCCGATTATTTACAGGCATGCCAACCCCTTCAACCACAACAAGCAATCCCTCAACTACGATGGTTTTATTGTAAAGACCGATAAATCAGAAAAGCTAAGGTAAATATATTAAAAAAAGGGTCTTGACTAGCACAGGTGCTTTAAAGTACCTGTGCAGGCAAGATAATGAGAAATCGCTATATAAAACGTTCAAGAATCACAGAGGCCAAATTTCGTAAACTGATACGTTGTTTTTCCCTTGATCTGGCCTCTCAAAATATAGCGATCCTTACGGGATTAAATCGCAATACAG
>JAJRSM010000117.1 GCA_024278765.1 Deltaproteobacteria bacterium | reverse complement strand
CTGCCTCAACCTCCTTCAAGATACCAACGATCTGCGTCTCTGTATATCGCGACTTCTTCATAATATGTCCTCCTTTCTGATTAATCAGTATAACGGAGAACTCTATTTATTGATGGTACTATTATACGGGATGGTTACACCTGCAACCCTCATCGGTTGAGAGAGCAAGGTTTACTCCCTGCAATTCCTGCATTGAAAAAATAGCCCCTTGCTCCTGCACCTCGATTCCCGTCATATAAGCATCCGCTACCACCGGGCTCAGGGCCAACTCCTTAAAGACATTAGGGACAAAACCAAACTTCTTCCTTACCCTGCCAAAGACCTCTTCTTTCTTCTGGTCAGCACCCATCTCTTCTCTCCTACACTCTTATTATTGATACCCCAACTCCGCCCTTGACAAGACCCTCGCCCCAACTACCCCACCTGTAGCGCCCGACTATCTGTCTTTAAGCTCCCTAGCACCTATTTCGCAACCCCTTCACCCATCCTCACCCATAATTCACGGTATGCCAGAGAGTCAAGACAAACAGCAAGGCAGAGTGCAGGACCAGCCGCGTCGCCTCTCCTAAAGGCACAATATTACCGGCCAAGACCGACCTCTTTTTTATCTGCACAACTGCCCCCTGCGGCCAAGCCTTCAAATCTTCAAACCGCCCTATACTTGACTAGTCAACTATCAAAAAGCTAAATAAAACCTTTTTTTCTCTCAGAAGTGCCTTTAGGACTACTCTACGCGGCCTAGCCAGTTATCAGGGCCTTGCTACCTGTTCTGTTTTTTTTAGATACGCAGTAAATGCCGCCTTCTTTTATACCTGCGCCTAAGCACTTATTACATGACAGACACTCTGCCGCTGCGTGGTCTCCACCTAACCAACGATTTGGCAGATCTTGCTCGCGTATCAATGGCCTTGAAAATGCAATAAAGTCCATTGCAGCCAAACTTACTGCCTTCTCTGCAACCTCATACGATCTGAAACCACCGACCGTCATTACTGGGCAATTTACTACTGCCTTTATTTCGAGAGCTAACTCCAAATTGTATGCCTCTTTCTCTGGTGCGTTTATCTTCTCTCTTATCGGCCCTTTATCCCCGGAACCACCCGTACCGGATGACACCTCTATACCATCGATACCTACGTCAGATAATCTTTTTGCAACAAAGAGGGCTTCTTCCTTACTAAACCCTCCCTCTTGGTTGTCATCGCCGTTTAGCTTGATAAAGACAGGAAATCTCGCACCTACCGCCTCCCTAACCTTTTGGTAGACCTCTAAGAGAAATAGGATTCGCGATTCTATTCGACCGCCATACTCATCGCTTCTGCGGTTGGTAAGGCCTGAGAGAAACTGATTGATTAGATATCCGTGCGCACCGTGCAGCTGCACAGCGTCAAAGCCCCAGTCCTTTGCTCGCTTGGCAGCTTCGCCAAAGGCCGATATAATATCGTCAATACCTTCCTTTGTAAGTTCTTCCGGGGTCTCTGCGTATTGATCTACCTTTACAGGTGAAGGCGCAAGCGGTATGCGACCAGCGGTCTTTGAGTCGGTCTGCCCTCCGACGTGTACCAGTTGGATCGCTATTTTGCCACCACCTGCGTGCACCCCTGCGGTCAGCTTTTTATATTCTTCTTCAAAATCGTCGGTATAAATACCCATCTGACCGGGCACCTGTTTACCTTCGGGACGCACGAATGCATAACCAGAGATAATCAAGCCGACTCCACCCTTGGCAAGCTCAGTATTATAATCAATTAATTTTGCAGTAGGCCTACCGTCTTCCGCACACATGCCTTCCCAAGTCGCAGACCTCATCAACCTATTACGCAGTGTCATAGTACCTAAGCTGGTTTCTTCAAATAACCTTGCCATTGACCGCCTCCATAAATTATATACCCACTATTTATACGCACAATTTTTTATTTACTATACTGCAGGCTATTCCTTTCTTGCCGCCAATCAATACCCCTGCTTTATCTTCTAGATTATTCGCCTGCTACCAGCCGCCCGTCCTTAAGAACGACCCCGATAAGGCGTGCCATGCCCGGGGCCAACAGACGCAGGACCTCTATATCATCAAAGATCTTGGCCTGCAAGATCAACCCTGATTCATAGGCTACCAGCGTCCTTGCCACGTAAGCCGGATCGATATCCTTAATTACACCTTCTTTCAAGCCGTCTCTCAGAGCACCCTCACAGATAGAAGCCAACTCTAGGAAGATCTCCTCGGCCTTTTTCCGCAGAACCGTATCAGCTATACCGACCTCGCTACCAAGATTACCGATAGGGCAGCCCGCAACACATCCGCATTTTTCCTTCATATCGAGCTGAACCCGATAAAAGCCCTCAAAAAACCTGTTAAAACGCTCTAGCGGAGGCAGATCCTTACTAAAAGAAGGCTCTAGGACCATCTCCTTGGCTATGCGCCAGTTATTCTCAACGGCCTCGATAGCAAGGGCCTCTTTAGAAGGGAAGAAATGATAAAAACTCCCCTTATTAACCCCGGCCCCTTTGCATAGCTTATCCACACTGACCGATGAGTAGTTGCGCTCCCAGATAAGACAGGTCGCAACCTCAATTAATCTTTCTTTTGCATCACTCGATCTTCCCATAACAAAGATTATAGTTGACCGGTCAGTCAAAGTCAAGGGAGGATGTGATTTTTTTTACGAAGAGACTGTAATGTTCTTCAAGAAATTTAATTGTTCTCTTGTATTTTTCTTTATCTTTACTGCTCTTAGCTTCATCCATCATTTCTCTCAACGGTTGTAACAGCGGACACTCAGAACTGAAATTATTGCCACCATGATTAAAACAATATGCATATAATGGGTTATCAAACTCCCTTTTAACCTTGTCCATTGGCACATCATAATTTTTAAAGCCATGCCGTTCTGGTTTTAGTCCATGTTTTTTCAGCTCTAATGACGCAGAAGGAGTTAAAATCATCCCCAACCACTTCTGACCTTCACAATATTCATGGCTATCAAAAGATGCCTTACCCATGAGTATTCTTTTATCATGACCAACCTTGATTTCGCCATAAGATATTGCACCACGCATAGGTAAGCTACTATATATAGAGTCATGATAAAATCTCTTTGAAATAGTAATAAGCGCAGGGTAGTCATTAATTTTTTTGGACTTCGAGTAAATTACTAAGGTATCGGCAAAAAATAGATACTCCAAATTTTCTTCAAATTCTTTGGTTAATTCTTTTAATCTTTTAATAGCGTCATCAATTTTTCTTATCCGCTCATTTTCAGAAAACGATTTAAAACCCCAAATATCAAAATAAGCAACCCAAGCCTCAGATTCAGTCCAATTATCACTCATATCAATGCTCCATCAATAGGGTAGAACGCAGGGCCGAAGCCGTCTGAGACGGCCAGAGGGCCGTAGTGAAACCCAACGGTCTTTATTATAATCACCATCATATAATATACGATACTCTAGAGGGAGTTACAACTACGGTTAAAAAACAGACCCTGTAACAAGTTCAGGGTGACAAATATTGAGGTTATGCAATATAAAGACTTGCCTAAACATAAAAAATACTACCAACCTGTCATGCTGAATTTATTTCAACATCTGTTCTTGTCTGGCATTCTAGGTTCGCAAAAAAGGCAGAGCGTCCATATCAACCCCTTTCGTTGGTCCCGGTTTGCAACCTGAACCGAAAGGTCTGTCATTATTTCCGTCTTGCAGGTACAGTAACCTAGGGCAAGGCTTAAGCCTTGCTGTCCTACCGCAGATCCTTATAAAAAACACAGCCCTGAAGGGTTGCTCTACATAAAACTACCTAATTGGCTCAGCTTTTATTGGTTGGGTAGAGCGCAAGGCTCAGAGCAGTCTCTAGTCAAACCCAAGGTGGCTTTGCCACCGCCACCTGCGGTGGGGCATAGCGACTTCGTCGCACTTTCTGCGCTATCTGTACCATGCAAAATAAAAAGGGGACACCTAAACGGTGTCCCCTTTTTTTATTTTGGTGCGCCTGGAGGGATTCGAACCCCCAATCGACGAATTCGTAGTCCGTAGCTCTATCCAGTTGAGCCACAGGCGCAAACTCACTGCGTGAGAACAAAGCCCCTTCGGGGCGTGCCTCTGCGTAAGAATAAAACCTTATTAATACCTTTAAAACAAAACCATATAAACCCAGTCCAAGTCGACGAATTGCTGCGCTTAAAACCGCACAGTGCTGGCAGGGTACTAAAAAAACCTTCAATGCTCTGCACCTCGCCTACGGGACTCTGTCCCTCCGGCTCAGAGCAGAGTCTCCAGTCGTAGTCCGTAGCTCTATCCTACCCGGGCACAGGCGCAAAACTACTGCATGAAAGCAAAGTCTAATAGCTAGTGTATCATTAATAACTTTGCCACCTAATGTAGTAAAAAGACTATGCTGTGCGCAGCACCTCACTGCGTGAGGGCAAGTACCCCACAAAACAGTTATATTCGATAAACGGCTTTTAACCTGCCGCAAGTAAGGCACATACCCGCAGACAGAACTATCATTGTAAACACCCCGGTACGCACAGTCAAGGGCTTTTACACGCAATCCGCCCACTAACAAAAATAAAAAGACCAAACCTACCCTTTATCCAGGACCGAGTCGAATACACCGGAATACAACCTGTAGATCATCCGCGCCATTAGGATTATACCGTCCTGCTCCTCCTTACCAGCTATAAGCCTCAAACGGTGATCCGGCTCGGACGGCTGCGGCCTCTTCCTCCCCGCTGGCGGCACAACGCTAGAGGCAGGCTTGAAGGCAAAATAAATTGCTTCACTTTTTATCCTTCCAGTACCACCACTTTAGCTTTTCCGGATCAGGATTTTCATTCTCTGCAAAATAAACAGATAAGCGGCAAACGTAAAGAACGCAGCGGTCAACATGACTGCCTTTCTTAGCGCAGATATCAGAATATAGCTCATCCGGCTCCCTTGCCTTCAGATCCGAGACCCTTTCTATCCCTATTCCTGCAAACTCTTTAGCCAGCTTCGGGCCGATGCCGGGGATCATTCGTAGGTTTTTTATAATATTTTCCAGTTCAAGCTTCTTCAAAGTAAAATCTATCCTTATAAAATCTCTTATCGTAAACTCACCCACGTAATAAAAGACCCTGTGCGTATTCTTTACGGCTTAAATTTCTATATTTAATTCCATTATGCAATTTATTAAGACACTATCTTAAAGAGTAAGGCACCGCCCGTCTTTGATCTTTCAAATTAATTTTCATAGAATTGCCTGCATAATTGCATATTCCAGTTTTTTTGGTTCATCCGTGCCTATTCGGTATACCTTACCGTTCTGGATCTTTATCTCAACTGCATCAAGGCCGGAAACATTAAAGATCCACATACGGGGGCGCAGCGACAATCTTATCCCCCACCCGTGATACCAGCGATTTCTCACGATTCTTACTGAGATTATCTTCCTGAGCATGAAATTTTTTCTAAAGATACCGAAGCCGAACTTAACCCTCAAGCAGTGCTTGTCAATAGTTACCGTGAGTAAAGAAAAAGACCCAATGACAAACAAAACAAAAAACATTACAATAAAAAGACCCGGACCATAATCAGCCTGCGACAAAATAATTCCAACAGACAAAGCGGACGCGAGCAAGGCAACTATTATTAAATATCCAACTTGAGTATGTTTATAAGCCATATCTGTTAAACCCCAAGCAGACCCGCTGTCTTCTCCACCACTTAAACGACGCAAAAATTGCGGCAAAAAAAATACAGGGTTTCCAAACCAAAGCAAATGCCCTGGCCATGCGACCTGACTCTACTTAATCATCAGACATTACTATCAAAACGATAACAAGACGGTACGTTCCCGGCCCTGCCAGCATAGTTGATTTTAATGCCCTCACCACTACTAACAAAAAACAAAACCATTTATGGCGCCGACTTTGATATTTTTCTAAGGATCTCTTTATCTTCTCCAAACTTGCAGATTGCTTCGCAATACTTCCTTAAGGCAGAAAAGAGTATATAGTTGATCTCTATACCGCTATTTTTAATAGATGGGCGTTGTAATTGCAGGATTACCTCCTTCTCCCGTTTATCAGGGATGATAAGGTACAGAGACGGCGGTTTATCTGGAAAAGAATAATAAAGATCTTTAAGCCTTAATATTCCTGAGTAGATCGAGGTGCTTTTCTCTACCTCAAAGGCGCATGTAATATTAGCCGAGTCCTTTTCAAACCAAACAACATCAATAAGGGTTATTGTTTTATATGTATCCCTATCCAGATCGATCTCTGGGAAATTATATATTCCAATAAAAGACAGGCTCTCGCCTTTGTGGCATCTTGACCTATCATTTGCCGCGACAATGACATCATAGCCTATTTTCTTACCGATCGTCAGGATATGATACTGCATTTCAGTATGAAGTCCTTCTTCCTGTATCTCGCTTATTACTTCTGTATGTCGTTTCTTTATCTTTTTTTCTATTTTCCTGCGGTCTTCTTCCGACATATGGTCGTCACTTATCAAGAGTTTCTTATCACCGACATCAAAGAGCAGGCCTGCGAAAGCACCCAGATCATTCGATAGATCAGACTTCCATTCATTGTTCTTCTCTATTATAACCTCTCTCATCCTAAGATACTCAGACCATGAACCGAGCCTGACGTTATCTTTAAAAAGGAGATTGAAGCCGTTGACTATCGCCGTATTAAATGGGGGAATGATCGTGGGATGTAAAAAATAAAGGATACTTGCAACGGCAGGCCCCAAGCCTTTGATCTTACGCTGATCTAATAAAATAATCTCTTTAATTATCTGATCTTCTCTCGCAGCACCGATACATCGTTCCAGAAACTGACGAAAGGAAGTTTTATTCCCTTCATCCTCATAAATATCGGGTATTCGCAGCTTTGGCTTCCAATAAAATGGATGCGATGCGCCTTTGAAGACCTGTTTTTGCTCTGTTATACATTTTAAAACAAATTCCAGAGAAGAACCCTTAAAGTCGTTGCCGAAGGTACCATCCTTTATCTCCTGTATTACCTCAAGGACACCTCTGCGAATCGAGCGAAATGCCTTTAAACGGTCTTCATTATTAACGAACCAGCTATTATAAACAGTTTCTTTGTCTATCTTATAATCATTGATTATAGATCTCAGGTCTTGACCCATATCTTTGTTCCTTTGTTTATTTAACAATAGCAACGTCAAAAGTATTCGAGATCATAAGGGAAGGTCTACATCAGGTTTTTATGAGAAGAAGTAAGAACAATAAAATGGCGGAGAGAGGGGGATTCGAACCCCCGGTAGAGTTTAACCCCTACAACTGCTTAGCAGGCAGCTGCCTTCAACCGCTCGGCCATCTCTCCGTACAGTCCATTTACAGCAGCCAATAAAGGCCTGCCAGTCGCCGTATAAAAGCGAATCTTTCTTTTACCACGCCTACCCGTGATAATCAAGTACTGCCTTACTTATAACCACTTACTATCAAATAAAGCCTTGCAATCACAGCCTCTTCGTTCTATAAAATAATCATGACGACTGATATAAAGATATGCCCCAGATGTAATGCCGAGTTCTTTGCTCACATTAGCGAATGTAACGACTGTGACGTACCGCTAATAAACCCGGGAGAAACACCCACTTACGCCGGAGTACCAGATGCACCCGCTGCCAGAGAAGACAACCTGCTTGTCACAATAGAGCAAGGTGATGTTTCTAAGGTCGCAGAGCTGCATAACGCCCTTATTGCTCGTGAGATACCCTCAGAGATTATAAATGCAACCGCTGTTGCCGGTAGCTGCGGCGGCGGCTTCATTCTGCAAGTACCCGGATACCTTAAAGAAACAGCCATTGCCGCGATAAACGAGCATTGGCACGAACTACACCCTGAACTAAAAGACGGAGTAGAGCGCGAGGAAAGTGGCGAATGCCCTGCCTGTGGCTTCTCGCTTGAGACGACCGCAACTGAATGCCCTGACTGCGGCCTGAACCTTGGCGGCGGCCCTGACGATGACTGCTCTGAACCATCCGGCTCCTGCGGCCCGTGCTAAGTTGAACTCCGCGCAGAGCCACGCTTCGTGCTAAGCAAAGCCTCTACAATCCGTACCACGACCTTACCCAGCCCCAACCAGTAACCACCAAAAAAACCAAAGCTTGACACTCAGCTACGTAAATTGGTATTCTACCTCTGTAATAATTTTCTTCATAAGTGTTGCTAGGGGAGCCTTAACGGGCTGAGAGTTTCCGTACTTCGGAATGACCCTTGGAACCTGACCTGGTTAAAGCCAGCGTAGGGAAGCCGTTATCTAGAGATCTCCGCAAGTCGCTTTTTCAATCTTCACGACGCAACGAGTATCCTAAAAACGCATCTCCCAAAAACGCTGCAACTACAATCAGAGATCAAGGCATACGCATCAAGTAATATAGATGCTGCCGCAGACAATTCGGATAATTTTTTTCAGGAGATCTCAGTGGTTAGTTCAGAGTATATAGAAAGACTACTTGAAGAAGACAGGTATACAACCTCTGGAGAGCTCGCGCCTATTCTTAAAGAGGCCGAGGCCCTAAGAGGCCTGAGTCTCGAACAGGTCGCTCTGCTGCTTAAGACAGAAGACCCTGCACTCCTACAGAAAATACAAGACTGCGCTAAAGGCATCAAACAAAAGGTCTTTGGCAATCGCATAGTCCTCTTCGCCCCTCTCTACCTATCAAACTACTGCATAAATGCATGCCTCTACTGCGGCTTTAAAAGCAGCAACGAGGAACTACCACGACGCGCCCTTACCACAGAAGAGGCAGTTCAGGAGGCTCACGCGCTCGTGGCGATGGGCTTTAAGCGGGTACTTCTCGTAGCAGGCGAGGATAAAAAATATGGCCTCGACTACTTGATAAAGATCGTACGCGCCATCTATAAAGAGACCGGTATGCGCATTATTCACGTAAATGCAGCCCCGATGGAGATAGCAGAACTCAAAAAGCTAAAGGCCGCAGGAGTCGGTGTCTATCAGGTCTTTCAAGAGACCTATCATCAACCGACATACAAGACAATGCATCCGGCAGGGCCGAAAAAAAACTACAACTATCGCTTGGCCGCTATGGACCGTGCGGTTGAGGCAGGCTTTGCGGATATGGGAATCGGCACATTACTCGGTCTATATGATTACCGCTTTGATCTCCTCTCAACGATAGCGCACTCACAGAGCCTACTGAAAAAATACGGCACACACGCCCATACCATTAGTATTCCGAGACTTCGCCCGGCATCTGGTACAGATGGCGACAAAGAAACTCTGAGCAAGTACAGCGTAAGCGATGCTGAGATGAAAAAGATAGTCGCTATCTATCGCCTCTCCGTGCCTACGGCAGGGATCGTCGTTACGACCAGAGAACCCGAGGCACTGAGGCGCGAACTCCTGCACGCAGGGGCCTCACAACTAAGTGCTGCTTCACGCACAAATCCGGGCGGATATAACAAAGCAGATGCCCTTACTGAAGACACTCAAGACAAAACACTAGAACAATTTACGACCTGCGACCAACGCTCGGTAACCGAGGTAATGGTCGCCATTATAAAAGAAGGTGGGCTGCCAAGCCTCTGCACGACATGCTACCGTACGGGAAGGGTCGGCGAACACTTTACCCGACTTACCTCCAGCGGAGAAATGCATAAGTTCTGTCAGGCAAACGCACTGCTGAGCCTAAAAGAATATACCATTGACAATCCACCAAACGGCAAGGCAGAGCTTTTTAACGAGGCCATTAAAAAGACATTTGATTCTATCGAAGATAAAGAGATAAAAGACAAGGTAATCCAAAAACTAAACGCGCTGAACAAAGGCGAAAAGGACCTATACCTCTAAATGGATATTACAGTAAACGGCAAAGCAAAAGACATACCTTACGGCTCGACGATTGAGACACTACTGATGATACTCGACATATCACCCAACGGCATAGCCGTTGAAATGAACAAGCAGGTTATCCCGAAAACAAGGCACAACGTGACCTTCCTCAGGGACGAAGACGATATCGAGATCATCCAGATGGTCGGCGGCGGCTAATCACCAACAATGGTTAAACCAGCAGCAGAGGTTTAGCTGACAGTCTTGATCCATACAAAAAAATAGTTTCAGGAGGTTATAACTATGAGCGTAGCACTGGCTAATGAAAACTCTATACAGATTGGGAAATATACTTTTTCCTCACGCCTGATGGTAGGCACGGGCAAATACGCAAGTAATGAAGAGATGGTCGCGGCCCTTGATGCCTCTGGCGCAGAGGTCGTAACCGTAGCGGTCAGACGAGTAAACCTCGACCGTACAGGCGACTCGATTCTCAACCACATCGACCTCAATAAGTACTCGCTCCTGCCTAATACCGCAGGCTGCTATACATTAGAAGATACACTACGAACAGCACGTCTGGGGCGAGAGGCTCTGGAGACCGATCTAATCAAGCTCGAAGTATTAGGTGATGAGAAGACCCTCTTCCCTGATAACGAAGCTACTCTTGAGGCAGCAAGAATCCTCGTTAAAGAGGGCTTTACCATAATGCCCTATACTAGCGATGACCCGATAATGGCCAGAAAACTGGAAGACATCGGATGCGCAGCGATTATGCCGCTTGCCTCCCCCATTGGAAGCGGGCTCGGAATAACCAACCCGTACAATATCAGCATAATACTGGAGACCGTAAAGGTCCCTGTCATCATCGACGCAGGTGTTGGCACAGCCAGTGACGCGGCAGCCGCTATGGAGCTTGGCTGCGACGGCGTCCTGATGAATACAGCGATAGCAACGGCAGATGACCCGGTAAAGATGGCACGCGCAATGAGGCTCGGCGTAGAGGCCGGTCGCCTTGCAAAAGCCGCAGGCAGAATGCCTAAGAAACTATACGCCACGGCATCTTCACCGACCGATGGCCTGCTAACTTAACAAAGAACGAGCCTTTGGCTAAAACAACAAAGGCCTATTTTATGGTGACAACAATTTACCTTAGAGACTTGGAGACGACCTTTGCATCCTGTAATATTTGAGCTTGGCCCTTTGCAGCTCCGCTTCTACGGGCTGATGTATGTAGTGGCGATTATCGTCGCAAGCTATATAATCAACTCAGAGGTACGCAGAAAAAAGATACCGCTTACGAAAGATGAGGTCACAAACCTCATGCTTACAACGATAATAGTAGCCCTTATCGTCGCAAGACTCTATTACGTGGTATTTAACTGGGGCTACTACAGTGCGTATCCCGCTGAGATCCCTGCGATATGGCACGGAGGGCTGGCAATTCACGGTGGTATCATCGGCGGCCTAATCGGCGGGTGGTTATACCTGAAACGCAAATCCGTGCCCTTCTGGCGTATGGCAGACTGCGTGGCACTCTGCCTGATCATCGGGCAGGCCTTTGGTCGCTTTGGTAACTTCATGAACGGCGACGCGCACGGCAGGCCAACCGATATGCCCTGGGGCATAGTATTTCCGCCAGAGAGCATCGCGGGCAGAGAGTTTCCGGGGATTCCGCTGCATCCGGCGATGCTCTATGAACTTTTTATAAACGTCATTATTTTTTGCTTTCTCTGGTTTTTTCTGCGCAAACGTCCACATAAAGACGGCTTTATATTTGCGGTATATATTGCGCTTTACTCACTGGGCCGACTCTTCGTGGAGCACTTCCGCGCAGACAGCCTGATGCTTGGCCCACTTAAGGCCGCTCAGGTCGTTAGCATTATTATTATCATTGCGACGGTTATTGTTATAACACGCAGGAAAATGTGGACTCCTTAAAAAGGATTTCATAATAAGAGCTCCTTATTAAGGACGACATATTAATGGTCAGTTATACTTTACCAGAGCTCTACCTGATAACCGACGGCCTGCAAACAGGCGGGGCAGAGGCAGAAGAAGAACTGCTAGCAAAGATTACGGCGGCTCTTTCTGGCGGCATTAGATTAATTCAGCTTCGCGAGAAGCAATTAAATGCCCGCCAACTTCTAAGGCTCGCGAAAAAGCTACGAGCCATTACCAGAGACTATGGCGCGAGCCTCCTCATTAACGACAGGCTCGATATAGCCCTTGCCTCCGGCGCAGACGGCGTGCATCTGGCGGTCTCGAGTTTCTCTCCAAAAGAGGCGAGAAGGCTTTTTGGTAAAGGCAAACTTATTGCCTGCTCAACACACAGCGCAGAACAGGCCGTGGCAGCGCAGGCCGGTGGCGCAGACTTTATAACACTCGGTCCTGTTTTTTACACACCGTCTAAGGCGGCCTACGGCGCACCGCTTGGCCTTAAGAGTTTTAAAGATATAACCAGCAATATACTGGTACCCGTCTTTGCACTTGGCGGTGTTAAAGAAACCAATATAAAAGAAGTTAGAAGAGCCGGGGCCTACGGCTATGCGATGATAAGCGAGATTATGGCGGCTGATAATATAAAAGAAACGACAGAAAAAATTCTAAAAGAAATCAGATAAGTATAAGGAGTCAAAAATGACAAGACTAGAAGCGGCCCGTGCCGGCATTATAACTGAAGAGATGAAGGAAGTTGCAGCAGCCGAAGGGATGACGCCAGAGATGATACGCGACCGAATCGCAGATGGCACTGTGATTATCACACGCAGTACGCTTCGCACTAATATTAAGCCACTTGGCGTAGGGCGCGGACTTTCGACAAAGGTCAATGCAAATATCGGCTCATCTGAAGATGCCTCCAGCCCAGAGCAAGAGCTTGAAAAACTCAAAGTAGCAGTAGACGCAGGCGCGCATGCTGTGATGGATCTATCTACCGGCGGTGATATCGATGCGATAAGAGAGGCGATCCTGATGGCCTCGCCCGTACCAATCGGCACGGTTCCTGTCTATCAGGCAGCCCTTGACTCAAAGAACAAAGATAAATCCTTTGTCGAGCTTACCGCCGAAGACTTCTTCGATGGTGTTGAAAAACACGTAGAGGCTGGTGTTGATTTTATTACCGTCCATAGCGGTGTTACTCAGCAGACGATGAAAAAAATGAAGGATCAGGGACGTATAATGGGAATCGTCAGCCGTGGCGGAGCATTGACGGCAGAGTGGATGCGCTTTAACAACAAAGAAAACCCGCTCTTTGAGGACTTTCCTCGCCTAATACAGATAGCCAAAAAATACGACGTCGTTCTGAGTCTTGGCGACGGACTTCGCCCGGGCTGCCTTAGTGACGCAACCGATAGCGCCCAGATAGATGAACTCGTAACCCTTGGCGAACTCACCAGACTAGCGCAGGCCGAGGGCGTCCAAGTTATGATTGAAGGCCCAGGTCATATGCCAATAGATCAGATCCAGGCCAACATGCTGCTTCAGAAAAAACTCTGTAACGGTGCGCCTTTCTACGTACTTGGCCCGCTCGTAACCGATATAGCCCCGGGTTATGACCATATAACATCTGCCATAGGCGGCGCAATCGCAGCTGCAAGCGGAGCGGACTTTCTCTGCTACGTAACGCCGAGCGAGCATCTAAGGCTACCCGATGCCAAAGACGTAAGGGACGGGGTTATGGCCTCGCGCATCGCCGCGCATGCAGGGGATATCGCAAAGCGCATACCCGGTGCTATGCAGCGCGATATAGAGATGAGTCGGGCAAGAAAGGCTCTTGACTGGGAAGAACAGATCCGCCTCTCGATAGACCCAGAGACATCCAAGATCCTTAGAAGCTCTAGCCCTCCGTCAGATGCGGATGTATGTACAATGTGCGGAAGTCTTTGCGCAATAAAGGTCGGCAGTAAAGTTGGTGTTGCTGCTACTGAAGGCTAGAGACTAAAAACTATTCGGGGTCCTTCTTAATAACGACCTTAACGCAGTTTTTGCCGACGTCCTTTGCCTCGTATAAGGCCTTATCTGCAAAGTTCACAAGGTCTTCCGGTCGCTTTGTGTGCTCAAATGAATAGGTCGAGACCCCGAGGCTTACGGTGATGACCTCGTCTAGATCTTCTGAAAATCGCTGACTTTCAATATTTAGCCTTATCCTCTCGGCCTCGCCGAGAGCTCCGCTCAGTGAGGTCTGAGGCAGAAGCACTGCGATCTCCTCACCGCCGTACCGGGCTACTACATCTATCTTTCTAACGCTGCTTTTAATAACCGCAGAGGTCTCACGCAAAACCATATCGCCGATACGATGGCCGTAAGTATCATTAATACGTTTGAAATCATCGATATCCATCAAGATAAGCGAGAGCGGTGAATCGTAGCGCACAGCCCTCTCGAACTCTTGTTCAAGTCTGATATAGAAAAAACTGTGATTAAAGAGTGCTGTTAGTTGATCGGTGATGGCGAGATGACGTAGGTCTTCCTTCTCATCGATAACCTGTTCAAATAGCTTTGCATTCTTAAAGGCATGATACGAGGCATTCGCTACTATCTGGCAAAACTCTATCTCTTTTGCGGTAAAACCCCTGTTCTTTCTTCTAGCTCTCAGAAACAAAGTGCCGAGGGTGTGCTCTTTAAAGGTCACGGGCACAACCATAATGCTGGTATAGTCCAGATCCTTTATAAGATCACCGACCTCCTGCATAAGCGGATGCGTCTTTATATCGTCCAGCGATACGGGGTCGCGCGTCCTTATAACCTCTCTGATCTCAGGATACCGGCAAAGATCTATCTGAAGATCCTTGACCTCAGGGGCGTCGTTAGAGACAAGGACGTAACCCTTGTCACCTTCGCCGACCATTACTATCGAACACCTGTATGCATCAAGCACGCGAGCCACATGATGGACTATAATATCCAGTATTTCCGAGGTATCAAGGGTATCACCGATGGCATTTGTTATCTCTAGAATGCTCTTGAGGTTTTGATTATCTATCGAGATGTCCTGGTAGCACTTGCAGAAGTTAAGCTGCGCCCGTGCCCGTGCATATAGATCGGTCTTGTTTAGAGGCAGGCAGATGATATCATCGGCACCGCCGTCGAGGAAGGTAAGGATCTCTTCATCTATCTCTTGCTTGTCTTTTTCCTCAGAGATAAGTATTATCGCAGGCCTTGGCTCTAGCTCCAGCACTCTCAGTGCCGCACAAAGCCCGGAGCCACTCAAACCCTTAATCCACGGATTGACAAAGATTAGATCGGGCTTAAACTTCGTTACCAAGGCCGGGGCCTTATCGCCGTTATCTATACTTTCTATATGGTAGTTTTGGCCACTAAAGGCGTCGCTAATAGACGCAACATTCTGCGCATTGTCCTCTACGATCAGTATCCTTATCACCGAAGCAATATTGTCCATCACAGTCTGCCAACCCTATTTTAATCGCTTGTCGCCATTGACAAAGCCCTAGCATTATCTTACTATAAAATACTTTGATCCTGTAGTTAGGTGCTTGTAGTGCCAAGTAGCCTTTCCAAGTAGTATTTCTTTTATGTGCCGACGTAGCTCAGGTGGTAGAGCAACTGATTCGTAATCAGTAGGTCGGGAGTTCGACTCTCCCCGTCGGCTCCATTTTCCTTTTATTTACTTCTTTCCTGCCTTTAATATTATCCCTATCAATAGATCTGCACCGGCATAGCCCGGATAAACAGTGCCATCGGGCAGTATGAGTGTCGGCGTTGCGCTTATACCAAGCTCTTTGGCAAGTGCGATATTATTATCAATCGTCCGGCCTGTCTTACACTTGGGCTTACCTATATCCTTGCCGGCAAATACATCCTCCAGGAGACTGATGCCCTTGCCCCCGCCCTTGGCCTTACCACAGAGAATAACCTTTGACTTATCATAGGCCTCTGGATGCATCGGCAACGGAAAAAGCTTTATATAAAAAGCAATGTCATCTCTCTTGGCAAGAATCTTCTTTATCTCTACGTGCAGCTTTGCGCAGTACGGGCAATCAGGATCGTCAAAGACTATAACCTTATGCCGTGCATCCGCACTACCCATCAAGAGAGCGTCATCCAGAGGGATCTTATTAAAATTGATCTTTCTACGCACAGGCGGCTTTTCTTTACCAAGATCTGCAAGCCTTATAATGTTACTGACCAGATGTTTCTTACCGTAATCCATATAGAGCTTGACCGTCTTGCCTTGCTGCAGTAACTCTATAGCCCAGAGCCCTTTTACAGGACTCTGCTCGATCTTTAAGATCTCGGCCTTGTATTGATCTGCCTTAAGCAACTTACCGGCCTCTTTTTTATTAAGGCTATGGCAATCAGTACACTCGCCACCGCAGCCCTCACCCGTAAAGGCACTAGCACTCAAGGCCGTAGAAAAAATAAATAAAATCGCTAAAATAAATATATATCTGCGCATTAAAACTCCTTTAGAAGATCAATCCCGGCTAATTAAGCCCCAACACATCCTGCATATCATAGAGGCCCTCTGGCTTATCGACCAACCAGACAGCAGCCCTTACCGCTCCGCTTGCAAAGGTACTACGAGAATGAGCCCTGTGGATAAGCTCAATCCTTTCACCTGCACCTGCGAACATAACGGTATGGTCACCGACTATATCGCCACCGCGCAGGCTCTGGACACCGATCTCGCCCTTTTTACGCTCGCCGATTATACCGTTACGCTCAAAGACACCGACCTTTTCCAGATCTCTACCCAGAGCATGGGCGGCGACCTCAGCCAGCCTTAGCCCTGTGCCCGAGGGCGCATCGACCTTATGCTTATGGTGGCTCTCGACGATCTCTATATCATAGTCATCGCCAAGGGCACGCGCCGCATCGGCTACGAGCTTAAAGAGCAGATTGACCCCGATACTCATATTAGGAGCCAATACAATACGCGTGGTCTTTGCATAGTCCTTTATAATCTCTTTATGATGCGGTGAAAACCCTGTAGTCCCTATGACAATCGCCTTACCAAGCTCTGCGGCCTGCTTCAAAAACTCCATAGAAGGCTCGGTCGCAGAAAAATCTATAATAACATCAGCTGCTATAAAAGCCTCTGCCGCACTATCCTTTATAGTAACACCGACGCAGTCACCACCAACGATCAGAGCCGCGTCCTTACCGATATACTCACTTCCTGCCTTTTCTAGGGCCCCAACAAGCTCTGTCAAAGGATTTTCATAGACCGCTTTTACGATATTCCTGCCCATACGGCCGCCAAGGCCTGTAACTGCTACCTTTATCATCTAAACTCTCCCTATATGCTTCTAAAACTAGCGTTTATTATCTCAAAAACCTTACATATTTACAAGATGTAGTTTCTTTGCCGGCTACGCGCCCACAAGACCATATGCCTTTAATACCTCACCAAGCTTAGCTCTGTTTTCACCGGACAAAGCAACCAGAGGAAGCCTGAACTCTTCGTCCATAATCCCCATTGCAGCTAAAGCAGTCTTTGCTGGAATAGGACTGGTCTCGATAAACATCACACGGTGCAGAGGCTGCAAACTATAATGCAGCTTACGGCTCTCATCTAAATTACCCTCAAAAAAGAGCCTGCACATATCCGAGACCTTACGCGGCGCGATATTCGACGTAACCGAGATAACTCCTTGCGCTCCGATTGCCAGCATCGGCATAGTGATAAAATCATCGCCCGAGATAATCTCAAAACCCTCGACCGAACGCTCAATGACCTCGGTAACCACAGCGATATCTCCGGTAGCGTCCTTTATACCGACGATATTGTCGATCTTCGATAAGGCACCGGTAGTCTCGGGGCTCATATTAACACCCGTCCTGCTTGGCACATTATAAAGAATTATCGGGATATCGACCTCTCTGGCAACTATACTATAATGTTCATACAACCCCGCCTGAGTAGGCTTATTATAATAGGGAGTTATAAGGAGCGCACCGTCTGCCCCGGCCTCTTTTGCGTGACGCGTAAGCTTTATCGTCTCATCGGTTGAATTAGAACCGGCCCCGGCTATTACCTTTACCCTGCCTGCTGCGGCGTCTATCGCGATATCCACGACACGCGTATGCTCGGCGTGCGTAAGCGTCGCACTCTCGCCTGTAGTACCGCATGGCACAATACCGTCTACCCCGTTCTCTATCTGAAACTCAATCAGCCTTCTAAAGGCCTCTTCGTCTACCTTGCCACCCTTAAACGGCGTAACAAGTGCGGTAAAACATCCTCTAAACATCTCTGCCTCCACTTACTCTCTTTAAACTTATATCTCTACCGTGCCCTCAAAGGCCTCTACGGCAGCACCTGTCATAAATACTCTTTCATCCTTTCCTATTTCAATCTTCAACGTACCACCCTTCAGTACGACCGTAACCTTACTAGAGGTCAGCCCTTTAAGATTTGCGGCAACTGCCGCCGCGCACGCACCCGTTCCGCATGCCAGCGTCTCTCCGCTGCCACGCTCCCAGACACGCATCTTTACCTTCCTCGTATTGATGACCTCTACGAACTCGACATTCGTCCTCTGCGGGAAGAATTTATTCTTCTCAATGGCCGCGCCAAAACGCTCAACATCAAAGCTGTCTACATCCTTTACAAATATTACGCAATGCGGATTACCCATAGAGACGCAGGTTATACGAAAGGTCTTACCAAGCACCCGCATCGTACGATCTACGATAGGGCCAGAGGCTCTGGCAGGTATGAGCTTACCCTCTGTAATGGCCCGCCCCATATCAACCCTTACCATAGCTGCGTCACCCTTTACACGCTCGGGCCTGATAATGCCGGCAAGCGTCTCTATCTCCAGCGTATCCTTATCACTAAGCTTACGCTTCCAGATATACTCGGCCACGCACCTGATGCCGTTACCGCACATCTCGACCTTACCGCCATCGGCGTTATAGATATCCATACGAAAATCAGCCTTGCGCGAAGTGCGCAGCACTAGGGCCTGATCAAAACCAATAGCAAACCGCCTGTCAGAAAGTCGCCTGACGACTGCTTCCAATTTATTTATCTTTTTTCTACGCAGATCAAGGACAATAAAGTCATTGCCTATCCCGTGCATCTTTGTAAATTTTAGCTTCACCTCTAGCTCCTCTTTAAACCTTGATTACTTCTTAAAAAGCCCCTGCGGCATTGACTCACCGCGCATAAGATCAGCGATCTTCTCGCGCTTTCTTACTACATAATAATCCTTACCATCGACCATAACCTCGGCGGCCCTTGGCCTAGAGTTATAGTTGCTCGACATTGTAAAGCAGTATGCCCCGGCACTCATCACGGCAAGCAGACCACCTGGTGCGGTCGCTTCAATCTTTAGGTCTTGACCGAGAAAATCCCCTGACTCGCAGATCGGACCGACGACGTCGCCCTGGACCATCTCGGGCTTTCCTTTTCCGCCAGCAAGCCTCACCGGCACGATACCGTGATACGAGCCGTAAAGGCTCGGTCTTGGCAGGTCGTTCATCCCGGCATCGGTTATCGTAAAGTTCTTGGTCGAACCCTTCTTTGTATACGTTACGCTTGTTGCGAGTATCCCTGCGTTACCTACCATGCTGCGACCCGGTTCAAAGATAAGGGTCACGCCCAGATCCTTTGTATTTTTTATTACTGCCTCACCGTACTTTGCAGGATGCGGCGGGACTTCGTCTTTATATGTTATCCCAAGCCCTCCGCCCATATTCAGGTATTTAATATCTATACCTTCTTTTCTGAGCGTGCCGATAAGTTTCTTGGTCTTAGAGATCGCTGCGGTAAAGGGCATTATCTGCGTTATCTGAGAACCGATATGGCAGTCAACACCCATAAGATCTATATTTTTCAGGTTGCCCTTGGCATAGACGTATTCCTCTATCGCAGCACCCATCTCAATACCGAACTTATTCTTCTTAAGGCCGGTAGAAATATACGGATGCGTCTTCGGATTTACATCCGGGTTTACCCTGATAGCAACTCCGGCTTTTCTTTTGAGCCTACCCGCTATCCTATCTACAGCGCGAAGCTCCTGCGGGCTCTCAACATTAAACATCAGAATATTTTTCTTTATCGCAAACTCTATCTCATCGTCACGCTTACCAACGCCGGAGAAAACCACCTTACTTGTGTCGCCTCCGGCCTTTATTACCCTTGCCAGCTCTCCGGCCGATACGATATCAAAGCCACTACCGAGCTCGTCGAATGTCTTGAGCACAGCGAGGTTAGAGTTCGCCTTTACCGAATAGCATATAAGATGCGGCGTACTTTTAAAGGCCTTATCGTAGGCATTGTAATGCCTAACAAGTGTCTTTTTACTATAGATAAAAACAGGCGTACCCACCTCTTCTGCTATCTTCTCTACCGCTACGCCCTCGGCGTGAAACCTCTTTCCTTTATATTTAAAATAATGCACGTTAACTTACTCCCCTCTAAAATCTATTTACTTGGTATCTGAGCCAACGCTACCTTTGGCGGCTTTGGCGGAGCCTTGGTACCACAGCCCTGCAAGACAAAGACCGAACCGAAAAGTACCAGACACATTACAAGTATAATCTTCTTCATAAAAAACCTCTAACCCTTAAGTCTTCTTTATACCCGTTTGGGCTTTGCTGCCCGCATGGGCTTTTTGAGTTCGGCCTCGACCTTCTTAAGTTGAACCAAGACCGCTTCTTTTGATGTACCACCCGCAACCTTACGAGCGGCTACCGAACTCTCAACCAAAACAGTCTCTTTTATATCTTCTTTAAAAATACCAGAAAAACCCTGCCACTCAGTTAGCGTCATATCTTCCAATGTCTTTTCATTCTCAATACAGTAGGCAACGATGCTACCTGTTATGTGGTGGGCCTCGCGAAAGGGCACGCCTCGGCTTGCAAGATAATCTGCGGCATCGGTCGCTCCGAGAAAACCCTCAACTGTAGCCGCTCGCATCTTTTTCTTATTGACCTTCATCGTCCGCAACATCTCAGGCATAACACCCAAGACTTGGCTAAGGGTATCGACGGTATCAAAGAGCGGCTCTTTATCTTCCTGCATATCTTTATTATAGGCAAGAGGCAGGGCCTTCATCACCGTAAGTATAGTTATGAGAGCCCCATAAACGCGCCCGGTTTTTCCGCGCGCTAGCTCGGCAAGGTCTGGGTTTTTCTTCTGCGGCATAATAGACGAGCCGGTTGAGAAACTATCAGATAACTCTATAAAACCAAACTCCATCGAGGACCATAAAATTATCTCCTCGCCAAAACGAGAGAGATGCATCATTATTAAAGCAGCCGCAGATAAGAACTCTACAATAAAGTCCCTGTCCGATACGCCGTCCAAACTATTCTCTGTAACAGCGGCAAATCCAAGTAACTTTGCAGCGTACGCGCGATCCAGCTTGTAGGGGCTTCCGGCGAGAGCCCCAGAGCCAAGCGGCATAACATCCACTCGTTTTTTTAAGTCCAGAAGCCGCTCGGTATCACGCTTAAACATCTGATAATAGGCCAGCATATGATGACCAAATAGCACCGGCTGCGCACGTTGCAGGTGCGTATAGCCAGGCATCACGACATCTATATTTTTCTTAGCGAGTGTTGCGAGCGTCTTACGAAGCTTAATTAATAAACGCACTATGCCGTCTATCTCTACCTTTAGAAAAAGACGTATATCGAGTGCGACCTGATCGTTGCGCGAACGCCCGGTGTGCAGCTTACCGCCGAGCGCACCGATCTTCTTAGTAAGACACTGCTCAACAGCCATATGGATATCCTCCATATCAGAGGTAAATATAATACGGCCCTCGGTAATATCTTTCTCGACAGCAGCGAGTCCCTTAATGATCTTTGCAAGTTCTTTGGCGTTAAGGATCTTTGCACGTCGCAGGACCTTTGCATGCGCGACAGAGCCGCGAATATCGTGGCTAAAGAGACGCCAGTCAAACCCTATCGATGCGTTCATCTCTTCTGCGAGTTTATCAGCCTCTACCGCAAAACGCCCGGCCCATAACTTACTGGGTGCTGCCTTTATTTCCTTATCTTTTTTCTTCATTACTCAAGTCCTTCTATAATTCCAGCATACAAAAGCGGAAACATTATTTCGTGATGACCAGTAAGGCTATAGCCTCGACCACCGTTCATAGTTGGCCTTCTAACGACATTTGTCGAGGGCCGGTAGTGCTGAATGAAATCCATATTAACGGTCGTAATCTTTCCGACCTTGTGACCTAAATTCCTCGTGAGCGTCAGAGCCTTTAAGAGTATCTCCGGGATAATCACGGCAGAGCCCAGATTAATAAAGACCCCTTCTTCCAGCGTGCTTACGACAGAGCTGAAGACTTTAAAGTCATGTAATGACGTCTTGCCGGTTGCCTCGCCGTCCATACTCGGATGGATATGGACGATATCCGTACCAATTGCGACATGGACCGTAATCGGCACACCGTAGCGCACGCCTGCTGCCAGAATACTAAGGTCTTTAAACGGGTAGCGAGATTTTTCTATCATCTCGCCTACGCTCTCACCTAGGCCGAGCCTTGCCTTCACGCCTTTCTTGATCGCACCATTTATCAGCCGCCCGGTCTCTTCTGCCATACCGAAGTTACCGCTGCATATTTCTTTATCAACATCTTCGGATGTGCTGCCAAGATATGCCAGCTCAAAGTCGTGGACAATGCCAGCACCGTTCATAGCAACAGCACTTATAACTCCGCGCCTCATAAGGTCAATTACCAGAGGAGCAAGCCCCACCTTAATCACATGTGCGCCCATTCCAAGGACTACGGTCTTGCCGTTCTGATGCGCTCGGACGATCTCGGCAATAACGGCCTTAAGGTTCTGCGCCGCCAGAATATTAGGTAGAGAATCTAAAAAACCGCTAAAACTCCCGCCCTTCTCTGGCAAGCCCGCAAGGTCACCAATCTCGACCTTACTCTTTCTGGTCTTAATGGAATAGGTCTTTATGCCTTTGGTACTTATCGGCTTAAACTTCTTTTTTACAATTTTTTTAATTGGCTTCTTCACCTCTATACCTGACCTCTATACCTGCTCAAACAGTATATAATCTACGAGTTCGCAGATAATATGCCCTATCGTTATATGGACCTCTTGGACGCGTGCCGTTACGGTGGCCTCGACATTCAGCGAGATATCCGCAAGCTTTGCCAGCTTTCCTCCGTCACCGCCAGTCATTGTAATCGTCTTAATCCCAAGTGCCTTAGCGGCAGCCACAGCCTCCAGGACATTAGTAGAATTGCCACTGGTAGAGATCGCCAGCAAGACGTCTTCTTCCTTACCCAGAGCCTTTACCTGCTTAGAAAAAACAAGTGCATAATCATAGTCATTACCTATACTTGTTAAGACCGAGCTGTCGGTAGTTAATGCCAGAGCCGGAAGCGGAGGCCTCTCTATCTGAAAGCGATTTACGAACTCAGCGACCAGATGCTGCGCATCGGCAGCGGAGCCGCCATTGCCGACTACCATCAACTTACCGCCGTCCTTAAAGGCATCGCTTACGAGCGTCGCAGCCTTTGTTATCGCCCCGAGATTTGCGCCGTTAAAAAAAACCTTCTTTGCCTCGATACTCTCGCCAAAGGCGCGTACTATCCTTGCTTCCATAAAAATATCTCCAGGCTCCAAATCATCTATAAAGAATATAAAAACATCTTATATTACTTACGGTTAATCGTATATAATAACTTTTGACCAAGCCCTCTGTCAAGGGCTTTAGCCCGCACACTACAGGCAGAATCGCCCGTTTTTTTGAATCAACTTATCATCGACGTAGAGAGCACCTTTTTTACGCAGATCCTTTATCATATCCCAGTGAATGGCACTCTTGTTCTTGCCTCCGGCCTCGATATAAGAACGCCCGACCGCCAAGTGCACCGTACCACCGATCTTCTCATCAAAAAGAATATCCTTAGAGAAATTCTTTATTCCGTAATTAACGGCAATCCCCAGCTCGCCGAGGAAACGCCCGCCCTTATCAGTATCGAGCATAGAGATTAGAAAATCCTCGTTCTTATCGGCACTCGCCTCAACGACCTTCCCCTTCTTAAACCTGAGCCTTATCCCCGTAACCTCACGCCCCTGATAGATCGCAGGCATCTCATAGAAGATATGGCCCTCTGCCGAGTTCTCTACAGGCGAGAGGAAGACCTCGCCGTCCGGCATATTTCTCCTGCCACAACACGGAATGGCATCACGCCCCTTAATGCTCAACGTCAGATCCGTCTCTTTACCGACGATACGCACAGTGCTGCCCTTATCCAGAACCTTCTTAAGCTTCATCTCCCGCGCCCTGACCTTAGACCAGTCGATATTGGTCGCACCGTATAAAAAATCTTCATATTCGGCAAGACTCATATCTGCTTCTTGCGCAAGGGCGTGAGTCGGAAAATTACAGAGCACCCAGCGGGTCTTATTAACAATGACCTCACCTATAGGCGACATAACCTTACTGCGCAGCCCGGCCTTGGTCGGGTCGATCCTACTCATTGATTTCTTATTATGTGGTGCGCGAATATTTACAACACAGTCAACATTCTTAGCCTCATACAGCTTGGTCTTTGGAAAATGATCTAGCTGCGTCTTACTTGCGTTATCAAAGAAGATATTATTTGCCTCTTCCAGCCCAATATTTAAGAGCGGATTACCGCCCTTCTTCATAACTTCTTTATAGACCTCAAGGACCAGCGGCTTTGCCAGCTCGCTGCTGGCAGTGATCAAGACGGTCTCGCCTTTTTTTAGAGCAAGAGAATGGTTAACCAAAATACCTGCTAATTTAACTACCCTCGAATCCGCCATATACCCCTCCTTAAGATCTATAGTCACGCATATCTACAGTAATATAATTTACCCGTCAGCGGCGCCAAAAAGCGCCTTGACGCGTATCTCTCTGAGCCAAAAACTCCTCAATCCTGTCCTTAATAATAAACTTATTAACGCCCCAGTCAGGTGCTACAACAAAGGCCTTTGGCGCGTCCCCGGAAAGACGATGCACCACGAGATCAGGCGGAAGAAGTTCCAGCGATTCTACCACGATTTCAGCGTATTCATCAAGGCTAAGTACCTCGACCAGGCCCTCTCTATAAGGGCCTTCCAAAGCGGTATCCTTCAAGACCATCAACTGATGAAATTTAATACCCCAGACCCCGAGTGACGATACAAAACGCACCGTCTCCAGCATATCTGCGACCTCGTCACCGGGCAGTCCCATAACAATATGGGCGCAGATATCTATCCCATAATCACGTGCCACCAGGGCCGCCTCCTCAAAATCGGCTGCGGTATGCCCCCTATTTATACGCCTTAAAGTCGCGTCATTTGCCGACTGAAGGCCTAGCTCCAGCCAGACCAAGCGGCAACCAGTCTTAGACTGCTTGTCTTTTTTAATCTCGGCGAGAAGCTCAAAGACCTCGCCGCTTAGGCAATCCGGCCTTGTCGAGACAGCCAGCCCAACAACCAATGGGTGCGCCACGGCCTCTTTATATAAGGCCCGCAGCTCTTCTATCTTGCCGTATGTATTGGTATTTATCTGAAAATAAGCAATGAATTTATCCGCATTATGCCGCTTCTTGATCTTTGCAGCTCCCATATCAAGCTGCTCGGTAACGCTAAGCTCAACACCGTATTCCTTGGGCTCTAACGAGCCCTGATTACAAAAAGAACAGCCCGCACCCTCGCCCTCGCGCGTAGGGCAGCCAAAACCCGCGTATATCGTTATTTTAAAGATCTTCTCGCCAAACTGCTCTTTGAGAAAGACCGATAACGGCCTATATCTAAGTTCCTTCATTGTCATTTTATTATCTCTTCAACTCGCTCATTTTTCCTCCCCCTTTTGCAAAGGGGGACTGAGGGGGCAACTGCGTTGCAGCACCGGTTGCAACGGAGGCAAAGCGGCTGCGTCGCAAAAAAACCTCCAATTTGTCATGCTGAATTCAGTTCAGCATCTGTCTTTATACCGCGTATAGAATACCCTTCAATGCAATTTCTTATCGTGTACAGTACAAAACCTTACTCACTACTTTCGCAGAGCACGATATTGTTTTACGAAGCCGACCGGCCTTAGCCCCATCAATCCAACAACAACACAAATTAAAATTAATTCGACTTCACATAGCCCTGTATCGCATAACAAACTTTACAGGGCGAAGCCCCCTGAATATATAAAGGTATCTAATGCTAAATTCATATTCTTTAACCTTTCACAACTCTGTATTGCATAGCAAATTTTGCCGGACGCAACCCCATCTTTGCTTCGCGCAGGCCGGGTAAGCCGAGATCCTGCTCTCTATTAATATATTTATAATGCTCCGACAAGCTCTTTGCAAAGGCCTGCACCACAAACTGCTTAAGGCCTTTATAGCCGTAAACACCCTTCTCGTAATGTATCACAAAACTCTCGCCCACCAGCTCTTCGCCAAGGCAATATGCCACGGGCTTTTCTCCGACATAGACTACCATACCGGTTAAGGCCAGTTCATCTATCAAAACTAGGGCCTCTTTTGCCGAGAGGTAATCATTAATCCCGGCCTGTTCATCTATAACTCGTCCTTGACGAGTGGCGTACTGCGCCGGGCTACCAGCTGATGTAGCAGTCTCTCCGTCTGCGTTTTTCTGCCCTGCCTGCCCCTGCTGCCAGGCCTCAAGTACAACGAGCGCATCCCCTGCCCTCTCTTTGGTCAAGGGGTATGTTTCATGACTATTGCTCTCGGTAAAAGCCCGAACAAGAGCCCTTTTTTTCCTATATTTTCCGGCAGGGTAGGTCGCTAGCTCTTCTCGTAGATACAGATAATCAAAGTTATCCCTATCTTCTTTTACCAGATAACCCTGCTCTTCGAGCTCTTTGGCTTGCGCCTCTGCTACTGACTTCATCGAATTATAGCGTAAAAAGAGTTCATCAAGAACCTCTTTACGAGGCAATTTGCCGATTAACATAAAAAATTTACCGCTGATTACAGGTCTGCTAGTCGCAAGTCCGCCGACTGCAAGTCTGCTGATCGCAGATCCGCCGTGCTGGCCTTTATCGTCACCGATTACTAACAAGCATTCGCCAGCTATCCACGCTGCCCTATATTTATATTTCTTACGAAAGAGATAGAGCGTACCAAAAGAATACTCGGATAGGTTGTGAACAGCATCAGGCTGCTGACTACCAATCTTACGTAGATACGAGTCTAGAATAGGACGCATCTCAAAGCATAGCTCTGCGGTCTCGGGGTAATTGGGTATAAGGTCTTTTACCATCTCTAGTCTTTCTCTCCAGCGCCACCGGCCTTTATCTCTGCCAAGGCCTCTGGCCTTACCATAACGGCCTTATGCTCACTGACCGTAACCGAGCCAGGACGTGCGCCTCTGGGTTTCTTGACCTTCTTTACATCGGCATATATTACATCTACCTTAGCGGCGTTTTTTGCTTTGCTATAATATGCAGCGATAGATGCCGCCTCGATAATAGACTGCTTGTGGTTCGCCAAGTCCACACCCCCGGCCTTAAGGAGGACATGCGCACCTGCACAGCTATTTGCATGAAACCACAGGTCGTTCTGGCGGCCTTCTTTCTTAACGAGCAGATCGTTACCCGCCCCGCTCTTACCACAGAGAATAACGAGCCCTTCCGAGGACAGGTATCTTCTATACGGCTCGGTCGTATTTTTAGAGGGCTTCTTCTTTACAGCTCGCTTGTCAACAACAGGTTTTTTTAAGAACCCTGCCTCGATCAGTTCGCCCTCTAAAAGCGGAATGTCGGTGATATCGATTATGGCATCTAAAGAACAGGCCAGATTCTCTACATACTCAAGCTCGCTTTCGGCCTCAGGCAAACGCTCTTCCAGCATCCTGAGCGTTGTCTTGGCCTTCTTGCCACGCCTAAAATACCGCTCGGCATTTCCCTTTGCATCTTGCTTTGGGTCAAGCGTTATCTTAACCTTAACAGGAGGGTCTTCGTAGAAGTCATCAAGCTCGACCTCTTTAAAGCCCTTTTTGATTGTTCCGAGATTAGCAAGGATAAGTTCACCAAGGCGTTGCTTGTCTTTGTTTTCAACGGCCTTTGTCTCGTCTTCACGAAGATTCCTAAGTTTACGCGTGGCCTTCTTATCAGCGGCCTTTATGGCTTGGCGCAGCCGCTTCTTTTCTGTTTTCAATTCACCGGTATCGGTCTCGCCAGAATAAAATCTATCGACGGCAGCGTTCCACGTCTCGCCTTCTTCGGGGGTTATCTCTATTTTTTCTTTTTTTATTACTTCGCGCGGAGGGAGCGGGACGAGCGGCTCGCCCGGCTCTACCGTACGCTGAGATTCGGGTGCGCGAAAGTATCTCTTGGCATCCATAATAATATTGTCTTTATTTATTAGTATCAGGTTGCCGGACTTACCGGTAAGCTCTGCCACGAGCGTCATCCTGATCGGTTCATCGCCTTCTGTTGGCCTCTTTAAGAGGTCTATCTCGACTATCCTCTCGCCCTCTACTTGGCGGATCTCGCCTATGCGGGCATTGGTTATTCTATTGCGTAGGAAGGCACAAAACCTTGGCGGCACAGGGGGGTTAGGGAAACGTCTTTCTGTAATATGTATGCGCGATAAATATTGATGGGTAGATATAAGTAGATTAAGCTGACGACCGCGCGTAAAGACCTTGAGGATCATGGTCTTCTCATCGGGCTCGTGGACCTTTGAGATAACCCCGCCCCGCAGCTCCGCCTGAAGCTCGGCAACGACCCTGCTTATAAGGCTCATATTCATGCCGGGGATTTTATCACAAGAGAGCGGGGAGTGCGATTGTTAATGAGGTATAGGCAGACTTCCACACCGATATGTCATTGCGAGGAACAAGGTGACGAAGCAATCTCGTCTACACACGACACAAAACAAATACAGATCCTGAATCAAGTTCAGGATGACAGTTTTGTAGTTATCTGCCGTGCACTCCTACGGCGAGCACCACACCTGCGGTGAGCAAATTCATCACGTTAATTCTAAAGACCTTGCAAATCATAAAATTCAATTAATAAATTTGCCGTGCGGCCAGCACCTGCGTGAGAGCAAAAGCGGCTTCGCCGCAAAAAACCATTAAGAGTAAGACTAATAACAACCTATTTGTCATGCTGAATTTAGTTCAGCATCTGTTCTTCTAGAGATGACAGACTGAATGGTTCAAGTTACAAACTTGAACCAACTAAAGTCTTTCGCCGCCAAAGGCGGCTTCAGCCCCTTCGCTCTACCCAACCTACGAAAAATTTAAGTTATACTGGACTTCCCCCGCTTTAGTAGACACATTTGATAGTACAATTGCAAACAAACGGAGGTGTGTCTATGTCCAATCAGAGGTATACAGAAGAGTTTAAGCAAGAGGCGGTAAAACAGGTGACAGAGCGCGGTCATTCTGTCAG
>JAJRSM010000116.1 GCA_024278765.1 Deltaproteobacteria bacterium | reverse complement strand
TTGCCCTGAAACCTTAAATCCGTTATCCTGTCTCGTTCCGTAAGGCTAAGATGCCTGTATCCTTTTCCCATAACCACCCAGAGTACCAGCAAAAGGACAGTCCTGCCAGGTGTTGCACTTCCTCATTGAACCCGCGATTTTATTAATTTGAATAAACACATAAATTGATTTCACAATGAAAAACTTCACAACACTCTCCTGCTGATTTAAGATTACAAATAGAAACAAGAAACCCCGTCATTGCAAGGAGGCGTAACCGACAAAACAATCCCGTCTTTTATCCTTAAAACGTAGGGCAGCCCTTTAGGGTTGCGTCTTTTAGAGCACCTCAAGACAAGACAGCAGGGCTAAAGCCCTGCCCTACATTAAAAAAACACCTCTTAAAAACAGATTGCTTCGCTGCGGAACAAAAACCTTGCGCTCGCGATAATAATAAAAACATCTCTGCCTATGCGGCGTAGCCGCTGTAGCCCTCACGAAGTGAGCTACCCAGTAACCTCCTCAATCCACTTCAGATAATCGCCGTGGCCGTCCTTGATATCGATTGCTATCACCTCGGGTACGTCATAACTGTGCAATTCGACGATCCTGTCTTTCAATCTCTCGAACAAAACAGCACGGGTCTTTAGGATACACAAGACCTCAGGCTCATCACAGATCTTGCCCTGCCACCGGTAAATAGAACGAAGCCCTGTCGAGATATTACAGCAAGCTGCAAGCCCTTCCTCCACGACCGACCGACCAATGCCGGCGGCCTCGTCTTCGGTAGGCGCGGTCATTAAGACGACTATATATTCCGTATTGCTCACGCCTGATTCCTCTTGGCCTCAAAGTATTTACAGACAATCAAGGACATCATCTGCACACCGATCTTGATGGCGGCTTCATCAATATCAAAGCACGAGTTATGCAGCGGTGCTACGATGCCCCTACTTTTATTACCCGTACCAAGCCGGTAGAGCATAGCCGGAATCTTCTCGCCGTAATAGGCAAAGTCCTCAGCACCCATCTGCGGATCTTTCATCACTAGCGTTTTTTCCTTACCAAAAAGGTCCACGGCAGCACCACCGACTATATCATTAAGCTCGCCGTCATTTACAACTGACGGATGACCGTAGTTATATTTAAAGTCGTAAGTGCCGCCGACACTCATTGTAATCCCCTTTATCGTCTGCTCGATAAGACCTGGCATCACCTCTCTAACCTCAGGACTTAAGACTAAGACCCTAACCGTCCCTGTTATCTCGACTTGATCGGCGATGATATTCGGCGCATTTCCGCCTTTGATCGTCCCCAGCGAGATCGCAACGTGATGCAATGGGTCTGTACGGCGACTGACAATATGATGAATGGCATTAACAACAAGGGCTGCGACGAGGATAGCATCAACGCTCTGGTGCGGCCTTGATGAATGACCGCTTGTGCCAAAAATAGATATCGTGATAAAGTCACAAGATGCCGTAACGACCCCTTCTTTATGACCTATATAGCCGACCTCAAGATCCGGGCAACAATGCAGGGCGATAATAGCAGAGGGCCTTGGTTTTTCCAAGACTCCGGCCTCTATCATGGCCAGCGCACCGCCAGGTATCACCTCTTCCGCCGGCTGAAAAATCAGCTTAACATCACCTGTTAGTTTCTGGCGAATACCCCCAAGGACTATCGCCGTACCCATCAGTACAGCGCTATGCACGTCATGGCCGCAGGCATGCATAACCCCGTCTACCTTTGAGGCATAGGTGCGGCTTCCCCTCTCGCCGATTGGCAGTGCATCCATATCCGCGCGTATGGCTATCACGTTGTTGCCTTTTGCTGCGTGCCCATCGCCGGTGCGCCCATCGACGGTGTGCCCACCGCCGGTGTGGCCGCCCTTTATTAAACCGACTATCCCGTTACCGCCAACCCCGGTCTCGATCTCTATATCATTATCTTCCAAGACGGCTGCGATAAACCGCGCTGTCTTTTCTTCTTTACCCGAGAGCTCTGGCTGCGAGTGTATCTCACGGCGAAATTTAATAACCCGCTCTTCTATAGCCTCTGCTTTTTTCTGTATCTCTTCTATCATAACACTCACCCCACTCTCAAAAACACACCACCGCGCCTCTCATCGCCTGCACCGGTAAAACCACCATCCTCGTCTCTAACTACTATATGCGCCCCACCAAAATACATATGCTTTTTATCCCATGCATTGACGTTAACGCCTCGCCTCTTTAGCTCTTTCAGAACGCCCCGCGCCACGCCCAGTTCGGCCTGCAGGGCAATACCATCAAAGTGCAGACGCGGACTACTTACGGCTGTATATGCATCCATCTCGTGTACTATAATATTTATAATAATCTGCACAAGAGTATTACGAATCCTGTTGCTTCCGCCTGTGCCAAGAACGACCGAAGGCAAGCCGTCCTTCATAACTATCGTCGGAGCCATCATCGATGACAACCGCAGACCGGAAACGAGCCTATGAAAACCCCTCGGGTTTACATCTTCTTCGCCGAGCATACTATTGACGAGCACTCCCATATCCGGAAGAAAAAACCCACTGCCTATCCCCGAAGATGTCGTAATAGAAGCAGCATTGCCGAGCTCATCCATCACACTAATATGCGTCGTGCTTCCGGGGCCGTCACTCAGGGTTGGTCCTGCTGCTGCTATAATCTTCTCGATATCTCCTCTAAAGAGCCCGACCGTCTCTTCTGTGAGAAAGGCCTCTGCTTCTTTGGCATTATGCGCACTGCCGTCAAAATGCCCGGTACGGGCCTGGTCCGTCCCTCTCATCGCCTCGTATAAAAGCTCCATGCAATCAGCACTACCCGCACCCATTGCACGCAGATCGCAGCCTTCGATTAATTTTAGCGCAAAAGCCACAAGCGAGCCTCCAGAAGACGGCGGCGGGTTAGTATAAATATCACTCCCCCTAAAGTTAAAGTGCAGGGGCCTGCGCCTGACGACCTTATATTCTTCTAGATCCTGCTCTGTAATAAGACCGTGGCCCGGGCCAAACCTTTCGAGCAGGGCCGGGGCGAAGTCTTCTCTAAAGAAGTCATCAAAACCCTTCTTTGATAAGACCTCAAGGGTCGTCGCCAGATGGTTATTCTCCAGGACCTCACCCTTTAAAAGCGTCTTGCCATCAGGCGCGTAGATACCTCTTCCCTCTTCCGAGTACAACAACATCGGCGAAAGAACCTCTATAAAATGCGCATGATCCGCGTTAAGCACGACCCCGTTGCTTGCATATTCAATGGAAGGGGCGAGCAGTTCTTTCAGCGGCAGCGTGCAATGATCTTTAAAGACCTTTGCCAACCCCGCCAGCATTCCGGGGACTGCGGCAGAGCCCTCGCCAATATAAAAATCCTGCGCTACGGCAGTAAAGTGTATACCAACCGGAAAGAAGTTTTCTTTTGTCGCAACGGCTTTGCTTCCCCTGCCCGGGGCGCTTCCCCGCCCCGGGGTATCAGTAAAAAAATCATATAGCAAAGTCTCGCCGTCACTTGAGTGCGCCATCATAAAGCCGCCGCCGCCAAGACTTGTAAGCGTTGATTCACAGACGACCGAGGCAAAAGCCGCTGCCACTGCCGCGTCAAATGCATTGCCCCCTGCCTTTAAGATCTCGGCACCTGCTCTGGCTGTTAATTCATGCCCTGCTGATATAGCACCTTTTGTCATGGCTGGGTCTTACCTCGGTTAAAGTTATCAATATCTCGAATGAGTTCTTTATTTATATAATCAACGACATCTTTCAGGTCTTTACTTAGGCGGTACTGGGTAAGCTGCGCCGCAGCGCCACCGCCACCTGCAAAGACGTCTTCTAGACCAGTTATAAAACGCCCGGAACCAAGCTCCTTTATCTCACCTTCCAGACTACGTATAAGGTCAGCCAGAGCGTCCTTTACATATACCGTGCTGCACCCGTCGTCCTCTACAATAAACTTACCATCAAGTCCGTACTTTGCGGCACGCCACTTATTCTCTCTTGCGATAAAAGGGTGCGGGGTCTTGACAATGATCGAATCTTCATAGTCACGCCCAAGCCTTAAAACAAGAGCCTGCACCAGAGCGGCAATAGAGAGCGAGTCTTTTATAGTCATCGGCACATCACAGATACGCAGCTCAATCGTACCAAAGTCCGGGTGCGGCCTGACGTCCCACCAGAGTTCTCTGATCGTCTTTATCGTACCTGTAGCGAGATAACAATCAACGATACGCTTATAATCATTCCAGTCTTTGAAGTAAAATGGCAGACCCGCTACCGGCAGGGTCTCAAAGATCTTGGTACGATAGGACTTAAGCCCTGTATCCTCGCCCTCCCAGAACGGAGATGTAGCGGGTCACATGGTTTGGCACAGAAATTACATTAGGTTTGGCACAAAGTCAATAATAACCCTATTTTTTACGTTTGGTCTGGCACATCGGGGCTGCCCTCTTGAGGCCCTTCGAAGTGTAGTTTGTAATGATTAGCT
>JAJRSM010000115.1 GCA_024278765.1 Deltaproteobacteria bacterium | reverse complement strand
CCCTGCCTCAACCTCCTTCAAGATACCAACGATTTGCGTCTCTGTATATCGCGACTTCTTCATAATATGTCCTCCTTTCTGATTAATCAGTATAACGGAGAACTCTATTTATTGATGGTACTATTATACGGGATGGTTACATTCAGATGAGTACGGGAAGGCATTAGATGCTATCAATCGTGCGAAGGTTCTGGTAGTTGATACAGAACAGAAGGCTGTAGTGCTTTATATGGTATGCGTTGTGAATAAGTTGTTAAATGAGGATTCCGATAAAGTTGAGGTAGAGTTTGATAAAATTTTGGAAAATATATCAATTAGGAACTGGAGCTCTTCTCCAATTGAATTATGGTTAGAAAAGGCTGATATTCCAGATGACGCAAGACAGTTTATTCAAGAAAAGACGGAATTGATGAAAAAATATCAAAAGTAGTAATAAATGTATTCCTACCCCCTCCTAAGCAGATCCCTCACGCTCATAACCCTATCGATAAAGAGGATGCCGTTGAGGTGGTCGATCTCGTGTTGGAGGGCGATTGCCTCAAGGCCACGGGCCTCTATGGTGACGGGCTTGCCGCTGCGGTCAATGGCTTCTACCGTAACTTTTTTGGCACGCCTTACGTTTGTCAGATAATCAGGAATAGACAGGCAGCCCTCCCGGACGGTCTTATTCTGGCTCGTCTCGGTAATGACCGGGTTTATCAGGACTGAAAGGCCGTGGCCCGTGTCTTTTGCGGATTTTGCGGTGATATCAAGGGCGATTATGCGTTTTTTTATCCCTATCTGCGGTGCCGCTATGGCCACACCCGGGTTATAGCGCAGGGTATCTATGAGGTCTGCGATATCGCTCTTTAATCGAGCGTCGATGGTAGCACCGTTACCAGTACGGGCTTTGCCAAAGGCCTCGACCTCTGCTGATATCTCACGCAGGGCCGAGTCGGGGTATAGGATAACTTTTCTAACTGCCATGGCTGATCTATAACTGCTCGTAGCGTTCGATCTCTTTTAGCGATATCTCAACGCCAAGGGCTTTTGCCAGTGTGTCGAGTCGCTCGCTAAAGGTCGCGCCGTCAAGGCCGATTGGCAGGAAGACCTCCATCATCATAATATATACGTCTTGATCATTAATGCGTAGTATCTTGGTCGATAGGTCGGTTATATTGACCTCCCACTGCGCCAGCAGCTCGGTGGTGCGATAGATAATTCCCGCCTTGTCCGCACCCGATACGCTCAGAATATGGGTGGCTGCTAAGGCCACGCCTTCGGGTTCTTCGGCCATCTCTTTTAGATTTATGGTGAGTCCCACCTTTGCGCCGGCTACCTTCAGGTCGTATTGCAGCGTCTCAAGGTCGGTATCTGCCGGGGTCTTTGTAATGAGGATCATCGAGAACTCGTCTTGAAGGATAGTCATGCTGGAGTCTTCTATATTGCAGGAGTGGTCAAAGAGTGCTTTGGTAACGCTCGCTACTATGCCGGGGCGGTCACGTCCGATTGCGGTAAGGGCTATTCTCTTCATGATCTTTTCCTCCGTTAATTATTTTCGTTTGTTTCTTTGTTTTTTATTGGCGGCCTATAATATTTTCTGTCCTTTAGTTCTTCCGGCAGGTAATCCTGCGCGACCTTTGCGTCTTTAAAGTTATGCGGATATTTATAGCCTTTGGAATAACCCATCTCTTTCATTAGCTTGGTAGGGGCGTTACGCAGGTGCATTGGGATGCCTAGTGTGCCCTTTTCAACTACGTCTTTTTTCGCCTCTTTATATGCCGTATAAGACGCATTGGACTTGGGGGCACTGGCCAGATAGGCCACGCCGTGGGCGAGGTTTATCCAGCCCTCGGGCATACCGATAAAGGCCACGGCATCTTTAACAGAGTTCGCTATGACCAGTGCCTGAGAGTCTGCCATGCCGATATCTTCGCTGGCAAAGACGACCATACGACGGGCGATAAAGAGCGGGTCTTCACCGCCCTCTATCATACGGGCCAGCCAGTATAGGGCGGCGTCTACCGAGCTGCCACGCATGCTTTTAATAAAGGCCGAGACGACGTTATAGTGCTCTTCTCCGTCCTTGTCGTACCTGATGGCCTTTTTTTGTAGTGCCTCGCATGCGGTCTCTATGGTGATATTCGCCGTGTTATTGGTTGTTGCCTGCGCTATTATCGCCGAGTATTCCAGTGTGTTGAGTGCCTCTCTGCCGTCTCCGCTAGCGAAACCAGCTATAAAGTCTAGGGCCTCATCATCGATTGTAAGGCCTTCTTTCCCAAGACCACGGTCTTTGTCGGCAAGGGCTCTAGTCAGCAGGCCTTTTATCTCGTCTTGGCCAAGGGGTGTAAGAGTAAGGACCTTGCAGCGTGATAAGAGCGGTGCATTGACTTCAAAGGACGGGTTCTCGGTCGTCGCTCCGATAAGTGTTATCGTACCGTCCTCGACGCTATGGAGGAAGGCATCTTGCTGAGCCTTATTAAAGCGGTGTATCTCGTCTACGAAGAGCAGGGTTCGTTTGCCAAGCGTAAGATTATGCCCGGCTTTTTTTACTACCTCTCGTATCTCTTTTACCCCTGATAAGACAGCAGAAAATGCAATGAATTCTGCCTCGCCGCTGCGTGCGATTATGCCAGCGAGCGTGGTCTTACCACAGCCCGGAGGGCCCCATAATATCAGTGACGGCAGTTTGCCGCCGGCCCCTGCAAGACTTAGAAACCGGCCTTTGCCAAGTAGGTGGTTTTGGCCGGTAAACTCCGCTAGAGTCCTAGGCCTCATACGTTCGGCCAAAGGTGCAGACGTTGGCGACGCAGAAGGCCTTGCAGGCGTATTTTTTTCTATCTTTTCAAAGAGGTCCATTAAAGAATTTTACTATAAAATACACTATATTGACAATTATTTCGTTCTTTTCAAGGCCCCTGACCTCTGAAAACAACTTAAAAAGACCTTCATTTTTAGTGCCGTCCTGCCGATATAATAAGTGTAAGCAAGGATGCTTATTCTTTACGTTAATAGTGCATGGAGGCCTTTTTATGATAATCGATTCCTCAAGTATATCTATGATTTCCCGTCATTCCCTTTTAATTGAAGAAGAAAAGACAGAGAGTTTTCGCGCTTGGGTTGATGACGAGGACGCTGATTTCGATGCTATGGAAGCGGCTATGCGCGAGGGCGTCTCTATGCTGGAAGGTATGCGAGAGTTTGCGCCGAAGGTAGACCGTAACGAGCTTATTAATGAGCTCGGTCTTTCTTTTGACTCGGTGAGTATCTCTGCTAAGGCAGAGAAATTTCTATCGCAGATGAAGAATATGAATGCAAAGAAAGAGCTGATCGAGAAGATGTTTAAAGATCCTGTCAAGCCCGGTGATGAGCTCTATGTCTTAAAGACGCTGATCGAGCATCTAACTGGCGAGAAGGTAAAGGTCTATGACCCTACCAAAAAGCATGGTGATAAAGATAAAGACGATCTGGATATGATCGAAAATATAGAAGTCCCTTTAAGTGAGCATGCAACAGGCGAGGCCCCATTAGGCCCGACTGATCAGGCAGGCCCGGCAGGCCCAGACGGCCAAGTCCCACAGATAGGCCCTGATGGCGAGCCTATTCCAGAGCGTGTTGGCTGGGGTATTGAGTATCAAAGCCGCGAGTTCTATCGCGAGGTAGAGCAGACATCTTTTGCCAGCCGTGGTGTTGTAAAGACCGCAGATGGTCGTGAGATAGGCTTTACCCTCAACCTAGAGATGAGTAGAGAGTTCTTATCTGTTAGAGAAGAGACGATGCTCGCCGGAGACGTACTCCTGGTTGATCCTCTGGTTATTAATTTTGCAGGCAGGGCAGCCGACCTGACTGATCAGAAGTTCTTATTTGATCTGGATTCAGACGGCGATACCGAGAGCATATCATTTGTAACGCCCGGCAGCGGAATACTTGCCTTTGATAAAAACAGCGATGGTTATATAAATAACGGTAGCGAGCTTTTCGGTCCTTCCACAGGTAATGGTTTTATGGAGCTATCGGCCTTTGACGAGGATGGCAATGGTTGGATAGATGCAGCGGATTCTGTTTATAGTAAGCTAGTCGTCTGGACAAAAGATTATGAAGGTAGCGATACGCTATATTCGCTAAAGGATACCGGCGTAGGTGCGATATACTTAGAGAGTGCTGAGACACTCTTTAGCATTAATGACTCCAGTAACGTCGTTAAGGGGCAGATTGCCTCTACCGGCATATATCTCTCCGAGTCAGATCTAACTGGCGATATTACCCCTGGGACTATCCAGCAGGTTAATCTCGTTGTATGAAGAAAGACGGGCTGCTTTTTTAACGTCGACCGGGTGGGGTCGGCGTAAAGTAGCCCGTTTTTTATGCCACCTGCGGTGGGGCAATCCACATGCGTGGAGGCAAAGCGGCTTCGCCGCAAAGACTAATCTTAGTTGATGAATATGCTGTACGCAGTACTCCACATGCGTGGAGGCAGAGCGGCTTCGCCGCAAAGGCAAATCTTAGTTAATGAATCTGCTGTGCGCAGCACCCTGCGGTGCAAAAAAACAAATAACTCGTCTTACAGACCGTCTGAGTCCACCACAAGATTTATTTCAATATATGTCTTTTGTAGGCGCGGGTTCAATGAGGAAGTGCAACACCTGGCAGGACTGTCCTTTTGCTGGTACTCTGGGTGGTTATGGGAAAAGGATACAGGCATCTTAGCCTTACGGAACGAGACAGGATAACGGATTTAAGGTTTCAGGGCAAGAGT
>JAJRSM010000005.1 GCA_024278765.1 Deltaproteobacteria bacterium | reverse complement strand
GACTTCGCTAAAATAACGGACGAGCAGGTGGCAAGGGTAGAATCACTGATCAACAACAGGCCCAGAAAGTGTCTGGGCTACAAAACACCGCTTGAGGTCGCTTCCGCCTCTGTTGCACTTCGACCTTGAATGTGGGCCTTTAAAATCTCATGCCCCATAGCAGTTCCATTATCAAATGCCGGAGAAAACTTGGCAACTGGTCTATCAGGATATCCCTCTCTATTATACCAAATCACACCCCAGTTATCTTGATGTCTATCTGTATTACCTATCAAAGCATCAAATAGAAAAATCCTTTCCCAATAACAAACAAAATCATCTTTAAGCGCACACACTCTACTCAAAGAACGTGAAAGTGCCTCAATAGTACGAAAGTTATGCTGCTTCCCTTTTCCTCTATCATAGTGGCGTATCATGCGTGTCATAAAATCACCGCCCATGGTGTAACGGCTATAAGGGTCTTTATCTGGCCTACCATAAAACCATTCAATAAGAGCACCGCATTTATTATTCATACTATCATATGAAACAAAAGCTGGCGGCACAGCAACACCCATGTACTCTCCAACTATACACGCAGTAATCTCTACCCAGTATTGCTCAGGGTATCTCGGGTTAGATTCTTTAAAGAGGTATCTATGATTAGGAATAAGAAAAGAATATTCTTCAACTACAGACTTAGAGCAGATATAGGCTATCTTGGCACGCGCCCCTTCAGGGTATGGACTACCATTGTCTTCAGAAACCCAACCGCTAACGTCGATTACTTGATCAAGAGCTTGGAGTTTTCGAGCCATGCCGCAATCTCCATAAGAGCTAACATAATAAGGTTATATGAGGCTTGACGTATCCATAATCGTGTTATTATTTTATGGTGCCCGGGGACGGAATCGAACCGCCGACACGAGGATTTTCAGTCCTCTGCTCTACCGACTGAGCTACCCGGGCCCCTTCGGTTAGCCTTCTATTAAATTGGAAATCAAGGCGTTTGTCAAGGTTTTTGTGGCTTTTCTAGCCCCATAAAAGACCCGAAACTGCCAACCTGTAAAGATCACACCTAAAGGACTTTAAATATATCTGTATCCATAAAGGCTTGAGGTAGTTGATTTTCAGCTATAATATATGGTATCTATATGGCTCACGTAGCGCGCACGCGTTCTACCTAGCAGTATAAAAGATCTTTCAAAACAATAGCAAGACCGAAGATCCAATCGCGAGACTAGGTTACTGCCACTGGTGGTTTTAGCCATAACGCCGTGAGCACGTAGATCAAAAAACAAATCTAAGGAGGATATATACAATGAGCGACTGTGGAACAGGTTGTGGAGACGGCACCGGAGGACCGATGTCAGAGGGAAGAGAGCTCGTGGAGTTCGTCCTACAGGCACATGACGGAGCCATCTCAAAGACACCGATACCGAACGGAGGGCTTGATACCAAATGTCAGGGCTGCGGAGAGGCCTTTACTCTCGTAAACTTTGTCGGTCAGTGCCCAAAGTGTCAGGGAGTGCATGCGGTAAGCCCGCCTCGCTGCGAAGACCAGGCAAATATCCAATACGCAGGCGATGACTTTAAGATTGCCTAGCGCCGGTAAAAAAACATAGAATCAAGGAAGGCCCTCGGATAAGATCCGAGGGCCTTCCTTACATTTCCAAAACGACTCTGTAGAGTAATTTATAAAGTACTCTACAGTTTCGGGGCGGGGACGCGCCGAAACATACAGAGGACAATTTATTCATCTTATTATCCATAAATCACACCATAATGCCCTCTTTCATAAAACTCCAGAATCCCTTCTTTTCTCAGTTTCTGCAACTGCTTTCTAATTTGAGCTTGAATGTTATTATTTAAAGGATGTTTTTCTTTAAGGGAAGATTCAAAGGCATAAATTTCACCAAAACTAAAATCTTTTTCACCCAACTCAATTACAATTTTCAAGATATCTAAAGTCCACCCATCAAATTCAAAGGTTCTTTGCTTTAAAAAATCTAAATCACCCATAGCCATCTCCTGTTTTACTTAAAACCAGATTGCTTCGTAGCGTTGCTCCTCGCAATGACAAAAATATTAAAATTAGTACTGCCTGAGCATAACCCTGCCTCCGGTGCAACCGCCTCAGTAAGTGGGTAGCTTGAGCCACCTGCTTACTTGAAATCCCCCTCAGACCCCCTTTTACAAAGGGGGATAAAAAAGATAAAAAATAGATCCTGAAACAAGTACAGGGTGACAAATTTTATAATTATAGAGTATTAAATTACATATCATGCTGAATTCAGTTCAAGATCTATCTTTGTACAGGCAAATACAACAAAACGGTTTGTTCTTTGCGGCAAAGCCGCTATGCCCCCACGCATCTGGGTTGCCCTCACGCATGTGAGTGCCCCGCCGCAGGTGCTGCGCACGGCAAATTCATTAACTGATTTCATTACTTACGCAAGGTCTTGCCCCGAAGGGGCTGTGCTCTGCGCAGTAGCCGCAGGTGACGCACCCTCTGACTTTAGTATCTTCATGGCTTTATTCAGGTCCATATGGCTGCCAAGTATTACCATCATATCGCCGACCTCCACCTTGAAATCACCTCTCGGGTTGGTCGTTGCCGAGCCTTTTCTAATCAGTGCCATCACGGTCGCCCCACCTGTCTTACGTCTTATATCCAGCTCTGCAAGCGTCTTACCGGCAATGCCGCTACCTTCCTCTACAAAAAAGGTATCCATAACACTCGTCTCCAGTATTCGCTCCAGATGCGCGAGCTGGTCGATATCCATAGAATGCCCCCTGAACATCGCGTACCCCTCGTGCCTGACCAGATCTATCTGGTTCTGTATGATATTGCCCGGAATGCGGTACTCCTTTAAGACCCTTGCAAATATCTCGACCGAGGTCTCGAACTCTTCCGGGATGACCTGGGTTGCGCCAAGTTCATAGAGCTCCTCCAGGTCGTCGATATAGCGGGTTCTGACTATTATACATATCTGCGGGTTAAGGTCCTTTGCGGCCTTAACGGCCTTTCTGGTCGCTACTGAATCCGATATGCCGAGGACGATCATCTTTGCATTCTCCACGCCCAGCATCTTTAGTATCTCGGGATGTCCGGCCTCGCCGTAGAATGCCGTATGTCCATTATTTCTGGCCTTTTTTATTCGCTCGTAGTTTACATCAAGGACAAGGTGCGAGATGCCCGTCTCTTTAAGTACATTGGCAAGGTTTCTTCCGTTCAGCCCGTAACCAACGACTATAACGTGGTCTATTAAGCTGGACTTTATAGCACTGCTACCCTTAACAGCCCTTGTACCAAGGACGCGCCCAACAAAGGCCGCCAGGGGGACGGCCCCCTGCATTAGGAACGGCGTAAGCGCCATCGTTACAATCGTCGAGGCAAGCACCAGCTGATAAATATCATTAGGGATAACGCCGGACTTCTCCCCCATCTTCATCAGGATAAAAGAAAACTCACCGATCTGGGCGAGCGTAAGCCCGACTATTATAGCCATGCGCAGCGGATATCTTATTATCTGCGCCACAAGGATAACGATCAAAGACTTAAAAAGAACAATGCTGAAGACTATCAGGGCTATTACCGGCAGGTTGTTCTTAAAGAAATAAAGATCAAGGAGCATTCCGATAGAAACAAAAAAGAGCGAGCTAAAGATATCCCTGAACGGCAGAACATCTGCGACTATCTGATGAGAATACTCGGACTCGGAGACGACTAGCCCCGCTATAAATGCCCCTATCGCCAGAGAGAGCCCGACCAGAGAAGTCACCCAGGCAGTGCCCATGCAGAGCAGAACAACGGCGAGAATAAAGATCTCGCGGTTTCTGAGTTTTACGATCTGATGGAAGAGCCTGGGCACGATATATGCCGAGCTCACTACTATAGCCAACACCACTACCATTGCTACGCCCAGCTTCTTTACGAGTGCCAACCCGTCGATCCCGGCACCCTCGCTAAAGCTCTGCACGACCATCACCATAACAATGACACAGATATCCTGAAAGAGCAGAATCCCAACCGAGAGGTTACCATGAGCGGACTTTAATAACCCCTTATCGCCAAGAAGCTTAAGGACTATTACAGAGGAAGATATCGAGACTATAAAGGCAAGGGTCAGGGCCAGATTAAAGCCAAGCCCCATATAGGTAGTAAGCCCGAGCACAAGCAGGCCTGTAAGGGCGAGCTGAAGCCCGCCGCCAAGCATAGCCTCGCGCTTTATCTTGAGCATCCTGCTGACCTTAAACTCAAGCCCGATTGTAAAGAGCAGGAGCACGACGCCGATCTCGGCCAGGACCTCGATCTTATGGACCTCTGCCACCAGACCAAAGCCGAACGGGCCAATAATAACGCCTGTCAGAAGAAAACCAACTATCGTCGGCAGTCCAACACGCGTAAGCACAATACTGAGAGGCACCGAGATGCCAAGCAGTATTATCATATCTTTTAGTAGCGGGATACTCTCCATTTAATAAGGCCTCCATGTCTGCGAGAATATGCCAGTTAATATATCGGAGAAAGCCACAAAAACTTAAAAAAGGGACAGCCCGCAGGTTCTATCGCCAACGACGCTGCCCCTGCTTAAAGGACTTTACCTATAAATACAACACCTGAAAACAATATCAAAAGAACCGACCACCTCATAAACAAAACATAACCTGCACCAGCACGGCCCTGCAATAAAAAGAGACTACTTCTTGGTCTCCTCAGAGCCCTCTTTGTCATTATCACTATCTTTAGCTTCGTCACTATCTTTAGCAGCCTCGTCGCCAGCATCGCCCTCAGAAGACTCCTGCCCTATTTCTTCTCCGGTCAGGTCTTCATCACCAGACTCAGCCGTCTTTTCCGTGGCTTCGCAAGAAGACTCCTCTGCTTTATCCTCACAGCTCTCTAGCACGTCATCGCTCTGGCAGACGTCACCATCCGATTGTTCACCTTGTTCACCGGCCGGGTCATCATCGGTCGGGCACTTATAGTCATGGCTCTCGACTACACCGTCATCCTCAGGCAGATCTGAGTTTACGACGGTATGGTCTGTGCACTGGCACGGCCCCGAGCAATCAGAGTAGCAGGCATGCTCACTTACATCTTCACCATCACCCTGATCGCCGCCGTCTTCATCATCACTACTCTCATCCGCATTACCCTCATTCTTGGCATCAGACTTTGTTTCATAATAATAAGGCACATCAGAGGCATCGGAAGAGGCACTCTTCTTTACCCTCTCGACTTCCTCATCAATAGAAGTTGCCTCTTGCTCGACCTGTTTTATATCCTCTAAAAGCCTTTGCACATCAGCACGCAAGAGCGGATTTTCAAAGGGGGGCTCTGCCATATCATAGACAATTCCACCGAGCTGGCCAAAGAGTTTATCGGCCTTCTTATGGACCGTATGTGACTTGTAACGTAACTTGCCGGTCTTTGCGACCTCTTCGCTCTTCTCGGCAGCGACCTTTGTTCCGGCTTTAACGGCCTCCCAGCCCTCGGCTGCGGCCTTTATAAGCTCTGCACTTACCCTATCCCAAAACGCCATGCACGACCTCCTTTAAAATACCTTAGATATTAATGATATAAAGCAAATCAGAGTCTGTCAAGGCCAAATTATTATAACTCACCATACTCGGCCTTCTATAAATACGCCTATCTAAAACTCTTTACAAAGCACCTATCTCTAACGTATAATAATATGATTATGGCAAATATAATAGATGGAAAGGGCATAGCCCTCAAGCTGAGAGAAGAACTAAAGACAAGAGTAGAAGAACTTAGTGCCAAAGGCACTGTGCCGGGGCTGGCCGTAGTACTGGTCGGCGAAGATCCTGCCAGTGAGGTCTATGTCAGAAACAAAGGACGTGCCTGCGAAAAGGCCGGAATAAAGAGCGTTCAACATACGCTAGACAAAGATACCACTCAGGCACAACTGCTTGAACTAATCAAAGAGCTCAACGCAGACCATGAGATCCACGGCATACTGGTGCAGTTGCCCTTGCCAGACCATATAGACGAACAAAGCATCCTTGAGGCTATCTCGCCTAACAAAGACGTAGACGGCTTTCACCCCTTCAACGTCGGACGGCTTATAACAGGCAACCCGGTCTTTGAGCCCTGCACTCCGCGCGGCATAATGAAGCTTATCGAGACCACAGGCGTTGACCTTAAAGGTAAGGAGGCACTCGTCGTCGGCCGTTCAAATATAGTCGGCAAACCGATTGCCCTGATGCTGCTTGCCAAACACGCAACCGTCACCATCTGCCACTCACGCACAAGAGATCTCGAACACGCAGTACGCATGGCCGACGTGGTAATAGCCGCCGTTGGCGTCCCGGAGATGATCAAAGGTGACTGGATAAAACTTGGTGCGGTTGTAATAGATGTCGGTATAAATAGAGTAGAAGGACAGGGCCTTGTTGGCGATGTCGACTTTGAAAAAGCTTGCTTCAACGCTGGCCACATAACTCCTGTTCCAGGGGGGGTAGGACCTATGACCATTGCCATGCTGCTTGTCAACACCGTGGACTCGGCAGAAAGAATGCACGAGACCAAGGCACAAGAGGCATAGAAACCCAAGGGGCCTAGCAATAAGAACAGATCTGAATCGGACTCAACCCATAACCTATGATAATAACAAAGAAAAAAGATCCAGCCGATATACTCAAGAGCATTGAACGTACAGGTGCCAAAAAAATACATCTCTTTGGCTGCAATACCTGCGCCGAGCAATGCAAGACCGGCGGCACACCTGAGCTTAAAGAGACAAGCAAAATACTGGTAGCCAACGGCTATACTGTAACAGGGACCTCGCTGATCGATGAGACCTGCTACAACCAGATAGTAAGGCGTGAGTTTCGCCAGAACACCGCAATTGCAGAGGCCGATGCAATACTTGTCCTTTCCTGCGGAGCAGGTGTCAAGACCGTTACCGATAACGCCAGCACCAACCAGCCCGTGCTTCCTGCGCTGGACAGCCTGTTTCTCGCCTCGGTCGAGCGTGTTGGCAGATTCTTTCAAGGCTGCTCGCTCTGCGGCAACTGCGTACTGGAATATACCGCTGGTATTTGCCCGCATACCGATTGCCCGAAGAGCCTCTTAAATGGCCCCTGCGGCGGAGTGGACAGCGGCAAATGCGAGGTCTTTCCGGATAACGACTGCGCATGGGTACGCATATACAACAAACTAAAAGAACAGGGCCGACTCGAACTCATAAAAGAGACAATGCCGGCAAAAGACCACTCCATCACGCAGCACCCTGCCAAAGTAACGCTCAGATAAAAGACAGGCAATAAACACCAGAACCCAAAAACACGAACCCCAAATAAAGACAGACCAAACCACAGCTACGGTTTATCGCCGTAACCCAGTACATATAAAACCCTGCCATCAAACTTGCGCTTGTCACTTAAAAAAGTCCGGAGTAAAGGTTCGAGATAAAAGTCCGGAAAATCAGGCCGAAAGAAAAGGAGGTGCAGACGGGACGGTATTTTGTCTCCTGTGTAATCTTTTACTAAAAACCAATCCCGTCTGCGGGGAGAAAGAAAACCTTTATATCCGGACAATCCAACTCAGATAGATCAAAACCACCTGAGCAAATACCAAGCCACCTAAAACGGCTCGACTAAAACAGACCTTCCAAACAAGATAATCTTCAATATTTTCTCTTCTTAATAAAAGCCGCTCCATATCTCAGGCAAACAGTTCTTTTAAAAAGCCGGGCAAGGCTTAATCTACTTTAAATAGGATCTTGACCACATTTGACTTCTTCTCGGCCACTGATAACGGGACATAGCCGATTGCATTCTTATCCTTTTTCACCTTAAAGATCACAAGAATATTGCTCTTCAGTGTGACCGGAGGGTTCTTTGCCGTATTAGTTATCATCTTGTTGGCCAGTTCTTTTTCGGCCTGCTCCGCAGATTTCTGTAAGACACTCCTCGAAAACAAAACCCTCGTTGAGTTATCTACCGGCAGATTATATGCGGTTATTTTCCCTCCACCAGGCCAGCTTGTCATCTGATCCTGGTATATCTTTTTTATATCCAAAATCTTCATCTCGCTTACAGGGTTACCTTTATTAACTATAATGGCTACTGATTCGGCATTCACCTTATCTACATAAAATGGGACACCTGCGATAAAAAACACTAAGACAAATATAAAGACCAGACGTTTCATTACCATACCCCCTTTTTATTACTGGCCTATTTTGCCAAAGTATATTGAGACAGAAGCTGTAATCTGATTATAGTTTGCACCACTTGACGGATCTCTCCAGTGATTTTCCAGCTTGCCTACTACCGATGGAGTGAAGTGATAATTTAAAGCGACGGTATTTGTCCTGAGCTTGCTGGTACTGTCGGTGTCATTTGCCTCGTACCAGTCGTATCTGTAGACTAGCGATACCTTCTCTTTTATATCGTATATAAGCTGTCCGTAAAAACCTGTCCTATCAAAGTCTATCGCACTCGGAGATATCTGGTCGTCTATGGAGGCCCTGGCATACTCGCCCTGGAACTTGAACTTATTTAAATGGAATTTGACATCGGCCCCGAGGCTATCCCTGTCATATTTCTGCGTGGCTGTCTGCTTGTCTTTTCCCGTAAAGCCGGATAATCCAAGCTCAAGGCCGTTGAGCGAGTGGAAAGTGAATTTGACGCGCGTTCCAACAGCCTTGTTCTCGTTGCTATCGCTGTTGCCCGGCTCGTCAATACCGTTACCTGCATAGACGGCATAAGATACAAGCGTATTACCGACATCCTGACTGCCGAATACCTGCAGGCCGTCCACAACATTGGGGAATATCTTTTTTATATGCTCGGGTACAGCCATCGTTGCGACGAAAGGAGAGTAATGATCCACGTTCCAAATGCCGGCAGGCGTAAGGTAGCGTCCGGCACGAAAGATAAGCTGCTGATTTACGGCGGCCTGTATCACCAGTGACTCGATAGCGATCTTACCGTCATCTTTGCCCTCACTAATCTCGATAATCGGCGCATCCTCAAACTCTATCTCCGAAAAGAAACTCCAGGTATCGCTTACCTGCTTCTTGAACTGGAGGTTAAGGCTATGCACTCTGAATTTGTTATTCTCTCCTGCCTTGTCCGTGGCCATGTATCCCATATCAGCATAGCCGCCTATTTCCATTAAACTATCCAGGTTGAACTCCCCCTCATCAAGTCTTGCTTCGTTTACCTCCAATCGTTCTTTCAGTTCATCTATCTGATCTTGCAAACTTGAACCGGCATTTGCCGTGCCGGCAACAGTACAGATGAAAAGTACCAATAATAAGAATGTAATGCTGTACTTCCTGGCCATAGTGACCTCCTTATTGTTTTTTAAGGCCTTTAACAGAGATATACGCACAACCGATTTCTTTGTTGCAAAAGGATACTGGTTGACTGCATTGAGACCTCTCCTGTGACAGTCTCACCATGCCTATGTTCCTGTTTCTTCCGTCGCAACAGTCTTGAGACCGTCGCGAACAACCTTGCCGTCTTCTATTGACGCTTCTTCTACCGTCTTCAACATTACGTCCTCTTCTTCACCTGTTTCCGCCCCTATCTCTTCAGGAGTCTTTATTATAAAACGGGACACCATCTCTTCCAATTCGCTCGCAAGACGAGCCAACTCTTCACTGCTCTGCTTAACGTCTTCTGTAGTTGAGACATTGGCATTTGCCACATCCGATATATTTTCCATGTTCCGAACGACCTCTTCGCCCGTCAAGCTCTGCTCTTCGGAAGCTGTCGCTATCTGGGTTATCGAACTCTTAGTATCCCCTACACTCTTTACTATACGGTTTAAAGCCACATCCGCCTCGTTTGCGAAGCTCACGGCCTCTTCCACCTGATCGGAGTTATCCTTCATGGAGGCCACAGCCTTCTCGGTCCCAATGCCTATAGACTTTATCATCCTGTCTATCTCAACGGTCGCCTTACCTGTTTTTTCAGCGAGATGTCTTACCTCGTCGGCCACGACCGCGAATCCGCGCCCATGCTCGCCGGCCCTTGCGGCCTCAATGGCCGCGTTAAGGGCAAGCAGATTGGTCTGATCGGCTATATCGCTTATAACCTCTATAATAGAGTTGATATCATTGGCCTGTTTCTCAAGGTCCTTTACGTACTCGGCGGCTTCGGAGGCGGAACTTGTTATCCCTTTCATACCCTCAATACCCTGCTTTATGACATCACTGCCCTCCAGAGCGATATTATGCGCCTCGCTTGCCGCATCATTGGCCTTCTGTGAGTTCATCGCAGTCTCCATTATGGTAGAACTCATCTCCTCCATGGCGGTACGCACAGTGCAAACCTCTTTGCACTGCGCCTCGGTTCCCTCTGCTATCTCTGAAGAGGCCTCGGACATGTGCCTGGCCGAAGAGCCCAGAAGCCTTGAAGTCGTACCTATGCTGCCTATCATCTGAGACATCTGCTCGGCCATATTATTTACGTTCCTGGTCAGGCTGGATATCTCATCGCGCTTTTCTTTTTTACCGGTCAAGTCAACCCTTCTGGTAAGATCGCCGCGAGAAAAATTGCCGACTATTTCCTTGATGCGAATGATGGGGTTTATTACCGTATGGAACATACGGTACATAAAGAAAACGATCACCATGGCCGTTATGAAGATACTTAAGGCAAGTATTAATATGCTCCTTCTTGCCTCCGCCTTTGCATTACTCACTATCTGCCCGGTCAGCTCGTTGGCGGCGTCCACTATCTTAGGGGTATAGGTCGTGCCGAGCTTGGAAAGCCCTGTAGAAAAGAGGTCTTTTGTCTCTACCGTACCAAGTACCGTGTCCATGATCAGTTCATCCATCTCCCCGACTACACTCAGCTTGTTCAGCAAGACGACACCCTCTGCGCCAAAGGCTTCGCCGTAGGTCTTGAGCTCTTCTGTGGTTACGATCAGCTCCTCGCTGATAACCATTAAATTCTCAACTATAGCGTTAGCCTCATCGTCATAAGCCACTATATAGCTGCCTACAAGGTAACCGAGCTGTACGGCCCTGAGCTTCTGCACCCATAACATCTCTTGCATAACAGCCGTCTCGGAACTCTGCTCTAGGCCCTCAATAGAGCCCTTTACTTCGTCTATCTTCTCTATATAGGCCTGAATAGTCTTATCTACCTTGTTTATCATGGAACGCATCTTATTGCCGTTTACCATGATCTCGTCAAGGAAGCCGTCCATAAACTGCCACCCTTCCTCGATATAGCCGAGTTTCTCCAGCGTGTCAGGGTCTTTTACAGCGACCAGCCGCTCGGAGCCGTCCTTAATCTCCTCGATCAATTCATGAAATTCAGATCTTTTTGTCTCGAATACGCCCTTCATATTCTTCTCACCGTTCATAACCGAGAGGTTCAGCGCATAAGCGATATCAACCGCACTTTTACGGATCTCACCTGCGGTATCTACCTGGAGGTACTTATCCGTCATGCCTGTAACAAGGAGGTATACGATGGGTAGTTGCACAATAAATAATAAAAACAATATAAGATAGCTTCCCGCAAGTTTTACTTTAACTGATTGCAGATTCATAATCTCCCCACTCATGCTGTAAGCAAAAAAAACAAAGAATATAAAAAAACACGGGATAGCTTGAAATCATCTCAGACGATCAAAATACTGTAAATTCTATAAAAACAGCCCTCTTTACTTATAAGATTTAAAGCCTTCAATATATTCTTATCGGTCGATATATCATTATCTTTAGCGCAATATAGTAAGTTACAGTGTAACCATCCCGTATAATAGTACCATCAATAAATAGAGTTCTCCGTTATACTGATTAATCAGAAAGGAGGACATATTATGAAGAAGTCGCGATATACAGAGACGCAGATCGTTGGTATCTTGAAGGAGGTTGAGGCAGG
>JAJRSM010000114.1 GCA_024278765.1 Deltaproteobacteria bacterium | reverse complement strand
GGTCAAGAGCCGAGGCCAGAAGCAAGATATTTGATTACATAGAGGTCTTTTATAACAGACAGAGAAAACATTCTACTCTCGGCTACAAATCGCCTCTCGCATTTGAAGAACAGCGAAAAGTAGCTTAACTCTGTGTCTACTAAAGCGGGGGAAGATCAGGTTTTGTTTTTGCGGCGAAGCCGCTTTGTGCCTACGTATGTGGGTGCTCTCCGCAAGAGTGCACGGCAGAAAACCACAAAAATGTCATCCTGAACTTGATTCAGTATCTGTTTTTTGTCCATACTCTGAAAACAGAACAGATGCTGAACTAAATTCAGCATGACAAGTAGGGTGTTTAATGCTAACACCACCGCAGGTGGGTGCTGCGCACGGCAAAAGTCAGGTTGATGGATTTAGCTTTTAATATGGAAAAATTATCTTGATGGACTTTGCCTTCGGTGCAACCGATGCTGCGCTCCTGCGGAGAGCAAAGCGGCTTTGCCGCAAAGGCTAACAGGCAGTTTTTTACTTCCCCCTTTTGCAAAGGGGAATTGAGGGGGCTTTGAAAAAGACGAGATTGCTTTGCTACGGAGCTAAGCTCCTTCGCTCGCAATGACAGAAAAGCTATTGAATTTTGTATTTATGTGTTGAGTCGGGTACGGTTGGTAACTACAATATTTGTCATCCTGAACTTGATTCAGGATCTGTATTTGTCTTTTATTTAGTATTTGTGTTTAGGTGCTTTCACGTAGGGTGACCCTTTAGGGTTGCGTCTTTGCTTTCAGGGCGGGGACGCACCGAAAGATTTTTAAGATATATTGTTTGAATAAATTTAGCTAATTAATACAATATCTACATGATGAGCTTACTGCAACTCAGTTGCCAAGGGAAGGGGTGCTTTGAAGATTATAAAGAGATACTTTGTAACGGGACTGATTATAGTCCTACCGCTATATATATCGTTTTATGTATTTATAACCATAGTTAACTTTATGGATTCGCTTATCTTGCTTTTGCCAAAGGTTGCAAGGCCGGATACTTATATGCCGTTTCATGTGCCCGGGATAGGGCTCTTGATGACGGTTGTTGGAATATTCCTGGTCGGTATGGTAGCGACCAATTTTCTTGGTAAGAAGCTTGTATCTTTTGGCGAGTGGTTGCTAGATTGGATACCGCTGCTACGGACGATCTATAAGAGTTCAAAGCAGTTTATTTCGACCTTCTTTTCGAAGGACGCCGATGGCTTTAGAAAGGTCGTTTTGATTGAGTTCCCTCGTAAGGGGACGTATGCAGTAGCTTTTGTAACGAGTAAGACTCGGGGCGAGGTGCAGGCAAAGGTCGATGAAGATCTTATAAATGTCTTTCTGCCAACGACCCCTAACCCTACTTCGGGTTTCTATCTGGCCGTACCTAGCGACGAGGTTACCGCACTTGATATGACGGTAGAGGACGCCTTTAAGGTCATAATGTCCGGCGGAGTTATTGTTCCTGACGGTCGGCCCGACGGGCGAGGCCAACTCAAGAAATAATTAAAAAACATCTTGTAGCCAGCGGACATCGGCCTTGTTTTGTGTTAAGGTCTATCTATAAAATTCAGGTATCTAACCCGACCTGCATTACTGTGATTTCGAGACTACAATTAAAATAAAAAGGAGCTTTGATCCTAAAGATGACAAACGTTAATAAGAGTAAAGAACTGGATGACCTCTGTATAAATACCCTGCGTTTTCTTGCAGTCGACGGCGTAGAAAAGGCAAACTCCGGTCATCCCGGGATGCCGATGGGGGATGCCCCTATGGCCTATACGCTCTGGACAAGGCATCTGAGGCATAATCCGAAAAACTCCAGATTTGCCAACAGAGATCGTTTTGTGCTCTCTGCCGGGCACGGCTCGATGTTGCTTTATTCGCTCCTGCATCTGGCCGGCTATGATATGCCGATTGAAGAACTTAAGAACTTCAGGCAGTGGGGCAGTCACACGCCGGGTCATCCCGAGTATGATCTAGACCGCGGAATAGAGACGACGACCGGCCCGCTTGGTCAGGGCTTTGCCAATGCCGTTGGTATGGCGATTACCGAACGCTACCTCGCCGACCGTTATAATAAGCCCGGTTTTACGCTCTTTGATTATAACGTCTATGCAATAAGCGGTGACGGAGATATGATGGAGGGCATCTCGAATGAGGCGGCCTCGATGGCAGGGCATCTGGAGCTTGGTAAGGTGATCTGCCTTTATTCGGACAATAAGATAACAATAGAAGGGCCGACCTCGGTTGCCTTTACTGAAGATGTTGCGAAGCGTTTTGATGCGCTCAAGTGGCACGTACAGAAGATTGATGGTAATGACGTAGAGGCAGTATCCGCGGCTATTGAGGCGGCAAAGGCCGAGACCAAAAAGCCGTCTATTATTATAGCAAGGACCAATATTGGCTTTGGCAGCCCTAATAAGCAAGATACAGCAGGGGTGCACGGCTCTCCGCTTGGTACTGATGAGATGACGGCTGCCAAAGAAAAATTGGGCTGGCCTGTAGAGCCGAGATTTTATGTGCCGGACCAGGCTCGCGCGGTCTTTATGGCAAGCTGCAAAACGGGTGCGGCCCTTGAGGTGCAGTGGCAGAAGAGCTTTGAGGGTTATGCAAAGGAGCATCCGGAGCTGGCTGCGGAGCTTGAGGCAAGGCTTAGCGGTAATAACTCGGATAAGTGGGAAGATGCTCTGCCCGAGTATAAGCCGGAAGACGGCGGCGTGGCAACAAGGAGTGCCTCTGGTAATGTCCTTAATGCGATAGCTGAGGATATTCCTGTCTTGATTGGCGGCTCTGCTGATCTTTCGCCGTCTAATAATACTTATATGAAGGGGCTTGGCGATCTTATGCCGGGCGAGAACGGACGTAATATGCACTTTGGTGTGCGTGAGCATGCAATGGGTGCTGTGATGAATGGTATGGCCTCGGGTGGGATGATAATTCCGTACGGCGGGACTTTTCTAGTTTTTTCAGATTATATGAGGGGTGCGATACGCATGGCGGCATTGTCTGGTATGCAGGTAATATATGTATTTACTCACGATTCTATAGGGCTTGGCGAGGACGGCCCGACGCATCAGCCGGTCGAGCATCTGGCATCTCTGCGGGCGATTCCGAACCTTAACGTCATAAGGCCGTGCGACGGCCCTGAGACGAGCGAGGCATGGAGGGCGGCCCTTAAGGCAAAGGGTACTCCAACGGCCCTGATCCTAACGCGTCAGAAGTTATCTATTGCGGATAGGGCAAAATACGGCAGTTCCAGCGCAGGGGATCTTGCACGTGGCGGCTACGTTATAGCAGAGACACCTGAGAATCTAAATGGCGGCAGCCCCCGGTTGATCCTTATCGCCAGCGGCTCTGAGGTAGAGCTTGCTATCGGCGCGTATGATAAACTTACGGAGCAGGGAGTGGCAACGCGCGTTGTTAGCATGCCGTGTGTAGAGTTCTTTGAGGCCCAAGATGCTGATTATCGTGATGCCGTGCTGCCACCGAACGTAAGGGCTAGGGTCGCAATCGAGGCTGGTTCCGCGCAGGGATGGCATAAATACGTAGGGCTTGACGGTGCGGTCATTGGCGTAGAAGGTTTCGGTGCCAGTGCCCCGTATAAGATACTTATGGAGAAGTATGGCTTTACAGTCGGTAATATTGTCGGTAAGGCAACTAAGGTATATGCCAAGGCCGGTGTCTCCACCACTTGACATATCCCGTAAATGCAGCTAACCTCTGGATATTATGACCGATACAGGTAGTCTAAAATGGCTTAATGCAAGATTACGGCTCTCACTTGGTGATTACTTGGGTAGTTACGAACTGCTCTTGGACGAGTTTGAGGCAAAGGGCTTTTCCAGACGTTTAGCTGGAAAAGACCCGTTGCTCTGGAGTGATACCTCAGAGGCCGTGGCTATGATACCGAATGCCCTTGGCTGGTATGACGTACCAGCTGAGATGTATAAGGTGATAGGCGAGCTTGATGCCTTTGCCTCTGAGGTAAAGGAGGCGGGCTTTGCAAATGTTGTCCTGCTTGGAATGGGAGGCTCGAGCCTTGCTCCGATTGTCCTTTCTGAGACCTTTGGTGCTGCCGCTGGTTACCCTGAATTAATAGTACTTGACTCTACCGACCCTGCCGCTATCAAGCGGATCGTCGAGGATATAGACCCTGCAAAGACCCTTTTTATCGTAGCAAGCAAATCCGGTACCACAGTTGAACCTCTCAGTTTTTTCGAATATTTTCACGATATTGTATATAAGGTCAAGGGCGCTGGCGCCGGTGATAACTTCATTAGCATAACAGACCCGGGTTCTTATCTGGCCGAGCTCTCGAAAGAGAAGGGCTTTAGAAGGGTATTTCTTAACCGCTCCGATATTGGAGGGCGTTATTCTGTTCTGTCTTATTTCGGCCTTGTTCCGGCGGCCCTTCTGGGGATAGACCTGAAAAGGTTATTTCAGTCTATAACGCGTATGGTCGAGGCCTCGACGGTTGCGGGTGACGAGAAGGAAAACCCATCTGTTCAGCTCGGAGTGGCCCTTGGGGCACTGGCTCTGAAGGGGCGGGATAAAGTCACCTTTATCGGCTCAGAGGGGTTGGAGAGCTTTGGGCTCTGGATAGAGCAGCTCATAGCAGAGAGCACTGGTAAGGAAGGCAAGGGGATAGTGCCGATAACAGGGGAGGCCGTGCCTGATTCAAAGGATGTTGCAAGTACGCCTGAGTATGGCGACGACAGGGTCTTTGTCTACTCGTATCTGAAGAGTTCGCAGTCCGAGCGGTTTCTGGTAGATGCCCTTAGAGAAGCCGGCCAGCCGGTAATAGAGATAGAGCTGGATGATATTTATGAGCTTGGCGGTGAGTTTTTTAGATGGGAAGTAGCAACGGCCGCAGCTGGTGCAGCTCTCGAAATAAATCCATTTGATCAACCAAATGTCGAAGAGGCCAAGCTAATGGCAAAGGCCTGTCTGGAGAAGATGGGCAGTGGCGGCGGTAGCGGCCCAAAGGCCGAAGGCCTACCGGGAAAGGGCTTTACCCTGAGCTTTGGCGTCCATACCAGTAGTAGACTTGGCAAATGCAGCGACCTGGAGGCTGCGATAGGTGGGTTTTCAGGCCTTATTAATAAAGGTTTTTATCTGGGGATTCTGCCCTACTTTGACCCTGCCGATAAGATGATGCAAGGCCCACTTGCTCAGATCAGGAAGGTAGTTGGTGAAAAATGCGCCGTAGCTACGCAGTTTGGTTATGGCCCGCGGTATCTGCACTCCACAGGCCAGCTGCATAAGGGCGGGGGCGGCAAGGCGGCCTTTATAATTATTACTCACGCACGAGGGGCAAGGAGCGATGACGTAGAGATTCCAGGTAAGCCGTATACCTTTTGGGATCTTGAGTACTCGCAGGCAATGGGAGACATGGCAGCATTGGACTTAAACGGCAGGGCGGTTATGCATATAGAGCTTGCAAGTGTAAAGGCTGCGAGTCTGAAGGAGTTATGCAGACTGCTTGAGGCTAATCTTTAAAAGGGTTTTTGTGTCTGCGCCTATTTGCGCGGCTCTGTTAAAAGCCACGGGGGAAGACGAATGCATATAGCAATGGTAGGCTTAGGAAAGATGGGGATGAATATGGCCAGAAGGCTCACCGAGGGTGGGCATAAGGTCATCGGGCTTGATCATCACCCGGAGAATATTGAAGAGGCCAAGGGCTACGGTATCGGAGGCGTTGCGAGCCTTAAGGAACTGGTAGCGGCTCTGCCGTCTCCCAAGGTGGTCTGGGTCATGGTTTCGGCTGGAAAGGTCGTAGACGGCGTTATAGATGAACTTAAGGGGCTGCTTGGTAAGGGCGATGTGATAATAGACGGCGGTAATACCTTTTATAAAGATGACATCAGACGCGCAGGTATGCTTGCTGAGCTAGGCATTGAATTTGCCGATGTAGGGACAAGCGGTGGTATCTGGGGCTTGCAGGAAGGCTATTGTCTGATGATTGGCGGTAAACGCGCAGTCTTTGAACAGCTAGAGCCGCTCTTTATTACACTTGCCCCGAAAGACGGTTATCTTTACTGCGGAGCAATAGGAGTAGGGCATTTTGTAAAGATGGTCCATAACGGAATTGAATACGCCTTGATGGAGTCTTATGCCGAGGGTTTTGAGATTATGGATGCATCTCCTTATGGTAAGGCTCTGGACTTTGCCGAGGTCTCCGGGCTTTGGAACAGGGGCAGCGTCATTAGGTCATGGCTCTTGGAGCTTGTCGAGTCGGCCTTTGAAAAGAACGGGAGACTTGATAATATAGAGGGTTATGTTGAGGACTCGGGCGAGGGCCGGTGGACCGTACAAGAGGCCGTAGAGCTGGGAGTCGCAGCACCTGCTATAAGTGCATCGCTATTTAGAAGATTCAGATCTCGCCAGGATTCTTCTTTTGCCGAGCGAATATTAGCTGCTATGCGTAAGGAATTCGGCGGCCATAGCGTAAAGAAGGCCTGATAGTCTGGCGTATCCGACGACCTATGCAGGCAGCGACCTATGCAGGCGGCGACCTATGCGTGGCGGCGACCTATGCGTGGGCGTTGTGTTATCTGAAAATTATTAGTGAGAAGGTGTTTTTGGTGGGTATTCAAGGAAAAGGCCGTTTAAGTAAAGATGCAGTCAATGCAGTTGTCTTGGCAGGCGATATGGGTGGGACAAAGACCGACCTCGCCCTCTTTAGCTTTAAAGATGATTTTTTCTCCGTCCGCAAGAAGGCTCAATTTCAAAATAAGGATTATGATTCTGCGGGGGCTGTTATTGGGGCCTTTTTGGATAAGTGCGGCCACGTTGATATAGATGGTGTGACCATCGGGGTGGCGGCACTTATTAGTGGCACTAAGGCGAGCTTTACAAACCTTGACTGGGTCGTAGACTCAGAAGATCTCGCGGCGAGTATTGGTATTAGGGATCTCTCTTTAATAAACGACCTTGTTGCTACTTCATGGGGTATTCCTATGTTGGAGCCGGATATGTTTCATTGTCTTCAGAAGGGTCAAAGGGGCAAGGGGAATGCAGCTGTTATTGCCGTAGGCACGGGGCTTGGTGAGGTTACTTTAAGTAGCAGGGAGGAAGAAACAGGCGTGGGTCACAGTGTCTTCTATCCTTCGCCGAGCGAGGGCGGGCACTCGGATTTTGCACCGAACGGGGCGGTCCAGCAGGGGCTGCTGGCTTATCTTTATGCCAGATTTGGTCACGTAAGTGTCGAGCGTGTCGTTAGCGGGCCGGGACTTAAGAATATCTATGATTTTCTTATGAATGGGCGCAGGCCTAATCCGACCCTCATCGATAGGTTTCGCCAAGAAGATCCGCCTTCCGTTATATCAGATGAGGCGGCAAGGGACGGCGGTTTTGAGGTCTGCAAAGAGGCCTTGAATATATTTATATCGGTCCTCGGTGCAGAGGCAGGGAATCTGGCGTTAAAGACGCTACCTTCCGGTGGGGTCTATATAGCAGGCGGTATACCGTGTAAGATTATAAAGGCACTGAGGGAAGATACCTTTATCAAGGCCTTTATAGATAAAGGTCGTTTTAAGGATTATATGAGTAGCCTTCCTGTCACCGTAGTGCTTGATCCTAAGGTCGCGCTATACGGTGCTGCCAACCACGCGTATTCACGTCTGGTCGGTAGACCCCTTTCCTTTTAGTTAGGAATATCTCAGCAAGAAAAAAAGTGGGGTGTGTTTATGGCGATAAGGGTTGAACTGAATATCGATGAGGTTGCAAAAGAAGTTGCTGTTATTATTGCCGCTAAGGCTGAGGAGGCCTCTAAAAAAGGTAGGCCTCTTACTATCGTACTTTCGGGTGGATCGACTCCGAAGGCCTTGTACAGGTTGTTGGCAATGCCTCCTTATAGAGAAGGCATTGACTGGGAGGATGTGCATATCTTTTTTGGTGATGAGAGGTGTGTCGGGCCCAGTGATGAAGAGAGTAACTTTAGGATGGTGCAGCTCAGTCTGCTCAACGATATAGAAATACCTGCCCGGAATGTTCATAGGATCCAAGGTGAGCTGCTGCCAAAAGAGGCTGCAGCAAAGTATGAAGATGATATTAAGGCCAGTTTCAAAGGCTTTGACGAGGATTCAGGTGGTTTTATCAAAGACGGCCTGCCTGTCTTTGATATTGTTTTGTTGGGGCTTGGTAGTGATGGCCATACCTTGTCTATTTTCCCTAATGACCCTGATAAACCCAATGAAAATGGCCTAGCCTCAATTGATGAGTCAGGCAGGTTTGTAGTAGATACAGATGGCCCCGGCACTAGCTCTCGAAAGACCGGAAGCCCGGATATAAGGCGTATTACGATGATGCCTGCCTTGGTAAATAACGCAGGGTTTATTATCTTTATGGTCTGTGGAAAGGCAAAGGCCGGTGCTGTAACTCGTGTGATAGACGGGCCAGCAGAGGGTGATCTTGACTCACCTGAACCACCGGCGTCCAGGATTAGGCCAAAAAGTGGAGAGCTTTTGTGGCTGCTAGACGACGCAGCGGCCTCGATGCTTGATTGACGACTTCTTACTATCATGATCTTAAGTAATATTTGATAACGTTGACAGACTGTATGGATCAGATTGCAAACCTGATCCAACGTTTTGAGTTATACATTGTGTCGTTGAGTTTAGAGGCTCGAAGGGGCCTATTTATTTTGGGTAATTGGTGATTGTGTTTTAAGATTTGAGAGGGGCGAAAGCCCCTTTAAATATTTTGGACGTCTAGTAATTGTGTTGTTGGTTTGAGAGGGGCGAAAGCCCCTTTAGTCGTTTCAGATAGCTAGTGGCTGTGTTGGCGGATTTAGAGGGGCGAAGGGGCCTATTTATTTTGATTAGGTACAGATTATATTGTTGGATTGAGGAGGGCGAAAGCCCCTTGGCTGCTCTGCGTTGGTTGAATATTAGTTGTTGGATTGAGAGGCCCGAATGGGCCTATTTCACTTGGATTACGTCGGTGTGACACTTATCGCAGTGGAACATTGGAAAGGCCATCATTCCGTTATGGCATGCTCCGCAGTACTCACCCTGCATATTCGCACCCATATTGATCTGGTTTGCGCCTTTTTCTTTCTTAAAAATTGACGGGTGGCAGGTTGCGCATTTGGTGCGTTTTGCGTGCTGGGTGTGGGTGTATATTACCGTCCCAACCCCTGCTTCTTTTTTGGACTCGGCATGGTTATCTATCTCAATATCACCAAGACCGGCAGCTTGCAGGCTGCCGGTCTGAGCGATGATTGCTATAAATGTTGCTATAACTACAGTTAGTATCAGTTTCATATTGTTTGTTGTTACTTCTTAAGTGGCTTCTTTGGTACTGTATGACATCTCTGACAGTCTGTAAGCGGGAAGGCTACCTTTCCGTGACATCTTCCGCACCATTTGCCCTGGACTATTCCTACCATTGTCATGTTGTTTGAGCCGCGAGCTGGTATGAATATCGCTCCGCCCTTGGTGGCATGACAAACTTCACATTTGAGCCAGTAGGTATGAATCCAGTGAGGGTATTTAACGTCATTGACGTAGTCGCCCTTTGCCTTGATAATGATATCAAGATCCATCGGAGGCATTTCACTATCATTAGGATTGATCGAATGCCTTGGCTTGATCATATTCTTCCTGACGATTGCCGCCCAGTCAATAAGGCCGTATCTATCTTTAGGAAGTCCAGTTGCTTCAAGAGCAGCCGGATGCCAGCCCAAACCAGCTTTAACAGAGGCACTGGCAGGAACATTAGGATCTCCTATTCCAGCAAGCTTACCTGCGGTATCTAGGTAAAGTACGCTTGTCGGATCGGTTGGATCAACAATATTAGCAGCCTTCTTCTTAGTTGCTCTTCTCTCGGTAGCTTTTTTTCTCTTGGTGGCTTTCTTCTTTGTATCTTTCTTAGCAGCAGCCAGCATAATTGGCGCATTCTTTTTAGCGGTTAACTCCTTGGCCTCGGCCACCCCATCAGGTAGCACAAATCCGCTAAAAAGGAGGGCAAAGCCGATTACCAATGCCAGAGTCAGGTACAATTTATTCTTGTAGATTGATCTCATTGAAATCCTCCTTTTATGAAAGCGGACTATTTGCCGGTATAGGAGTGGCACCTGTCACAGTAGAGAGGTTCCCACGCAGTCATACCGTTATGGCATCTACCGCAAAACTCGCCTTCCATTATTTTGGTCATGTTAATGTCGTTTGCACCCGCTCTGAGAATAAATATATCCTCATGACAGGCCTTACACTTGAACCTGATCCTGTGAAACCAGTGAGGGAAGACGACAGCCTTAACTCCTGCCTTCTTCATACTCTCGATCTTGTTGTCGAGTACGATGTCGGCATATTCTGCAGAGCTAGGGCCAGCCATCACCATACTCCAGGCAATACAGGCCAGGAGGAGTGTCAGAAGTCCTTTCTTGTTCATATACTTGCCTCCTTAGTTTAGTGGTGTTGCCTCTAATCCATTGGTATAGACAAAATTAAAAAAGTTTAATGGAGACCGTATTATAGAATAGATAGATGTCTTGTCAAGACAAAAAACACCTCTTCTCGCTCTCTATAATAAAGAAGTTAAAAAGATCGTAAGAATTGAAAAACACTACGCTAGTATGGTATAAGTCTAAGGTTGATAAAAAGCAAGGTGACGAACTGGAGGCGATTTCGCTTGGCGGGATGGCTCTGGTTTTGCAAATGGAGGGTTTCTTTGGATAATTTAGGTGATTGGAGGAAAAGCACTTGGTGTGGCAGTGTGGGTGAGAGTGATATTGGCTCGGAGCTTACCCTTATGGGCTGGGTCCAGCGCAGGCGCGACCACGGCGGCTTGATTTTCATTGATTTAAGGGATCGCCAGGGGCTGGTGCAGCTTGTATTTAACCCTGAGCCAGCGTCAGAGGGCTCAGTTAATGATGGTAAAGGGGTGCATGCCTTGGCCCACACACTGCGCAGTGAGTTCGTACTGGCCGTAAAAGGGATAGTCTCAAAGAGGCCGGAAGAGACTGAGAACCCTTCGCTCAAGACGGGTATGATCGAGGTTAAGGTCTCCGAGCTAAAGATACTTAGCAGCGCGAATGCATTGCCCTTCCAAATTGATGACGATACCGATGCCGGCGAAGACGTAAGGCTTAAGCATAGGTTTCTGGACCTGAGGCGGCCTGTCTTGCAGCAGAGCCTTATGCTCAGGCATAAGGTCTCAATGGCGGCGCGTAATTATTTATCTGATAACGGCTTCCTTGATATAGAGACCCCGATGCTTACAAAGAGCACGCCCGAGGGTGCGCGTGATTTTCTCGTACCGTCGCGTATGAACGCAGGGCATTTTTACGCACTGCCGCAATCGCCGCAGCTTTTTAAGCAGATACTAATGATCTCTGGTTTTGACCGTTATTTTCAGATAACCCGCTGTTTTAGAGATGAAGACCTGCGAGCTGACCGTCAGCCTGAGTTTACGCAGATAGATGCCGAGATGAGCTTTGTCGGCACAGAAGACGTAATGGGGTGTATGGAAGGGCTTATCGGGCATGTCTTTAAGGAGGCCCTTGGTGTTGAGCTTGACGCAAGCTTTGCAAGGTTAACCTACGATGAGGCAGTAGGTAGGTTTGGTCTGGACGCACCGGATGTCCGTTTTGGTATGGAGCTTAAAGATATTACCGAGCTTGTAAAGGGATGTGGCCTTAAGGTCTTTAGTAGCGTAGCAGCAAGCGGCGGTATTGTTAAGGTAATAACAGCCGAGGGTGCAGCGAGCTTTTCTAGGAAGGAGCTTGATGGCTTAACTGAGCTCGCCAAGACATACGGAGCAAAGGGGCTTGCCTGGGTAAAATTAAACGCAGATGGCTGGCAGTCGCCGATAGCGAAGTTTTTTAGTGATGAAGAGAAAAAGGCTATAGAAGAGGCCGCTGGTGCACAGGTAGGTGACCTGATGCTATTCGGTGCAGACAAGGCCACGGTAGCCAATACTGCCTTGGGTCGCGTAAGGCTGGCAATCGGTAAGAGGCTTGGCCTTATACCAGAGGCGATAGATAGCTCTACAAAGGAAGGCTTCAGCTTTGTCTGGGTAACGGACTTTCCTATGTTTGATTATGACGAACACGAGAAACGCTATAATGCCGTGCACCATCCATTTACCTCTCCTCGGGACGAGGACATGGAGTTGCTCAAAACAGACCCTGCGAAGGTATATTCCAAGGCCTATGATCTGGTCCTGAACGGGCAGGAGATCGGCGGTGGCTCTATAAGGATACATGACCCGAAGGTGCAGGCCAAGGTCTTTGAACTTTTAAATATCGGTAAAGACGAGGCAAGCAGTAAGTTCGGCTTCCTCTTGGATGCTCTTTCGTACGGTACGCCACCGCACGGCGGCATAGCCTTTGGTCTGGATAGGATACTCTCTATAATGATCGGCAGCGACTCGATCAGGGACGTAATAGCCTTCCCCAAGACGCAGAAGGCCTATTGCATGATGAGTGAGGCGCCTTCCGAGATAGATAGTAAGCAGCTCGAAGATCTGTTTTTGAGGGTGACAAAGCCTGTTCAGACGTAAAATAATATATCTATAAGTGGTATTGTAAGGGGCCTCCTTTTTTTAAAGGAGGCCCCTTTTTTTGTCGGCTCTGCAAGGCTGCTCGTCTCTCTTACTCGTGTTGCCGTCATTGCGCGGAGTTTAAGACGATGAAGGAATCTCGTTTTTTATGTTTATTTGACATAAAAGCCGTTAGGGTGTAAATTATGGTTAAGCCTTTTAATATGGAGTTGCAGGGTGCTTTAATTTCTCTTTGCTTTAGGGGGTAGAATAAAAACCCTTCTTTTATTCTGTAAAAATATATAGTTATCTCGTTAGGGGTAGAAATAAAACACCATAGTATAAGGACGCATACAATGAAGGGACTTTTTTACATATTCTTGCTGGTAATTCTTTTACCTGTCTTTTTATTTTGTTCAGATGTGCAGTCTGGTTCTAAAAATGGTACGCAGGTTATTATACAGCTTCATATGGAAGATGAGGCCGTGAAAGAATCTGCGTTAAAGTTTGGCGAGGAACGTCTAGTAGCAAAGGATGTTGGTAGAGGTGGAGATGCGCATAGTGGACTTCCCTCAGTTTAGTAGACAACTACCCTTTACCTGATGAAGCCATTTCAAAGTCATGCGGGCTCAGCTGACCGAGGTAGCTGTGACGCCGGGTTTTGTTGTAAAAGACCTCGATGTAATCAAAGAGGTCAGCCT
>JAJRSM010000113.1 GCA_024278765.1 Deltaproteobacteria bacterium | reverse complement strand
GAGGAGTTCGAACGTGCCATGCTCTCTTCAAAGAGTAACGAAGGGGCAACCCTGAACTATTTTAAATACCTGGAGAATTATTAACCTGAAATCTGGCAAGTGTGCTAATTTAAATTGTCTCAACAGAGGGGTTCACCCCAAGATACTTGGAAAAAATTATGTGTTACAGGAGGTCGTCCTTTGGTTTCTGACGGTCAAGGACAGGTTGCCGCAAAAAAAGGCCTTGTTCATATATATACGGGCCAAGGCAAGGGTAAGACAACCGCCTCGGTAGGGTTGGCTATAAGGGCAGCTGGGCAAGGGATGCAGGTCCTCTTTGTACAGTTCTTTAAGATGGAGGCCGATCAATCAGGCGAGAAGGAAATATTTAGGCAGCGTATACCTGAGATAACCCTTATACGCTCTGATCATAGGCATCCGATCTTTACCAAGGGTAAGACCGATAAGGTCGCGCTGAGGGCCTCAATAAGAGATACCTTTGAGAAGGCCAAATCAAAGCTTGATGAAGGCTACGGCTTGCTGGTCTTCGATGAAATTCTGAGCGCGATAAACGGCGGTTATATCGAGACCTCTGAGGTTATGGAGTTCCTCGATACCCGTCCCGAAGGCCTTGAGGTCGTATTAACCGGCAGGGACGCCCCGACCGAGCTCGTAAGGATTGCTGATTACGTAACCGAGATGCTCAAGATCAAGCACCCTTTTGATTACGGTATAAAGGCGCGAGAGGGGATAGAATTTTAGTATGAAGGTTGGTGTAAATAATGGTCATAAAGGCGGGCTTTGCTTTGTCCTTGGCGGTGCTAGGAGCGGTAAGAGCAGCTTTGCAATGAAGCTTACTCAGCGTGCGGCAGAAGATAGTGGCACGAGAGCCGTCTATGTGGCAACGACACCGGCCTCTTATGCAGTTGTAGGACAGGGGGCAGATAATAAAACCGATAAAGAAATGGCCGCAAAGATAGCTGCCCATAAGGCAGAGCGTGGCCCGGGTTGGTATACAATAGAAGAGCCCGTAGAGATCAGGCGCGTAGTAGAGGATAATAAGGCTACGGTTTTAATGATAGATTGCCTGACCCTCTGGATAACGAACCTTATGGAGCAGGGCTTTGGTAACGATGAGATTATAGAGAGGGCAGAGGGCTTTGCAGCTACAGCGAGCAGCTCAGAGAGCCAGGTGATAGTCGTTTCAAATGAGGTAGGGCAAGGTATTGTGCCGAATAGTCCGCTTGGGCGTCGCTTTCGTGATCTATCTGGTATAGTTAATCAGCGAGTGGCTGTGGCGGCGAAGGATGTATTTTTTTTAACGGCAGGAATACCACAGAAGTTAAAGGGATAATAGTCAAGGAGGGTTTTACGGGGTGATTTTAAATACAGTATTAGATAATGTTATTGGTAGTATAACTAATTTAGATGCTGCATTGCTGCGTAAGGCGCAGAGAAGGCTTGATTCTCTGACAAAGCCTCTGGGTAGCCTTGGGCGTCTGGAAGAGTTTGCCGTGCGTATCGTCGGCATAACCCAGAATACAAGGCCCGAGCTACGGGATAAGAAGATATTTGTCTTTGCCTCTGACCATGGTGTTAGTGCTGAAGGAGTAAGCGCATTCCCTAAAGAGGTCACCACGCAGATGGTCTTGAATTTTCTGCGCGGAGGTGCCGGGATAAACGCGCTTGCCAGACACGCAGGTGCCGAGGTTCTGGTTGTGGATATAGGTGTTGACTATGATTTTGATGATAACAAAGCAAGCGGGCTTTTAAAAAGAAAGATAATAAAGGGTGCTGCCAATATTCGCAAGGGCCCTGCTATGACGCGCGAAGAGACGGTCCAGTGTATTAATGTGGGCATAGAGCTTGCAACTGAATACGCCACAGTCGGCTCGGTCTTTGGTACAGGAGAGATGGGGATCGGTAATACGACCCCGGCAAGTGCAATTATAGCGGCCCTTAGCGGGCAGTCGGTTGCAGAGCTTACCGGTAACGGTACGGGTATCGGTGATAAGGCCTTTGCCCATAAGGTACAGGTAATAGAGGACGCACTCAAGGTAAATAACCCTGATCCGAAAGACCCGATTGATCTACTTGCAAAGGTCGGCGGCCCGGAGATCGCCGGGATATGTGGTCTTGTCCTCGGTGCTGCCGCAAAGAGAGTGCCGGTTGTGATCGATGGTTTTATCTCTACAGCAGGTGCGCTTATCGCAGCAGAGCTTGCGCCGATTGTTAAGCAGTATCTCTTTGCCGCCCACTTATCGCAGGAGCGGGGTCATAAGGTAATGCTTGAGCGTATGGGGCTTAGGCCTTTTATTGACCTTGACTTTAGGCTTGGTGAGGGCACGGGTGCTGCCATTGGTATGACGCTGCTTGATGCCGCAGTGCGTGTCTATAATGAAATGGCTACCTTTGAAGAGGCCGGAGTATCGGAGGGTAGCTAGGTGGTAAGCTCTTTTATAGCCGCCTTGCAGTTTTTAACGCTACTGCGTCTGACAAAGACCGGGAGTGCGCTCAGCCCCGCAGAGTTCTCTGCCTCGATGGTATACTTCCCTGTCGTCGGTGCGTTGCAGGGGCTGGTTTTATTTATTGTATATACTCTGCTTGGCGGCCTTTTTACGCCGGGTCTGCTAGGTGCTGTTTTGGTTGCGGTTCTGATAATTACAAACGGCGGTCTGCATCTGGACGGTTTTGTTGATTCGGTAGACGGCCTTGCAGGTGGCTCTACTCCGGAGCGTCGTCTTGAAATAATGCGCGATAGCGCGGTCGGTGCTATCGGCGTAGTGGCCCTCCTAATACTGCTTATCTTAAAATATGAGTCACTCTCTGCGGTCTCTATAAGTGCCGTCGGAGCGATCTTTCTTTTTCCTATAATAGGGCGGTGGACGGTGATTCCTGTAGCCTACTTTGCTGGTTATGCGCGTGACGGCGAAGGACTCGGTAGGCTTTTTTCAGAGGTTAAATTTACGACCCTTATATACGCGACGGTCGTAACGGTCGTACCTGTCTTTCTGATACTCGGCGTAACAGGCCTTATCGCTATGCTCGGGGTCTTTATAGTAGCGGTCCTTATAACGGCATTTTTTAAGCGTAAGATCGGCGGCGTTACCGGCGATGTAATGGGTTTTCAGGGTGAGGTCGGTGAGGTCTTATTTCTTATAATCGTAGTGGTAGCGGGGAATCTATGAAAAAGGTCGTTGCAACCAGGTTGTATCTTGCAAGGCACGGGCAGGTAGTAGGGCACGACGAGTTCCGCTATCATGGTCACTTTGATGTAGACCTTACCGAGAAGGGCGTTATGCAGTCAGATCGCCTAAGTCTTTTTTTAGCTGATAAAGATATAAAGGCCGTCTACTCAAGCGACCTGCAACGCTCGGTTATAGGGGCAACCAAGGTCGCCTCGGCTCTGGGGCTGAGTTCTTCTGAGATCCCCGAGCTGCGCGAGCTGCATCTGGGTAGGTGGGAAGGGCTTACACGCGTCGAGGCCGTTGAAAAATTCCCCGAAGATGCCGGCTTTGTTTTTCAGGACCTTGCCCACCGTAAGATCGCAGGCGGCGAGAGTCTGACTGATCTTAGTGTACGGGTTATGCCGACGATAGAAAAAATTATAAAGGCAAACCAAGGCGATCATATCTGTGTCGTAGCCCACGGCGGTGTCAACAGAGTCATCCTTATGGCTTCTATGGGGCAGCCTGTTGAGAATTTTTTCAAGATCGAACAGGACTACGGCGGTCTTAACATAATCGATTACTTCAGCGATGGGCATTCTATCGTAAAGATGCTAAACGGCGGCCCTAACCAGGAGATGGGCAAGACGATAATTTATTAACTGCCTGCGGCAGCTGCAAATTATTTAAGAAGGTTTTGTGCCATTCGAGTTTCAGAGGATTTAAATGAAAACTTCAAAGGGTTTTATTATAGCCATCTGCGATAATTTTAAATTATTAAAGAAGGTTTTATTAGGTTGTGTGGTATAGAGGATTTAAATGAAGGGTTCAAAGGGTTTTATTATAGCCGCTCCAAAGAGCGGAGCAGGTAAGACAACTATTACGCTTGCGCTTATGAAGGCGATAAGTCGTTGTGGTCTCAAGGTCGCGCCATTTAAGGCTGGTCCTGACTATATCGACCCGAGCCTGCACAGGCTTGTCTGCAAGCGTCCTTCTTATAACCTTGATACCTGGATGATGGGTGTGGACGGAGTAGAAGAGAGTTTTCTTCGCGGCGCAGAGGGCGCAGACCTCTCTATAGTCGAGGGCGTGATGGGGCTCTTTGATGGTAAGGCCGGGGTTGCGGAGGACGGCAGCACCGCGCATCTGGCAAAGACGCTCGGTCTGCCGGTCGTCCTTGTCGTAGATGCCTCTGCCATGGCAGGTAGCGTCGCGCCGCTTGTAAAGGGCTTTGTTGATTTTGATAAAGGAGTAAAGATAGCCGGAGTAATCCTTAACCGCGTTGGCAGCCCTAACCATTATAAGATACTTAAAGAGGCCCTTCGAAAGATAAAAATAAAAGACTTTGGCTATATTCCAAAGAGTGCGGAGCTGATACTTCCCGACAGACATCTGGGGCTTGTTATAGGTGCGGAGCTTTCGGGTAGCCTCGAGTGGCGTGTTTTTATAAAAACCGCCTCGAAGTTGGTCAGTAAACATATCGAGATAGATAAGCTTATTAGTATCGCAAGGCCTGCTAAGTTACCGAAAAACAAGAGTCTTTTAAGTGCTGGCGAGTCCCTTGGCACAAGCCCTCGCATCGCAGTTGCACGGGATCGCGCCTTCTCCTTTTATTATGATGAGAATCTTGATATGCTAAGGGATCTGGGCGCGAAGCTTGTTTTTTTTAGCCCGCTTCTGGATAAAGGACTACCAAAAGACACCGATGGCCTCTATATTGGCGGTGGTTATCCTGAGTTGCACGCAGAGGTGCTTGCTGCCAATGTCGGTCTTAGGGCAGAGGTGTTGGCCTTTGCAAAGGCTGGTCATCCTGTCTATGCCGAGTGTGGAGGGCTGATGTATCTAGGGCGTAGCCTGAAGGATCTTGAAGGTAATATATACGAGATGGCAGGGGTCTTTCCGTGGAGATCCAAGATGCTTACTCGTCGTAAGCGTCTTGGCTATCGGGAACTCAGGATGAAAGAGGGTTCGCCCTTCCTTAAAAAGGGCGAGGTTATAAAAGGGCACGAATATCATTATTCAGAGCTTCAGACAAGGGCGATGCTAGAGACGGTTTATAGGGTAGGCAAGGGCAAGTCAGCTACCTGTGAGGGTTATCTTTTTAAGCAGACGCTTGCAAGTTATATTCATCTACATTTCAGGAGCAACCCGGAGTTTGCCAGAGGTTTTGTAGAGGCCTGCATTGGCCGTAAATAGGGCGTAATAGGATAGAGAGATCAGAGCCGCATAGGCTAATTCTAAAAAGGGGGAAGTAAGTTGAGTACACAGTTAGAGCAGGCACGTAAAGGAATAATCACAAAAGAGATGGAAGAGGCTGCAAGTACGGAAGAGCAGTCTGCTGAGTACATAAGAGATATGATAGCCATTGGCAAGGCTGTTATTCCAAATAATATAAATCGCAAGGGGCGTTCAGTCGCTATAGGCGCTGGGCTTCGTACAAAGGTCAATGCCAGTATCGGGACGTCATCTGATATTAAGGATATGAAGACTGAGGTCGAGAAGGCCCTCGCCGCAGAAGAGGCCGGGGCAGATACCCTGATGGAGTTATCTGTCGGTGGTGAACTCGATGAGATCCGTAAAGAAGTCCTCGGTGCCAGTGCGTTATCTGTCGGCAGTGTTCCGCTTTATCAGGCATTCGCAGAGGCGATCAAAAAATACAAAGACCCGAATAAACTCACAGAAGAGATGCTCTTTGATGTTATCGAGAGGCAATGCGCCGGCGGTATATCCTTTATGGCCGTGCACTGCGGTATAACTCAGATCACTCTGGAACGCCTGAATAAACAGGGGTATCGTTACGGCGGTCTGGTCTCGCGCGGCGGCTCTTATATGGTCGGCTGGATGCTCGCCAATCAGAAAGAAAATCCTCTCTATGAAAAATTCGATAGGGTCGTTGAGATCTTCAAGAAATACGACTGCGTGCTGAGTCTTGGCAATGGCCTACGCGCCGGGGCTATCCATGATAGTCTCGATAGGGCGCAGGTCCAAGAGCTTGTCATTAACTGCGAGCTTGCCAGCATTGGTCAAGATATGGGTTGCCAGATGATGTGTGAGGGGCCGGGCCATCTGCCGCTCGATGATATCGAGGCGAATGTAAAGTTGCAGAAACGCATGAGCGGAGACGCTCCGTTTTATGTCCTTGGTCCTATTACGACAGACGTCGCAGCGGGCTACGATCATATCTCTGCCGCAATCGGTGCTGCTCAGGCGGCGCGTTACGGAGCGGACTTAATATGCTACGTAACCCCTGCCGAGCATCTTGCACTGCCTAATAAAGATGATGTTATAGAAGGCGTACGTGCCGCTCGGATAGCTGCACGTGTTGGGGATATGGTAAAGCTCGGCCATACCGAGCGTGACCGTGAGATGGGTAAGGCACGGCGCGATCTGGACTGGGAAGGCCAGTACAGGCTCGGTATGTTCGGTGATAAGGCCCGTGAGATTCGTAATAGCCGCTTCCCTGACGAGGCCGATACCTGCACGATGTGCGGCAGCTTCTGCGCCCTTGATAACGTCAGCGAGCACTTCAGTAAATGTCTTCAGAACGGCGCAAAGGCCTAAGGGCTTTTGTCTGTCTTTAAATTTAATGCGCTGTAGATGACTGCCCTGTCATCTACAGCGGCCTTTTCTTTAAGGTATAACGGGGGCTGTAGAGGGGAAATGCTAGCAAAGGTCTTAAGCAGCTCGGTAATAGGGGTAGATGCCTTTCTCGTCGATGTCGAGGTAGACTCGGCGCGAGGGCTGCCGGCATTTTCTACGGTCGGGCTGCCCGATAACGCCGTTAAAGAGAGTAAAGACCGTGTGCGCTCTGCAATAAAGAACTCTGGCTACACCTTTCCCAATGGTCGTATTACTGTCAATCTAGCCCCCGCAGATATAAAAAAAGAAGGAACTATCTTCGATCTTTCGGTCGCAGTCGGTCTCTTAAAGGCCGAGGGAATAATTAAGAATGACAATCTCGCTGACTTTATAATCCTTGGCGAGCTCTCGCTCGATGGCGGTGTAAAGCCTGTTAGAGGTGTATTGTCTGTAGCGGTCCTTGCTAAAGAGCTTGGTAAAAGTCTGGTGCTGGCAAAGGCCAATGCAGAAGAGGCCTCGATTGTAGAGGGCGTTGAACTGTACGGTGTAGAGTCTTTGGCAGAGCTTGTAGAGTTTCTAAACGGCGATAATCAGTTAGAACCATACCTGCGCGGCACTGAGTCTGTTATCGGTGCAGAGCATATTCATCATCTGGATATGGCCGAGGTGCGTGGTCAAGAAAGCGTAAAACGTGCCGTGGAGGTCGCCGCCGCAGGCGGGCATAATCTTCTAATGATCGGCCCGCCGGGCTCTGGCAAGACGATGCTGGCAAAACGCCTGCCTACTATTTTGACGGATTTAACTCTGGAAGAGGCGATAGAGACGACCAAGATTCACAGCGTCGCCGGGATGCTGCCTGTAGGGAGCTCTCTTATAAAGACGCGCCCTTTTCGCAGTCCTCATCATACTATCTCGGACGCCGGGCTTATCGGTGGTGGTCAGATTCCAAGGCCCGGCGAGGTGAGCCTCGCCCATAACGGAGTCCTCTTTCTTGACGAGGCCCCGGAGTTCAGGAAAAACGTCCTTGAGGTCCTGCGCCAACCCGTAGAAGACGGCAACGTAACGATATCGCGTGCCGCAATCTCTATTAATTACCCTGCTGATTTTATGCTCGTCTGTGCGATGAATCCGTGCCCTTGTGGATACTTTGGGGATCTTACGAGGGAATGCCGGTGTACGCCGCCCCTGATAGAACGTTATAGGGGGAGGATATCCGGCCCGCTTATGGACCGTATTGATATTCATTGCGAGGTCCCAAGGGTTGCCTTTTCTGAGCTTAATGATAACGGCAAGTCCTCATCTGCTGGCGAGACCTCGGCTGTTGTAAAGGTGCGTGTTGATAGGGCGTGTGCTCTGCAACGCGAGCGTTTTAAGAGGACCAGAGCAACCAGGAACGGTCCGCGTATCTTTTCAAATGCCGCAATGGCCTCTCGTCATCTGAAGAAATATTGCACCCTAGATGAGATCTCTGCTGCGCTTCTGGAGACTGCGGTCGAGAGGTTAGGGCTTTCGGCGCGCGCCTATACCAGGATACTGAAGGTGGCGCGTACCATCGCCGATCTCGACGAAAGCATTGATATCAAAAAACCACATATCGCCGAGGCCATCCAGTACAGGACTTTAGATAGGGCGTTGGCCTAGGAATAGGGCACTGGCCTAGGAATTTATTTTTCTCTTCTCCTCGTTGCATAAAACCCCTTCTAATGTTAAAATATTCGACCATTGTTGGTTTTGCGATAACGTCCGTAACCAGCTATATAGTATTTATGCCTTGGAGTCTTTGGCCTGTATGATGACTGACAACGAGAAAATTATATACCTGGATAATGCCGCGACCTCTTTTCCGAAGCCCGAGTGCGTGATACGTCGTATGGAAGAGGTCTTGCGTCACTATGGCGGTAACCCGGGTAGGGGTGGCCACCGAATGGCGATAGACGCGGGGCGTGTAGTCTTTCGTACGCGCGAGTCTCTGGCAAAGCTCATAAATGTGCCGGACGCCTCACGCATAGTCTTTACAAAGAGCGCTACCGAGGCCTCTAATCTTGCTATAAAAGGACTTTTATCGACCGAGGACCATGCTGTCGTAAGCTCCTTTGAGCACAACGCAGGGATAAAACCTCTGGCATGGCTCGAACGCCTCGGAATGGGGCTTACTAGAATTAAAACAGCACGGCCCGACCTAGTTACGCCTGAAGAGGTCGTGGCGGCACTTACCACAGAGACAAAGCTTGTCTCGATAGTCCACGGCTCGAATGTATTTGGCACTATTCAGCCGATAGCCGAGATAGGGCGTGTGCTCAGGGAGCGTGGCGTGCTTTTTATGGTTGATGCTGCGCAGACTCTCGGTGCGATTCCGCTTGATTTATCCGTTACTCCTGTTGATATACTTGTAGGGACTGGGCATAAATCCCTCTTTGGTCCGCAGGGTACGGGTTTTGTCTATCTCAGAGAGGGGGTCGAACCGCGTAATCTTCTGGAGGGCGGCACAGGCGATCTGGAAGACGAACTGGAGACCCCCGATAGATTCGAGACCGGGACCATGAATACCCCAGGGATCGGAGGGCTTGGTGCAGGCGTTGATTTTGTCCTAGCCGAGGGGATCGAGAAGATACGGGCGCATGAGCAAGAGTTGATTTCTCTATTGATATCGGGCTTGCAGAAGATAAAAGGGGTTGCAATACTCGGCCCTCTTGAGGCATCAGAGCGTACCTCGCTTGTTTCTTTTAACATTGATGGCTTTGAGCCGCTCGATATCGGGTTAATTATGGAAGATGATTATAATATTATGATCCGTTGCGGGGCGCATTGTGCGCCTTCGGCGCACAGGACCGCTGGTACACATCCGACAGGTGCTATCAGAGTAAGCCCGGGTTATTTTAGTACAACCTCAGATATAGAGGCCTTTTCAGGTGCTATAATGAAGATAGTAAAGGATTAGATGTTTTTGGTTTGTGGTATTTGTATCGAAGTTGACCGGGTTATCTCGTAGTTTTAGAAAAGGGAGAGGTGAGAAAGTTAGCTGGCATTGCGAGTCCCTTTCGGGGTTTAATATGACGAAGCAATCTCAGTGGTATACCAAAGGATAAAACCAGATGGCTTTGCTACGTAGCTACGCTTCTCCGCTCACAATGACAACAGTAGTACGGATGAACTTATCCGTATGATTTTGCATTACTCAAGACAGCTAATTTTTAATAGATTTAGCTTTATGTTAGGTGATACCCCCCTTTGGAAAAGGGGGGTTAGGGGGGATTTTATTTTTTAAGTTATGTTGATATTAGGTATAGAATCTTCATGCGATGATATGGGGGCCGCCGTCTTAAAGGACGGTTCTCACGTATTGTCATCGGTTATTAGCTCGCAGGACGAGATTCATTCGCTCTACGGCGGTATAGTACCGGAACTCGCCTCGCGTCGTCATATAGAGACGGTTATTCCTGTCGTTGACGAGGCCCTGCAACAGGCCTCGGTCACTATGTCTGATATCGATGCCATAGGTGTTACGCAGGGCCCGGGGCTGGTTGGTTCGATCTTGGTTGGTCTTTCTTTTGCAAAGGCCGTGGCCTATGCCACTGGTAAGCCCTTTGTTGGCGTAAACCATATAGAGGCCCATCCGTTGGCGGTTTTTCTGGATGATGCCGGCGACGGGGTCGATACCCCTGAGTTTCCTTATGTTGCCCTAGTCGTCTCGGGCGGGCATACCTCGCTTATTCAGGTCAATAGCTTTACCGATTTTACCGTCCTTGGTAAGACTCGTGATGACGCTGCTGGCGAGGCCTTTGATAAGACAGCAAAGCTCTTAGGATTAGGTTATCCCGGAGGGGCGATTATAGATAAGCTCGCAAAGGAAGGCAATCCAAAGGCCATTCACTTTAAGAGGCCGATTATTAAGAAAGGTAATCTGGAGTTTTCCTTTAGCGGCCTTAAGACAGCCGTAATGCAGAGGGTGAAAGATGAGTGTTTTGGGGACCTGAGCACGCCGCTTGAGGACGGTTTTGTCAGAGACATTGCCGCAAGCTTTCAGGAGACGGTTGTAGATGTCCTTACAAAGAAGGCACTATGGGCCTTAGAGGCGACCGGCCTGCGCGATATCGTAATAGCAGGGGGTGTAGCCTGTAACTCAAGGCTGCGCGAAAGCCTCAGTGCTGCTACGGGCGATAATGGTACTAGGTTTTTTGCGGCTCCGCCTAAGTTCTGTAGTGATAACGCCGCTATGATCGCCCTTAGTGCGCATCACCACTTAGAGGCAGGCGAGCGTGGCGAGCTAGATATGAATGCATACCCGTCAATAAAAGTCATGTAACTCTACGATTGTGCTTGTTATAGCCAGTCAAGAGATAACCCCAGGGAATAATTAATGACCACCTCAAAGCCTGTACCTTCCAAACCCAGTATGCAACGCCCTAAAAAACGTCTGGGCCAGCACTTTCTAACTGATAAGAATATAATAGCAAAGATCATCAAGGCCGCCGCGCTTGAGGACGGCGAACGAGTCCTTGAGATTGGGCCGGGCCGTGGTGCGCTCACAACGGCATTAATTGAGGCCGGGGTCGCCGTTGTAGCCATTGAGTTTGATAGCTCCATGATAGATGGCCTTAATAAATGTTTCGGGCCGTCGGGTAGGTTTCGTCTGGTCCACGCCGATGCAGTAAAGATACCCTTTGAGGATGTTTTAGGTGATGAAGGCGACGGGGTTGTCGCAGGGCAAGCCCGCTCTACTGTAAAGGTCGTTGCCAACCTCCCTTATAATATTTCTGGCCCGATCTTAGCCAAATTCGTTGAAAATCGCGCATTATTTAGCTCTATGACCATTATGCTCCAGAAAGAGGTCGCCGATAGGCTCTTGGCCGAACCGTCAACCAAAGACTACGGTGCGTTGACAATCATTGTAAGGGCCTTTATGACGGTCAGGCGTGCCTTTAATGTCCCGCCAAGTTGTTTTATACCTCCGCCTAAGGTCGATTCAACGGTCATTACTATGGCTCCGAGGGAGACGACACTTGTTACCCCTGATATCGAGGCGGCCTTTAAAAAGGTCACAAAGGGCGCATTCCTTCAACGGCGTAAGACGATCCGTAACTCGCTAAAGGGTGCGGGCTTTGAACCCGAAGACCTTGACCGTGCCTTTGCTGAGACCGGCATATCTCCAACATGTAGGGGCGAGACCCTTACGGTAGAGGATTTTATCGGGCTGACTAAGGCCTTGGTTGGTCTTTAGCTGTTTGGGTAACCACCTGATATTAGAGGACAATACATTATTGTTAACCACACTGGTATATTGCTTGACAAAGATGTGTTCTTTTCCCCACCGCAGGTGGCTGAAATGAATCACGTTGCTGTCTCAGACGGTCAGCATGACAATTAAGAGAGTTTTCTGCCAATTTTGTCACCCTGAACTTGCAGTCTAAGACTGGTTACTGCTTTCAGGGTCTGTCTTAAAATTAAAGGCAAGAGGTGTCGCAATACACCTTACAGAGTATGGCAATTTGTCTTTTTGAAAAAGGATTTTTCACATGTAGGGCAGGGCTTTAGCCCTGCGGTTTCGTTCTAGAGCCCATGAAAAGACGCAACCCTAAAGGGTTGCCCTATATAAGTACTACCGCAGGTGACTGAAATAACTCATCCAGCCGTCTCAGACGGTCAGCATGCTTGTAAAGAGAGTCATGTCCTAATCTTGACTTTGCCCCGAAGGGGCTTTAGCTCTCACGCAGTGAGTCCTCTTTTCCCAAAGTGGGATTGAGGGGGATTTATTAAAGACGAGATTGCTTCGAAACTACTTCTGCGAGAGCAAATTATTTGTGCAATGTATTCTTTACGATTGAAGGTTGAGTTGTTAATAAGACTATGCTGTGCGCAGCACCTAGCAATGACAAATACGTATTTTCAGCCCTATTGACTTTTTCTTTTTTAATGAGATAATATTTTTTTATTTTAATTTATTTTATCAGGTAGAAAACCATCAGCGGTCTGCACTTGAGTGGCTATTTAAATTATGGAAACAGCACGATACATTGCGGTTGAAGGCCCTATAGGGGTCGGAAAGTCGAGTCTTACAGAGCTTTTGGCAAAGGAGCTTGGTGGCCGTACCCTTAAAGAAGAGGTCGAGGCTAATCCATTTCTCTCGAAGTTCTATGGGGATATAAAGAAGCATGCCTTTCAGACCCAGCTCTTCTTTCTCTTAAGCCGGTATCAGCAGCAGCTAGAGCTTAATCAGGGTGAGTTGTTTTCGACTAGCGTTGTCTCGGATTACCTCTTTGCAAAGGACAGGATATTTGCTTATCTGAACCTAGACGAGAATGAGCTTGGTCTCTACGAGCAGGTATATAGATTGCTCGATCAACAGATACCAAAGCCTGATCTTGTGATATACTTACAGGCCTCAGGTGATGTGTTGCGAGAGCGCATAATCAAGCGAAATAATGACTATGAACAGGCAATAGACGACGGCTATATGGTGCGGCTCGTCGATGCCTATAATAAGTATTTTTTTTATTATACTGATACGCCTCTGCTCGTCGTAAATACGAGCCAGATAGATTTTGTAGAAAACTCCGCTGACTTATCTAACCTTGTTAAGGAGATAAAGTCGATTAAGGGTGGGGTGCAGCACTACATACCGCTTGGATCGGGCGTATAAGCCTGACCGGGACGAAAGCACGGACGGCCTTTATTGCCTAGGCCGGATCGTAAGATGAAGAACGCTTTTTGGGCTTTTTAATTTAAAAGACTGCCCTCTATTGTAGTGGTCTTTTCTTGTCTAGCCTTTCGTCCGCAGAGACGAAGGGCTTTTTTGTTTTTGCGTTTAGTCAGTATTAGCAAGGGGCGGGTGTTGATTGTAACTATAGGGTGTTTGGACTTCCCCCGCTTTAGTAGACACATTTGATAATACAATTACAATCAAACGGAGGTGTGTCTATGTCCAATCAGAGGTATACAGAAGAGTTTAAGCAAGAGGCGGTAAAACAGGTGACAGAGCGCGGTCATTCTG
>JAJRSM010000112.1 GCA_024278765.1 Deltaproteobacteria bacterium | reverse complement strand
GGACTTCGCTAAAATAACGGACGAGCAGGTGGCAAGGGTAGAATCACTGATCAACAACAGGCCCAGAAAGTGTCTGGGCTACAAAACACCGCTTGAGGTCGCTTCCGCCTCTGTTGCACTTCGACCTTGAATGTGGGATAGTACATTTGACCCTCTTTAAATTATTTCATATTTTCTGCCTCAACTTAACACCCACCCCCACACATTCCAGAAGAACCCCTTTTATGCTATAAATAAGGTATGCGCTGGCACACTCAAGATACCGGCGAGGTGCTTAAGACTCTCGCCTCTTCCAAGGACGGCCTCACCTCTAGTGAGGCCGCTTTAAAACTCGCCGAGTTTGGTCCAAACACCCTGAAGGAAGGCAAGAAACGTACCAAGCTCCAGATGCTAGCTGGTCAGTTCAAGGACTTTATGATACTGGTTCTTATCGCTGCTGCGGTCGTCTCCGGCATCGTCGGCGACCTTAAAGACACCGTCGTAATCGTCATAATAATCATCCTTAATGCCATTATTGGTTTTATCCAAGAGTACCGGGCGGAAAAGGCCATAGCAGCACTTAAGTCAATGGCCGCGCCCAAGGCCTTTGTAAAGAGGGACGGCGTGACCATGGCCGTAGCCTCATCGGATATCGTCCCGGGAGATATTGTTATCCTTGAGGCCGGCTGCTTCGTCCCCGCTGATCTTCGTATAATAGAGTCGGCAAACTTGAAGATTGACGAGTCGGCACTAACAGGTGAGTCAGTACCTATTGAAAAAACTACCGCTATCCTCGACGAGAAAGACCTCCCTATCGGTGATTGGCGCAACATGGCATTTAAGGGGACAATCGTCCCGTATGGCAGGGGTGTCGGGGTTGTCGTTGCAACAGGGATGGAGACCGAGCTTGGGAAGATAGCTCGGATGCTTACCGAAGAAAAAGAGGTCAAGACCCCGCTGCAAAAAAGAATGGCGCGTTTTGGCAAACGTATAGCCATAGCTATACTGGTTATATGCGCGGTTATCTTTTTCGCTGGTATTGCCCGTGGCGAGGCGCCTATCCTGATGCTTTTAACCGCAATAAGCCTTGCCGTAGCAGCCGTACCTGAAGCGCTACCTGCCGTTATTACGATCTCTCTTGCTCTAGGCGCAAAGAAGCTAATCACGCAAAATGCCCTTATAAGAAAACTCCCTGCCGTAGAGACGCTTGGCTCTGTAACTTATATTTGTACCGATAAGACCGGTACACTTACGATCAATAAGATGACCGTAGAAGAGGTTTTTACAGGCAATAAGTTATATGAAATAAAAAATAACGAAAAGCTAGAAGAGTCAAAGGCAGGCAGGTTGTTGCAGACGGCTATGTCGATAAGTAATGACGTAAGCATTGATAATGACGGTAGCCTCATCGGCGACCCTACCGAGACGGCGATCTTTAAGGCAGCCGATGATAACGGATTTGAGAAGAAGGTTTTAGAGAGGGATTTTCCGCGCGTAGCCGAGCTGCCCTTTGACTCAGAGCGAAAGATGATGACGACCTTTCATAAAGTCCCAAAAGGTGGCTATATATCATTTACCAAAGGTGGGGTCGAGGTAATAATCAACAACAGTGCACGGGTACTTTCGGGCGGCGGCCTTGAGCCTATAGACACGCACTCCCTTACAAAAGAGAGTGAGCGTATGGCAGCGGACGGCCTGCGTGTTCTTGCAGTAGGGATGCGGAGGTGGGAGGAACTTCCTGAGAAGGTCACTGCCGCAGAGGTAGAAAGAGGTCTTACTTTTCTTGGTTATCTGGGGTTGATGGATCCGCCAAGGGCGGAGGCGAAGGAGGCGATCTCGCTTTGCAAACGCGCCGGAATAAAGCCGGTTATGATAACAGGGGATCACCCGATTACGGCCCGCGTAATAGCGATGAGGCTAGGTATTATAGAGCGCGACGAAGGGGTGATGACAGGGGGTGGTCTTGCAAGGCTTAGTGTTGCGGAGTTTGAAGAGAAGGTTCTGGCGATAAGCGTCTATGCGCGAGTCGGTCCGGATCAAAAACTAAAGATAATAAAGGCCCTTCAGGATAAGGGCGAGTTCGTTGCGATGACCGGGGACGGGGTAAATGACGCGCCTGCTCTTAAGCGTGCGGATATCGGGGTTGCAATGGGGATAACCGGCACCGACGTTGCAAAGGAAGCGAGCCATATGATCTTGCTCGACGATAACTTCGCAAGTATCGTAGGTGCTGTCAGGAGTGGGCGGCGTATCTATGACAATATAAGAAAGTTCATACTCTATACTATGTCCAGTAACACCGCAGAGATATTGGCAATCTTCCTGCCGCCGTTTTTCGGCCTACCCATTCCGCTCTTGCCTATACATATCCTCTGGATAAACCTTGTTACAGATGGGTTGCCGGGGCTTGCCCTCGCAGCAGAGCAGGAGGAGGCGGGTATAATGGAGCGAGATCCGCGCCACCCAAAAGAAAGCGTCTTTGCCGCAGGCATGGGATTTCAGATAATATGGGTCGGAGCACTTATGGGAGGCGTTACTCTGGTGAGTCAAGCTCTGGCCATCTCCGTAGGCACACACTGGCAGACGATTGTCTTTACTGTCCTGTGTTTGTCGCAGATGGGCAATGCCCTTTCGGTACGTTCAGAAAAAAGATCGCTCTTCTCGATTGGTATACTCTCCAATAGACCTATGGCAGCGGCAGTAGCCCTTACGTTTATTTTGCAGATGGCTACGATATACGTTCCTTTTCTGCAACAGATCTTCAGGACAGAGTCGCTTTCTTTAAAGGAGCTCGCCTTCGCGCTGGTGATGTCCTCTGTTGTCGTTATTGTTATGGAGTTCAGAAAACTCTGGAAAGGTAAAAGATCTTTTAAAGCCTCTAAGGGATAATTTGAATCTAGATAAGTTTATCGGCCTCGATTATCATAGTGGCTATATCGCGCATCTTCCGATTCTCTCTTTGCGAGTGGCTCTGAAGCATCTTGAAGGCCTCTTGCTCACCGATTGAGCATCTCTTCATCAAGATCCCTTTGGCCCGCTCTATGAATTTACGCGACTCCACTGCGTCGCGAAGCCCTAGGACCTCTTCTTTCATAGTCTTAAATTCATCAAACCTTGCCAGAGCAAGCTTTATTGCTGCTTCCAGCTGTCTGCCCGATACCGGCTTGATGAGATAACCAAAGACACCGGCCTCTACGGCCTCGTTGCTTAGGCTATTCAGGTCGCTACCTGTTATCAGTATTATCGGGACAGCTGCGATATCGGTTATGACTGCGGCGGCCTCAATGCCAGACATCTCAGGCATTACAATATCCATTACTACAATATCAGGGCTGTGTTTCTTGAAAAGCTCTACTGCCTCTGCGCCGGTCTTGCCCTCTCCGACTATGGTATAGCCTATAAGCTCGAGATGTCCTTTAACGCTTCGCCTTGAGGCGGCATTATCATCGGCTATAACAGCTGAGCCTGCCGTACCGGCAAGACCTTGCTGGGCGTCAGTATTGTTTATCTTTTTAGCATTCAACTCTGTTTTGTCCTCCGTAAAAGGTACGTACTTTAGCTTATCTGAAATGATATAAAGCGTCAATAGTTAGAGTCTTGTATTAGGAGAAGATTTATACTTATATTAAATATTTTTATTGAGAAAGCTTTTCGGTGCTTCCGGAGAAGACCCTATCGATAAAAAGAGCCGCCAGCGTAAAGAAACCCAGAGAGGCCAGGTAAAGTCTGTGCTCAAAGATAACATCAATTATGGGTATGAAGCTTGATGTCGGCGAGAGCAATATGAAAAACCAGAAAATAAAGAAGGCCGCAACCCTGCCACTCCCTCCTGATCTGTTGCTATTACCTGTACCCGTGCCTGCAGTATCTTTGCGCGAGCGTAGTAGCAGCCACCCTCCTATGCCAATAATAATAAGAAGGATAATAAGGGATATTATAGGCATGGTTATGGGAATATTCAGCACCGCGCCGTCGCGTACTACAGGGCTCTGAAAGAGACCGGTTGATATTGGAAAGTCATAGTCCAGGTTCTGATTAATCGGTACAAAAAGAAGTGCTATATAATAGACGATAACATTAAATTGCGTAAACAGATACTCCGTAGCACTTATCCCGGAGACCCCGAAGCCGGCACTTATTGGCGCGGCATTTTTTGTAAGCTCTTCACTTAGATCACCAAAGCCGCCGGCAGGGATGATTGTTGACGCTATGAAGTATGCCAGTAGTATTAGTAGCGTAAGGTATAAGGGCCATCTTTTGGCGAGTCCCTTTAGCCGCAGTGAGCTAATAAAAAAGAGGTCGTATAAAAAGATTATAGCAGGGAGCGTGACCGCGACCTCTTTTGAGTAAAAACCCAGAATATAGAAGACCGCTACCAGTGTGTAGAGTGCTATTTTTCCGAGTTTTGCATTTAGACCAGCGGCCTTTACAAAGGCCAGCAGCGAGGCCAGATAAAAAAGTGCCGATAGGCTCTCCATACGCTGGACGATGTAGGTTACGGACTGGGTCTGGATCGGATGCAGGGCGAAAAACAAGGCCGCAAAGGCCGCTATCTTTCTTGAACGTTCTGGGGTCATGCCGCACTTTGTAAGGGTTGCGGTAAGCAGCAGGTATGCAAGGGCTGCGTTTATTATATGTATGGCAGTATTGACGATATGATAACCAAAGACGTCCAGCCCCCCCACGGCGTAGTTAAGAGCAAAGGTCGCCATTGTCACTCCTCGCTCTCCCCGGAGTAGACCAAAGAAGTTCTTCATCTCGCGCAGAGTAGTATTCTCTACTATTAGCGGGATATCATCAAAGTGAAAGCTTGCACCGAAGGTGCCGGAGTAGACGATGACCACGCTTGCTGCCATTACCAGTAAAAAGGCAGGAGAAAACCACCGGCTCTTTAGAATATTCTCCATATTAAAAGGGTCTCCTCATTGGTTTACCCCTTTGTTGCTCATCAGTCTTTTTTCTACTTCTACCAACTCATCTTTGATTATAGCGACCTCTTGAGCGAGCTTTTTATTACGTTCTGTAAGTACTGAGATAACGACAGAGAAATGCAGTAATATCAAAAGTACAAAAGCAAAGGCCATAAGGAACAAGAGAGACGGCGGATATTTAACCCCGACAACCATAGCCGCCCAGTCTAGCAGTTCCCTCCATACGGCAAAGAGGCCAACAACGGCTATAAGGGCGAGCCAGAGTACAGAGTACTTTTCTTTTAAAAGTCCGCGCCTTATAAAGTCGATTACCAGTACAAATAATATGATAACGACGATGATAGATATTAACTGTACCATAGACCTCTTGCCATCTTTTCTGGAACCATTATTTTATCTTCTTTAGAAGATCCACAGATATTGCCAGCAGTACCTTTACCATATAATATATACCACGGCTGGTCGTAATAGACGACTTGCCACCGCGACGCGGGGCCATGGTAACCGGCACCTCGTCTATTCTCAGTCCTTTTTTATGCAGCAGCACAAGGGCCTCTACCTCTGGATAATCCTCTGGGTATATCTCGCTTAAGAAGAGTAGGGCTTTGCGGCCTGTAGCCCTGAAACCCGAAGATGGATCGGTTATGCGACGCTTTAAGATTATAGATACGACCGAGGCGAAAAAACCTATACCAACACCACGCGCGACCGAGGCCTTATAATTGCCGTGTCCTAAAAACCTTGAGCCAACGACTACATCGGAATCACCCGAGAGTACTGGTGCTATGATCTTATATAGCTCCGAGGCCAGATGCTGCCCGTCTGCATCGACTTGAATGGCTACGGAATATCCGTGCTTTACGGCATATCTGTAGCCCGTCTGTACGGCAGCACCCACACCCATATTAAAGGTATGCTCGATAAGCCGGGCTTTTGTCTGCTTAACGACACGCGAGGTTCTGTCGCTTGAGCCGTCATTGACTACCAGAATATCAATGGCAGGCTGTTCTTCAGTGATCTCGGCAATGACATCGGCGATGGTCTCTTCCTCGTTAAAAGCAGGTATTATTACGAGGATACCCTGGTCTTCAGTTTGCTCCATACGACTCTAGTCCTTATCAAGAGGCACGGGTAGCCTCTGTTAAGTCTATAATATATTAGTAGAAAAAAGATTAATACTGCAAGAAAGGACAATACAGGCTGTCCTATAGAAAGGGCGGTAACCGCTAAGATGGATCATAACTGCCTCGGGTGGAAGGTCTTTATCATGAGTAAGAGCAAATAAAGGTCTAGACCATACCCCGCCTTTCCAGTAGCCGACCTTTGCATGGTATCATCAAAGACTGCTTGAGAGCGTATTCTGATGAACCGCACTGACTACATTCTTTATATCGGACGAAGACCACTGAAATCTTTACCTTTATTTGAACTTTGTTAGAAAAAAATGAGATATTAAATACGAAGCTCTTGTAAATAATTGCAGCTAATGCCGCAGGGCCATCTAAAGCCGCTTGTTTGTGCTTGATACCCAGATATGCAGAGAGCCTGCTTACTTACTAATTTATGGTGCCGAAGAGGGGAGTCGAACCCCTACGAGCGTACGCCCACTAGACCCTGAACCTAGCGCGTCTACCAATTCCGCCACTTCGGCAAACTTAAAGAGGCAAAGCCTCCTGTTTTCAACTTTCTAACTTGCAATAACGCCTATTTAGGTATATATTTTCATAGTATACCCTTTTCTGCTGATCTATTGAAAAGGGTGGTGAGACTAAGCACAATAAAATACATTTGGCAATCGCAATACGTTCCAAACAACTTAAAAAGTTTCGCATACCAGGGGTCTTTAGTCAAGCAGTCTAGCCCTTGTTTCTGTTTTTTTAACTATGATAGTCACTTATAAACATCTGGAACAAATAAAAACGCTTTAAACCGGGAGGCATTAATGAAGTTCTTTATTGATACCGCAAATATTGATGAAATAAAAAAAGCCAATGACTACGGCCTTTTAGATGGTGTTACGACAAATCCGTCGCTTGTCGCCAGAGAAGGCAGGGAGTTTCGTGAACTTATAGCCGAGATCTGCTCGATAGTAGACGGGCCGGTAAGTGCCGAAGCGGTAAGTCTGGACGCAGAGGGTATCGTCAAAGAAGGGCGTGAGTTGGCAAAGATACACGATAATATCGTAGTAAAAGTCCCGCTGAACCTGGAGGGTCTAAAGGCCGTAAAGCAGCTGGCCTCAGAGAAGATAAAGACAAATGTAACCCTTATCTTTTCTCCGCTCCAAGCCCTACTTGCCGCCAAGGCCGGTGCTACCTACGCAAGCCCCTTTATCGGCAGGCTCGATGATATTGGACATACGGGAATGGACCTTATCAGTCAGATAGCCGAGATATATGAAAACTACGGTTATGAGACCGAAATCATCGTCGCAAGCATCAGAAACCCGATACACGTCCTTGACGCAGCACTTATAGGAGCTGATATCGCGACTATTCCGTATAAGGTGCTCGATCAGCTCTCCAAGCACCCTCTCACAGATAGTGGTATGGCAAAGTTCCTTCAAGACTGGGAAAAAGTACCAGACAAGTAAAGGCATTTGCTGACAAGGCATAGCAAATTAAAACACAAGGAGGTAGCGAGACCCCTTTGACGATTAAAGGAGATACGATACCACGCGCCTTCTTCGAGCTAGAGACACATGACTCGACGAATAGGCTGAAAAAAGAACGGCTAGCCCTTAAGACTCGCCATGAAGACGAACTTACGGAGATATTTGTAAAGAGTCTTCAGGAGCAGGTCCGCGAGCTTGCTTACGGCTTTATGGCGATAGGGATAGAGCCGGGTGAGCGAATAGGAATAGACCTCCCTAACGGCCCTGAGTGGTTGATCTCGGATCTGGCCATTACATCAATTGGCGCGGTAGCAGTGCCGATCTACACGAGCCTTGGCGAAGAAGAAAAGATCTTTATCCTTAAGGACTCAGGGGCCGTAGCGGTAATACTACCTGCCGAGCACAAGGCTGCCTTTAAATCCTCGCTGCTGCAATTGCCGGAGATTCGCCACGTTATAAGCTCAGGGATCGTCCCAGAGAGCGAGCGCGAGGCCGAGGAAGATATAAATGATTTTTCTTTAAATGGAATAAGCGTCATGGGAAGCGTCGCTAAAGACCCCAAGGGGCTTCTCGAACGAATAGAGGGCACAACGCCCAGTGACCCCTTCTCAATTATATATACCTCTGGTACGACCGGCGTGCCAAAGGGCGCGGTAATTAGTCATGCAAATATCCTCTCCAATATAAAGGTTGCTTTGCAGGTCTTGGATGTACGGCAAACAGATTTGTATTTGTCGTACCTGCCGCTTAGCCACGGCTTTGAGAGGATGGTTCATTATCTGCTTTTGTTAAATACCACCCCTATTGCTTATTCACGGGGGTTGACCTCGGTTGGTGCTGATCTTGAGTTCTTCAGGCCGTCCTTTATGATAGGCGTTCCTTTCTTTTTTGAGAAGATAAAGAAGAAGATCATGCACACGGCTGCACTCTCGGGCACTATCAAAAGGACACTTTTTAAAGCCGCCTTCTCTGCTAAACAGAGCAAAGACGGCTCAATCGCGAATTCACTTGTCTTTAGTAAAATAAAAGAAAAGATAGGGCCTAATATACGCTACTTTGTCTCTGGAGGTGCTCCGCTCTCTACCGAGACAGCCGAGTTTTTTAAAAAGATCGGTCTGCCGATAATCGAGGGTTACGGAATGACCGAGACCTCGCCGGTGATAGCGGTCAATACACTCCGTGAAAACAGGCCCGGCACAGTCGGGCGGGCTCTGCCCGGTACATTGGTAAAGATTAGCCAGGACGGCGAAATCCTGGTAAAGGGTCCAGGCGTTATGCAGGGTTATCATAAAAGGCCTGACGATACGGAAGAGGTAATGCTTGGCGGTTGGTTTCATACAGGCGATACGGGCCAGATAGATGACGACGGTTTTATTACGATAACCGAAAGGAAGAAAGATATTATAATAATCTCTGCCGGTAAGAATATAGCCCCGCAAAAGATAGAGACAATACTAAAGGCCGATGAATTTATAAAAGAGGCCCTTGTCTTTGGTAATCGAGAGACGCATATCGTAGCCCTGATAGTTCCTGAGACTGATAGACTTGATGAGTTGAGAAAGATAGCAACGGCCAAGGACGGCCCGGCATTTTTAATTGATCCAGCGATCAATAAATTTTTTGAGAAACGAATACGAAACAGATTAAAAGAGTTGGCAACATTTGAACATATTAAAAAATTCGCCCTTATAGCCGACGACCTAAGCCTTGGTGCCGGAGAGGTCACGCCTACTCACAAGGTAAGGAGAGATCAGGTGGGGCACCGCTATACTAAATTAATAGAAGGGTTTTATAGGCAAGAAAAAGAATAATCAGCCTAGCCCATAAACCAAGGAGCAGGCCATGAAGAAGCTTTCGCTTGATAAATTTTTCATATTGATGATCTTGGCTATTGCGGTAAGTTTTGTTGGCTGTGGCGGCGATAGCACGCAGAGCGCGAGCGTAACTGCAACTAAGACCACGCCAGAGCCAGCAGCGGTTGAACCAGCACCAGAGCCACCGGTGAAGGCCGTAGAGGCTGTTGCGGCGAAGGCTGTTGTCGAAAAGGTTGTTGCGGCGAATGCCGGCGGTGATTCTTTTTCTACAAAGAGAATCGAGTTTATAAAGAAATATGGTCAGGCCCCAAAATATAAAGACCATAAAAACCCACTTGCTTCAAATACCGAGAACCTTACCGCAGGCGGTATTCTTTTTCGTACAAGGTGCGCGCTCTGTCACGGGAATAAAGGCCTTGGCGACGGTGTCGCCGGGGCTATGCTTAATCCTCCGGCCTCTGACCTCTCTAGAGTTGTTGCGATGGATATAGCAACCGATGGTTTTCTCTTCTGGACCTTAAATGAAGGCGGCGGCAGACTTAAGACGGCTATGCCGTCATTTAATATAATGCCTGAGGAAGAACGCTGGCAGATAATATTATTTCTCAAATCCGAAATCGCAAAGAAGTAGCAAGGAGTACGTAAGGGATATGTCCAGTTTTGAAGAGACAGAATGGTCGGCAGTAGACTGTGCCGCTGATTATCTTAAAAAGGCAGATGCGATAATTCCGCAGAGGCCAAAACTGATGGGATTGCTGCGGTCTTTTTATTTACATTTCTTCGGGGATAACCTTAACAGCGGTCAGCCGCGAAAGATAGTCGAGCTCGGTTCTGGTGACGGTGCATTTACTGAAGAGCTTTTAAAGACCGGGCAGAATATCGAGGCGACCTTGATAGATGGCTCAGCAGAGATGCTCACCCGCGCAAGGCTGCGCCTTGCGTCTTTTCAGGGTCTAAGATTTATTCGTTCGCCTTTTCAGAAACTAACCAGTAACGATGCTATACCCGAAGGTGCTGACCTTATCTTCTCGGTCCTAGCCATCCATCATATTTCAAAAGAAGAAAAACAAGAACTTTGCGAGCTTATCTATGCGAGTCTCGCGCCCGGCGGTTTCTTTATAAATATAGACGACTGCATACCGTCATCTTCTTTGATTGAGGACTGGCACGTAGAGAGGTGGCGCAAAGAGGTTATAGAAAAGGGAGCGGAGCTCGGTATAGAGATTGATCCACAAACCTATATTGATAAACATAATGCCCCGGAGCACCGTAAAAACCTAGAGACTGTCGCCGCGCTCTGCGGGACTTTAGATGCTGTGGGTTTCGTTGGTGCTGAATGTTTTTACAGAGACGGTATTTTCACTCTATACGGCGGACAAAAACCAGCTGCGAGCTGATGGTAATTTAAGGTTAGAATATGAATGATAAAATTAGAAAGATAGTAATGAATTTCATGAAGGCCGAGGCCTCGCGCCCGCTCAACTTCAGAGAACTTGCGAAAGGGCTTGGCATTGCCCGTGACGAGCGTGCGTCCTTTAAGGGAATAATAAATACGCTCTGCGACGAGGGTGAGATCATAAAGACTCGCGGCGGCCATTACGGGCTGCCGACCAAGATGAATCTTATCAAGGGCGTATTGACCTGCCATCCTAACGGCTTTGGTTTTGTCATTCCTGCTGACGAAGAAGAAAAGGCAAACGGAGATATATTTATCGCCCCTCGTAAGATGAAAGGGGCTATGCACGGCGACGGTGTTGTAGCGCGAGTAGAAAACCAGAAGAGTGACGGCAGGCGCGAGGGAAGTATTATTCGCGTAACCGCCAGAGCGCAGCGAGAGATAATCGGTATCTATAAGAAGGCTCGTGGCTCGCGCTTTGTTATTCCTTCGGATGAGAAGGTTCTGCAAGATATCGTAATACCAACGCGCAGTGCTCTAAAGGCAAATGACGGTGATATCGTAGTTGTTGAGATAACGGCTTATCCGGCGCGTCATCAACCGCCGACCGGACGGATCACTGCGGTCCTCGGCGACCCTAACGACCCGAATGTCGAGGCCGATATAATAACGAAAAAATACGGCCTATCTACAACCTTCCCAGAGGCTGTTCTTAGTGAGGCGGAAAGTATCCCGACCGAGGTCTCGGAGAAAGACCGAGAAGGCCGCACAGATCTGCGCAGTAAAATAAACTTTACAATAGACGGCGAGACGGCCCGTGACTTTGACGATGCCGTTGGCATTGAACGTACCGAGCATGGCTATAAACTCTACGTCTCTATCGCCGATGTCAGCCATTACGTAAAGCCCGGAACGTGCCTTGACAACGAGGCGTACCAGCGAGCAACTAGTGTATATTTTCCTGATCGTTGCATTCCGATGCTGCCTGAGGCACTCTCTAATGAGATATGCAGCCTAAAACCAAAGGTCGATAGACTTGCGATGACCGCTGAACTTAATTTTGACAAGAGCGGCACCGAGACAAGCGCGAGCTTCTACGAGAGTGTTATAAAAAGCACCGAACGTCTGACCTATACAAAGGTCAAGGGTATCCTCAAAGACAAAGACCCCGAATTAATCGAGCAGTATTCAGATATCCATGAAGATCTTTTGGTTATGCAGGAGCTCGCAGAGCTTCTGGCAAAGAGACGTGCAAAGGACGGTTCTATTGATTTTGATCTGCCCGAGCCGCAGATAATTCTGGATATGGAGGGCCGCGTCGAGGACATTGTACGCTCCGAGCGTAACTGTGCGCACCGCCTTATCGAGGACTTTATGCTGGCCGCCAACAGGGCCGTAGCCCGGCTTTTTACCGGTAAAAAAGTCCCTGCTATTTTTCGTGTTCACGAAAGCCCGGAAGAGACCAAGGTCTCGGAGTTCAGGGATTTTATAAAGGGTTTTGGCTTTGAAATAAAAGGCGAGGCGTCGTCCAAGTCCTTTCAAAAGGTCTTACGCGCCGCTGCCGGCACCTCTGAAGAAAGACTTATCAACCACGTGCTTCTGCGATCAATGAGGCAGGCTGTCTATTCAGAGGTTAATGCCGGACACTTCGGGTTGGCCTTTAAGGACTATACGCACTTTACCTCTCCGATACGTCGCTACCCCGACCTGATCGTCCACAGGATCTTAAAAGATGTGGTCGCTAATAGTTATACCAAAGCCCGCCAAGAGCAGATGGCTGCCTGGCTGCCCGAGGCTGGTCTGCATACCTCTGCGCAAGAGCGGCGTGCAATGGAAGCAGAACGAGAAATTGTAGATCTTAAAAAGGCGCAGTTTATGATAGATAAGGTCGGCGAGGTCTTCCCGGGCTTTATATCCGGGGTGACGAGCTTTGGTATCTTTGTAGAGCTTAAGGAATTTTTTGTCGAAGGTCTAGTCCATATAACGACCCTTACTGACGACTACTATAATTTTATCGAGAAGGAACATTGCCTGATTGGAGAGCATACCGGTTCGGTCTTAAGGCTTGGCGCAGAGATCGAAGTCAGGCTCGTTAATGTCGATATCAGGAGAAGACGTATCGAGCTGGAGCTCTCGGGTGCTGCGAAGGTATCTTCTGAAAACTCTTCGCAAAGAAGTTTTACTACAGCAAGGACTTTAAAAAAAACATTAGACCAGCCAAAGACCCCGTCCAAATCAGGTCGAAAACCTGTTAAAGAAAAAAAGTCCGATAAAAAAACCAATAAAAAAGAGACTGAGCCTTTTTATAAAAGATTTACAGAGACAGAGAAGAAAAAAGCCAAGAAGAAAGGCCGTGCCCATAAGACATCCAAGAAAAGAAGATAACCACCGGTTGCACCGGGGCAAAGTTCTATAAGAAGGCAGGTGCTGTGCGTGGTATCGAGATTCTATCGGTAGTGTTTGCCGTACGCAGCACCCACCTGCGGTGGGGCACTCACTGCGTGAGGGCAAAGCGGCTACGCCGCAGAGACTATTTTTAGTTGATGAATTTACCGTGGAATCTTAACCTCAAATTTGTCATGCTGAATTTAGTTCAGCATCTGTCTTTAAACTACGCGGGTTCAATGAGGAAGTGCAACACCTGGCAGGACTGTCCTTTTGCTGGTACTCTGGGTGGTTATGGGAAAAGGATACAGGCATCTTAGCCTTACGGAACGAGACAGGATAACGGATTTAAGGTTTCAGGGCAAG
>JAJRSM010000111.1 GCA_024278765.1 Deltaproteobacteria bacterium | reverse complement strand
GAAGCAAGATATTTGATTACATAGAGATCTTTTATAACAGACAGAGAAAACATTCTACTCTCGGCTACAAATCGCCTCTCGCATTTGAAGAACAGCGAAAAGTAGCTTAACTCTGTGTCTACTTTATCGGGGGAAGATCACAATAGCGGCTTTGCAACAAAGACAAACCCTGAGCATAAAAGATATCCTTTCACTAACCCCCTCTCCCCTTTCTACAGGGGAGAGGGCTGGGGTGGGGGGTCCCATTTAAATAAAAGCAGGTAAGTTTGCACGAGTAAACCACAGGACAAAAAAGAGGGCCACGCAAAGCGTGGCCCTCTTTAATTTAACGTCTATCTCAAATCACCCCTTAACGTAGAGGATTAAGCTCGACCCTGCGGTTCTCCGCACGTCCCTTGCTTGTGCCGTTTGTCGCAACCGGCTTATCAAAGCCGTATCCAGCCGTTGTTAATCGACCTATTGCAATACCCTCACCAACAAGATAGTCCCGTACCGCCGCGGCACGCCTCTTTGAAAGTCCTTTATTATAAACAGCACCGCCCCTATTATCAGTATGACCCTGTATCTCAATCTTCATCGCAGGGTTGTTTTCAAGGATAGTAACAAGCTCGTTTAGTAAGTGATTATATCTGGCCTTTATATCCCATTTATCATAATCAAAGGTAAGTCCTTTTAAGGTCCAGCAACCAACCGAGTTGACCTTTGCCATAGTTGGGGTATTGGGACAATCGTCTTTATTATCAAAGACACCGTCACCGTCACTGTCTCCGGGCTTAGGCGCAACATATTGACGCCCTGCCTTAGCAAGAAAGACCTCTGTCACAAACTCGGTCATACCTTGCTCTGTAGCCAGATCATCTACAACCGCTGCAAAGCCGCACTGGCCAGCCTCAGCTATCATATCCATCTTATGTTTGCCCTCAGAGTTACCACCTATGTGCATGGTGTATATGCAGAGACGGTCTCCGTAACGGGCCTTAAGTGCCTTTGCAGCCCGTACAGGCGAGCTATTCATATCTTCAGCGTCAGAGACAACAATTACGGCGATACTGCCCTCTGTTTCCGCAAGGTCGTCACCAGCCTTTGAGAGTGCTAGCCCCAGCGGACTTCCACCATGTGGAGGCCATACGCCGTCCAGACTCTCCTCAAAGCCTGAGGTCGAATACTTCGTCACGCCATAAAGCAAATCCGTCTTCTTTTTAAAGCTAAGGACACAGTCAGTCATACCGAATGTACGGAGCGCACCGGTGAGTTTCATCTCGGGTATGGTCTTGTTCATACGGTTTACAATATCTTTTGCTATATTAAGTTTTGTCTGTTCTTTATAGGGTAGGCTCAACGACCCTGACGAGTCAAGGACAACAAGAAAATTATCGGTCTTCTGAGTATAAAGGCCGGAACGCACCTTGTCTTCAAGGCCCGCTCCTTTATAGGCCGTGAGCGGCTGTTTAACAGCACAGCCGGTAGCCACCAGAAACAGCACGGCAAAAAGCATCAAACTCAAATATGTCTTTTTCATGGATTTCCTCTCTCTGCTTACAATTTATAGGTTAGTAGTACTTCGAGACGACCTCGATATATCGTTGAGACGGATTATATCAAGAAGCCTGCAAATGGTACAATAAAAAACAGCCCCTAAAGGATATAACCAGTCTTAGACTACAAGTTCATGATGATAAACTTAATAGTCATTTAACATACTTGATGCTTCGTCGCAAAACATGTAGGGCAAGGCTTTAGCCTTGCAGCTTTTAGTTCTGTATGCGCTAGGCAAAAGACGCAACCCTAAAGGGTCGCCCTACGTAAAAACATCCTGACAATTAATTATTAGTGGAACAATAATTATAAACAGACTAGATTGCTTTGTTTTGCCCCGCCGCAGGCGGTGCTTACCGCACGGCAAAATATCTCAATAAGGTTCTTAGCAGTGCATAGTCAGTAACCTACTTGATAGACTATGCCCCGCCGCAGGCGGTTAGGCGATAAAGACCAGAATAAAGAACACCTGAAACCCAAGGGCAAGGGCCAAGGTAAGGATGGCCGTAAGATGCATGATCTTTAGGGTACTACTGAGGGTTGCAAGCGAGGCGCGAGCAGTGCCGCCGCTGATATAAGGTTTATCATGGATAATACCGCCGTAGCTCATAGGGCCGGCCAGACGCAGGCCCAGCGCGCCGGCGACGGCGGCCTGAGATAATCCCGAGTTAGGGCTTGGATGGTTCTGCCCGTCACTCGAAAGCGTTGCCACGGCCCCTCGCCAATCAAAGCGCAGGATAAAAGCCGCCACTATCATAAGGGCCGCTGTTATACGCGCAGGCAGGTATCCCATGACGTCATCAAGCCGCGCAGCGCATGTACCGAAGTACCTGTAGCGATCATTCCTGTAACCAACCACCGAGTCCATGGTATTTACGGCCTTATAGATCATCGCAAGGACAGGGCCACCGATAGCAAGATAGAATAACGGCGCGACTATCCCGTCTGCCGTACTCTCCGAGACGCTCTCGACGGTCGCCCGAACGACTCCTTCTCTATCAAGCGTTGCCGTATCCCTGCCGACAATTCCAGAGAGTTGCCTGCGTGCTTCTGCGCCATCGCCGTGGGCAAGGCTCTCACCGATTGCACGCGCGGCATCACTCATAGACTTAACCGATAAAGAAGTCCACGCCATATACAGGGAAACAACAACAAAGAGCAGCTTTGAGACCTTCCAGCAAAGAAGCAATACCCCGGTAGATACTCCGCCAACAATGACTATCGTCAGGACAACCAAGATAGCCCCTGCAAACCTCTGCGCAGCAGGCGAGGTGGTCGAACGCAGCAAGCCCCTCTCTAACACCGATATCAACCTACCCATCACCTGCACAGGGTGCGTAAGGCGCAGGGGGTCACCAAGGATCATATCCAGAATATATGCCCCAACCGCAAAGACGGGCATAAGAATCACATACTCTAAAACCACTTCCATAGCCCCCTTTATGCCTTTGTTGGCAGCCCGATTATCTCGATTAATCTTTCCATATCAATTGCCGCCTCAACCCCTTTGGCAAGCATTACGATTGAGGCCTCTTTAAGTGCCTCAAACTCCGAGAGCTCGGCCTTACCGAGGCCTCGTTTTTCTCTTAGAAGATTAACAAGAGCCGTCCTAAAGCCGTCGCTATCGAATAACCCGTGCAGATAAGTACCCCAGATAAGACCGTCATCAGATACCGCACCGTCGGGGTGCGCACGCCCCTGGCTGACGAGCCCTGCAAAGGCCGTGACACTATTTTCAGAGTCACGCACAGGCCTCGTCACCCCCATATGAATCTCATAGCCACTTACCTCTTCGGTCGCCTCGAAAAGCCCCTTACCGGCGCGACCTTCCGTGCGTATAGTTGTCTTGATCGGGGCCAGTACGGTATCGACCCCAAGCAGGCCAAGGCCGTCGACCTTTGCTACCTTACCCTCGACCCCTTCGGGGTCGCTGATCGTACGGCCAAGCATCTGATAACCCCCGCAGATTCCTGCGATCATGCCGCCGCTTTCGGCAAAGACCTTTATAGCTTCGCAAAAACCTCTCTCGCCAAGCCACTGAAAGTCGGCTATTGTATTTTTTGTCCCCGGCAAGATCAGAAGATCTGCGCCATATAGGCCACGAGGCGAATCAATATAATCAAGCTCAACCAAAGGCTCAGCTCGAAGCGGATCAAAGTCGGTAAAGTTGGATATACGGGGTAAGCGAGGTACTACTATACGCAGTTTACCTTCAAAATCAGAACCAGAGCCAGAAGGTCTGGAAGCCGTCTGCGACGGCTCTAACGCCATGCCGTCCTCATCATGAATGCCAAGGCCTTCGATAAACGGAATAACACCCAAGGTCTCGACCCCTGTCTTTTCTTTAAGAAACTCAAGGCCAGAGTCCAGAAGCGAAACGTCACCTCTGAATCTATTTATGATAAAACCCTTAACAATTTCGCGTTCTGGCCCGCTTAGAAGCTCCATCGTCCCGACCAGAGACGCAAAGATCCCGCCCCTATCTATATCGCCGACAACAACAACAGGCGAGCCGGTAGCAAGGGCTGTGCCCATATTTGCGATATCATTTTCACGCAGGTTTATCTCGGCAGGACTCCCGGCACCCTCCATAACTATCACGTCAAAGTCCTCTGCCAGACGACGATAACTCTCAAGAACGTATTGCATGGCTTCCTTTTTAAAGGCGTGAAACTCGCGTGCCGCCATATTAGAATGGACCTTGCCATGGATTATTACCTGCGAAGTTTGCTCGCCCGTTGGCTTTAAAAGGACCGGATTCATATCCGGGGTCAACTCGCACCTAGCGGCCTCGGCCTGAAACGCCTGCGCCCGACCGACCTCGCCGCCGCACTTTGTTATAAAAGAATTCAGCGACATATTCTGCGCCTTAAAGGGCGTGACCTTAAGCCCCTTATCAGATAGTATTCGGCATATCGCAGCCGTTATAACGCTCTTGCCGGCATGGGACGATGTCCCCTGTACCATGACCGAGCGAGCCTTTCCTGCAAGTAAATTCATAGGTATCCTTTTCAATTCTCAGATTCTCAAAGCCAACTGACTATAACTGATAATTATATCAAGAGCACGAGCGCAGAGAAAGGTATTTATTAAACTAAAAAAGGCCTACGCGCGCCTCCTTAAAAAAGAGGGGTGGCGCGTAGGCCTTAACAATTAACCAAAATGAAAACACCTGACTTTACAAGAACTTAAACAACATATTTGCGTGCCGAACGTACTATTTCATCAGCAAAATAAGGTTTACGGATAAATTCATCTATCATCCCCTCTTTTACACCTTCGGCTATTACCTGCTCGGCATCTCTAAAATACCCTGTAAAAAGTATCACGATAGCACCGGGAGTAAGCTTCTTTATCTCCCTGAAGGTCTCCAACCCGTTCATCCCCGGCATTACTATATCCATAAATACTATATTGTAAGGACTCTCTTTGACTGCCTTTATCGCATCACTTCCGCTGACTACATATGCCGCCTCAAAGCCCTCGTCCTTTAATATCTCGCTAATACCGAGTCCTATCGTCTCTTCATCATCGACGATAAGCACCCTACTTACCGCTCTACTCGAGATCATAAAAAACCCTCCGCTCCTTAAATTACCGCCTACCCATATAATATAAAATCGGCACGCCCCTCCTTAATCAACACCTATTCTTGCCTGATCGCCTTACCTATCGTGCTTTAGTCGTGCTAGTCCCCCTATCTTCACCCTGATTCTTGCCCTGATTCTTGCAATAAACAAGGCTCTTTTCCAACCCTCCTATCTTTCTACGCATCTCATCCATACGTAGCTCTCTGGATGACTGCGCCCTGCCCATTCGCTCTAGCTCTACCATATATTCTTCAAGTTTACGGCTCGACTCCCTGCACCCTGTAACATCTTCGGCCATTAAAGCCACTCTTAACGCCTGCCCCTCTCCAGCAAAGACAAAACCAAACCAATGAAAGGTCTTACCTGTAGCCTTAAAGTTAGAGATAAAGTTAAAGGCCGCATTAAGCTCAAGCTCAGCTATCTCTGCCTTTAATGCTTCGATCTCCTCTGCGCCTAGAAAAAACTCAAACCAGTTTTTCTGCGCCAGTTCATCCTCTGCGAGGGCAAAAAATTCTTTTACCGGCCCTCTTGACTCGACTATCGCACCTCCCGGCGCAATAATAATCACCAGTGACCCCCTCAGCGTAGTACCGACAAGGTTCTTACCCTTTATCAGGCTAAACCCCCTTGAGATTGCCGCCCCTCCTACTCCTGCCTGAAGCATACACAGACCTCCACACCAAATAGTTGTAAATATCCTTTTAAGTATTAACCGATGGGCTCTAAAGTTGGCTTAAATGAAAACTGATCGATATTTCATCATATTAAATACCAAGTCACTTGGTTGAGTGATTCAAAGCGGAAAAGATCTATACTACAGCAGAGATAACCTTAGATATAAATCAACCTACAGTATAATTGTATCTCCATAAGTTACTTTGTCAAGGATCTATAATGTGATTTTTAAAGAGTTTTAAAGATAACACCTTTACTGCAATACCTTGACCAGAGCCCCATTACTATGATAATTTCTTAAATAGTAAGGTCGCCTCAGGCATACACCAGTGTGTACGCCGCAATAACGAGACGATTGCCTAAGCCGTACTATAGGCATACAACATATAGCAGGGCGAGACGTATTGAAAAGACACCTTAACTCAACTATACCCGGAAAGTTGTCTCTTTTTATAGCCCTGCTTGCCATAACCTTCGCAGTAAATAGCTGCACCCCGAACGACCCGTACCGCGCAGAAGACGCAGGTAAAAACATCTACTACTCTACCTTTGCCGAACCCCCTACCCATCTTGATCCGGCACGCGCGTACAGTGCCAACGAATACAGACTACTAGCTCAGATCTACGAGCCACCCGTTCAGTACCATTACCTGAAACGTCCCTACGAGCTTATCCCGCTCTCTGCGGCAGAAGTCCCTGCGCCAAAATACTACGGCAAAGACGGCAGAGAACTCCTAGGTGATGCCACTCCGCAGCTGGTCCACCGCGCCGTCTATGATATAAAGATAAAAAAAGGGGTCTTTTATCAGGACCATCCAGCCTTTGCAAAGGACAATTCAGGGCGCCAACTATACCGAGGCATAACCGATAACGAGTTGAAAAACATAAAAATACCACGGGATTTCCCTGAAAAAGCCACTAAGGAACTCACCTCAGATGACTTTATCTATCAGATACAACGCCTGGCAGACCCCGGGCTGCACTGCCCGATCCTGCCTATTCTAAATAAATACATCCTTGGGCTAGATGATTTTTCAAAAGCACTGGATAAAGACCTTAAGAATATCAGAGCCGCTCGCAAAAAGCGCATCGGTAGTACCTACAATCAGGTCGCCGATGAAAAGGCAGACCCGATAATACTGGATTACAGCAGACACGCGCTGCCCGGGATCGAAAAGATAGACGACTATACCTTCCGCATAACACTTAAGCGCAAGTACCCGCAGTTTATCTACTGGCTGGCGATGCCGTTCTTCTCACCAATGCCAAAAGAGGCCATAACCTTCTACAGCCAGGGCCCTCTGAAAAAGAAGAACATAACAATAAACCGCTTCCCCATAGGGACCGGTGCCTTTCGCATGGATAACTATGAGCCACAGCGAGAGATAACACTCGTTAAAAATGAAAACTTCAGAGGTGAGCCATATCCGAGCATCGGAGAAGAAAACGACGCGGCAAAAGGGCTTCTGGCAGACGCGGGTAAGAGCATGCCCTTTATAGAACGCGCGGTCTATAAGCTTGAAAAAGAAGCCATACCTCGTTGGAATAAATTTCTGCAAGGCTACTTTGATCTCTCCGGCATTGGCTCGGATAGCTTTGATCAGGCAATCAAGATGGGCAGCGCGGGGGGCGTAAACCTGAGCGAAGAGCTGGCGGAAAAAGATATAAAGCTTATCACATCAATACAGCCATCTACCTATTATACCGGCTTTAACATGCTCGACGATACCGTCGGCGGCTATACAAAAGAAAAACAAAAACTACGTCAGGCAATATCGATTATCATCAACTTTGAAGAGTTTATTGAAATCTTTGCCAATGGCCGTGGAATGGCCGCTATGGGCCCGATCCCCGAGGGCATCTTCGGCAAACTCGAAGGCCGCGCAGGTATGAACACGGTCACTCACCGCTGGGACGATAAAAAAAATATAGCAGTTAGACGCTCGGTCGAAGAGGCTAAAAAACTACTGGCAGAGGCCGGGTATCCGAACGGGCTCGACAAGGACGGCAGACCACTTATCATAACCTTTGACAATGCATGGACCGGTGCATCCTCATCACCTATGATAAACTGGTTTATTAAACGCTTTAAGCTTATCGGCATTCAACTAGAGAACCGCACGACTGACTATAACCGCTTTCAGGAAAAGATCAACAAAGGCAACTTCCAGTTCTTCTTTCTCGGCTGGAACGCCGATTACCCTGACCCGGAGAACTTCTTTTTTCTGCTGGCAGGAGAAAATGCCAAGGTAAAGACCGGCGGCGCAAATGGTGCGAACTACGAAAACCCTGAATTCGACCGCCTCTTTAAGATAATGGAGAATATGGAGAGCACACCAAAACGCCTAGAAATAATAAATAAGATGACACGTATCCTTCAGGAAGACGCACCGTGGGTCTGGGGCTATAGCCCGCTATCCTTCTCGCTTGCGCAGGGCTGGGTCGGCAATATCAAACCAAACTCAATGGCCAACAATACGCTTAAATACATGAAGGTCGATACCTTTAAACGCGCAGAGCTTCGTAAAAAATGGAATGCCCCCGTGCTCTGGCCCATTGCCGCAGCCGCAGTTCTACTTATCCTGGTAGCGATACCAGCCATAATTATAATTAAAAAGAAAGCCAGCAACGGAGGGCGCGGCTAATGTTTACCTATATTACAAGACGCCTACTCTATGCCATACCGATCCTTATCGGGGTGAATCTCTTAACGACCCTGCTGTTTTTCTACGTCAATACGCCCGATGATATGGCGCGTACCATGTTGGGTGAGAAAAACCTCACCCCGGAAATTGTTGAAAACTGGAAGAAAGACCACGGCTACGACAAGCCGCTCTTTATAAATACAAAAGAAGACGGCCTCTCCAAGGTTACGCAGACGATCTTCTTTCAAAAATCCGCGCCGCTTCTCTGGCTGGACTTTGGCAGCTCTGACCGTAACAACGTCGATATCGCAGAAGAGATAAGAGGGCGAATGTGGGCGAGCATGGCGATAGCCATACCGACCTTTATAATCGGGATCGCGACCTTCCTTACCTTCTCGATGCTGCTGGCCTACGCCCGAGGTACGTATCTGGATATCTGGGGGGTTACGCTGTGCGTCGTGATGATGTCGGTCTCGGCACTCTTCTATATTATCGGCGGGCAATTTTTCTTCGGTAAGATGCTCAAGCTCTTCCCTATCTCCGGCTACGACACCGGGCTGCACGCGGCGAAGTTCGTCATACTCCCGGTCCTTATCGGGGTTATAGGATCAATCGGCGGCTCAGTACGCTTCTACCGTACCGTCTTTCTAGAAGAGCTAGGTAAAGACTATATAAGAACGGCGCGCGCCAAGGGGCTCGCCGAGAGGACAGTTCTCTTTAAGCACGCCCTTAAAAACGCGATGATCCCAATCCTTACAAATGTCGTCGTTAGCATACCCTTTTTATTCTACGGTAGCCTTATTATGGAGAGCTTCTTTGCCATACCTGGGCTTGGCAGTTTTACAATCGATGCCATCGGTTCACAGGACTTTGCAATAGTCAGAGCCATGGTCTATCTCGGTTCGTTATTATATATTGCAGGGTTGATTCTAACCGATATTAGCTACACACTCGCTGACCCGAGGATTCGCCTTGAATAGAAACCTGACAGGACTCATATAATGCCGGTAATCCTTGCTACAGACATAATCATCTATCTGGTATTTCTCGTTATAATCGCGGGCATTGTCCTGGCTCGCAATGGCGACGGATACCTAAGCCAGATATGGCAGCACCTGAAGAAAAACAAGCTTGCCATGGCCTGCATGATAATTCTCGTCCTCTACGGCCTCGTAGCCCTTGGCGATAGCATCAGGTGGCGCGACAAAATCGAGCCCGCCCCGAATGCCACGGTTGCGAGCTCAAAGACGACCATCTATAGCGCGAACGCGCACAGCCTGCTCGACCGTGCCCTCTCGGGGCTGCGAGCCAAAGATGAAAAAACATTCTCAGCACCTCTCGCGACAAAGCTATTCGTAAAAGAGACTCTTGAGATTACCGCAGCCGACGGCACGGTAAAAACCGTACGCGAGCACCCACCGCTTAAACACCCGGGCAGCCATCTGCTGGGCACAGACAAGGTCGGTGGCGACGTACTTATGGCGGCACTAAAGGGCGTGCGCACCGGCGTTGTTATCGGCACCGGCACGACAATTATTATCATCCCCTTTGCTATCCTCTTCGGCGTCTTTGCAGGCTACTTCGGCGGCTGGGTAGATGACCTTATCCAATATATCTACACGACACTATCGAGCATTCCGGGCATACTTCTGATAGTCTCATTTATGCTTATCTTCGGCTCTGAGGGCTATCAGGGCGGAGTAATAAAAGAGAGCGATCTATGGTTCGGACTCTTTGTCCCCTCGGACCGACTCTTCTGGCTCTGCGTGATAATGGGGATCACCTCTTGGACAGACCTGTGCAGACTGATACGCGGCGAGACCCTAAAACTACGCGAGCTCGAATACGTTCAGGCCGCAAAGGCCTTTGGCGTATCTAATATCAAAACAATACTCAGGCACATTATACCGAACCTGATGCATCTGGTTCTAATCACCTTTATCTTGCAGTTCAGTGGGCTGGTACTTGCCGAGGCCGTTCTGAGCTATATCGGGATAGGCGTTGGCCCGGAAATGGGAAGCTGGGGCAATATGATTAATACGGCTCGCATGGAGCTCTCACGAGAGCCGGTCGTCTGGTGGAGTCTGGTCGGTGCGTTTATATTTATCTTCGGCCTCGTACTGCCGGCAAATATCTTCGGCGATGCGATAAGAGACGCGCTAGATCCGAAGCTCAGGCTGGGGCGTAAATAAAATGACCTCTATACTAAAAGTAAAAAACCTGAAGACCTACTTCAGTGGTGAGGATAAGACCTCGCCGCTCTCACTGGCCGTAGACGACGTATCCTTTGTGGTAGCAAAAGGGCGGACAATGGCACTGGTCGGTGAGTCGGGCTGTGGCAAATCCATCACAGCACTCTCGATAATCCAACTCATCCCAAAGCCGCACGGATATCTCGCTGGCGGCCAGATAGAGCTTGACGGCATTGAGGTTACAACACTCGGCGAACACGCGAAAAGAAAGCTGCGAGGCTCTGCCATCTCCATGATTTTTCAAGAACCAATGACCTCGCTTAATCCTGTCTTTACCATAGGCGAACAGATCAGCGAGGTTATTCGCCTACACCGGCGTCTGGGCAAAGCCGCCGCGAAAAAAGAAGCAATCTCAATGCTTGAAAAAGTAAAGCTCCCCACGCCTGAGCGGCTCTACGGCGAATATCCGCATAGACTCTCAGGTGGGATGCGCCAACGCGTAATGATAGCGATAGCTCTGGTATGCAGGCCAAAGCTACTCATAGCAGATGAACCGACCACGGCCCTTGACGTTACGGTCCAGGAAGAGATCCTCAAACTAATCAAAGATATGCGTACGACCCTTGATATGGGAGTGCTGCTCATCAGCCATAACCTAGCCGTTGTCTACCGTAACGCCGAAGATCTTGGCGTTATGTATGGCGGCCAGATCGTCGAAGAGGCACCGACCCCGCTTTTATTTCGCAACCCGATGCACCCCTATACCCTAAAGCTCCTGCGCTCTATTCCTGATTCAGAGAAACGGGGCATGACGCTCGATACCATCCCCGGCACCGTCCCGCTACCGACCCAGTACCCGAAGGGCTGCCGCTTCTCTGAGCGCTGCGACCGGGAGATGCAGGGTTGCCGTGACAAATTACCGCTCTTGGCAGAGACCGAGCCAAACCATAAAGTTGCATGCCATCTGTATGACAAGACCTTTATGGCCGGTAAAGATGCAACTCCTTTAGCAAAAGACCGCATAGAGCTCGCGCCACTTACACCTTCAAAAGAAGCTAAAGAAACACTCGTTAAGATAGAAGGCCTGAAGTGTCACTTTCCAATCAGAAAAGGCCTTATGAAAAAAACAGTAGGTTACGTCAAGGCGGTAGACGGCATAGACTTAACCATAAAGAAAGGCTCGACGCTCGCACTGGTTGGTGAATCGGGTTGCGGCAAGACGACAACAGGGAAGGCGATCATTCGCCTGGGCGAACCAACTGAAGGGCGCATAATATACGACGGCACCGATATTACCAACCTATCCAGATCGGCCCTCAAACCCTTTCGTAGAAAGATGCAGATAATCTTTCAAGACCCGTACAGCTCGCTTAACCCGAAAATGATGGTCGGCGCAATAATCGAAGAAGGACTCAAAAGCCTAAGGCCCGAGCAATCTAAGAAAGACCGCCTTGAAAAGATCGACGAGACAATGCAGCTGGTTGGCCTGACCCCTGATATGGCAAGGCGCTACCCGCATGAATTCTCCGGCGGGCAACGCCAGCGCGTAGGCATTGCGCGAGTCCTTGCCGTAGAGCCAGCCTTTATAATCTGCGATGAGGCAACCAGTGCGCTGGACGTCTCGGTACAGGCCCAGATCCTAAACCTCCTGAAATCCATCCAGAAAGAACTCGGCATATCATTACTCTTCATTACCCACGACCTCGGTGTCGTCGAGTATATCGCCGACGAGGTCTGCGTCATGCACAAAGGCAGAATCGTCGAGCGAGGAACAGTCGATCAAATCTTTAACGCACCTAAAGATGATTATACAAAGAGGCTACTAGCGGCGGTACCGAGAATAGGATAGCAACTGCGTTGCGGCGAACTGCCTGCGGCAGAAAAACTAAATATCCCATCTCCTCTCAAAAGTAGGGCAAGGCTTTAGCCTTGCGGTCTTACTAAAACCTGAAAAACCCCCCTCAGTCCCCCCGTCTGAGACGGCTACAAGCTTTTGCAAAAGGGGGACTCACTGCGTGAGAGCTAAAGCGGCTACGCCGCTACCGGTTGCACCGGAGGCATAGTCCCTGTGGGACAAATACTTACGTTTTTTGTCCTTGCGAGGAGCGTGGCGACGAAGCAATCTCGTCTTTATTGTTGGATGTTTCGGTGCGTCCCCGCCACGAAACCATAAAGTTAGTCATCCACTTTCTAATAAAGTGAGGTATTTTAAGGTGAGCTATGTGGACTTCCCCCGCTTTAGTAGACACATTTGATAATACAATTACAATCAAACGGAGGTGTGTCTATGTCCAATCAGAGGTATACAGAAGAGTTTAAACAAGAGGCGGTAAAACAGGTGACAGAGCGCGGTCATTCTGTCAG
>JAJRSM010000110.1 GCA_024278765.1 Deltaproteobacteria bacterium | reverse complement strand
GCCGAAGTTTGCAAAATAGCTTTGCAAAGCCGTAACGCGGAAAACGCTCAACGAGAGCAAGCAGGGCCTCAATTACCGGCTCGTCACGCCCGGTGTCGGGCTGGTAATGGTAAACAGTACGGCTAAAACTTAAAACCCTACCGGCCGCGCGCAGGCTCAACAGGTGCTGCTCAGTAATAAAGGCCACCAGCTCGCGTTTCTCCGACGGCCCTAGGGCTTTTTTTCGATCACATCCTTAAGAGCCAGATTCTCAAGACTCAGATCGGCGTACATCTGTTTTAGACGTCTGTTTTCGTCCTGAAGATCCTTTAGCCTCTTGATATCGGATGCCTCCATGCCGCCGTACTTGGACTTCCAATTATAGTACGTGCCATCGGATATGCCGTACTTCCTGCATACCTCCTTGACCTGGCGCCCTGCCTCAACCTCCTTCAAGATACCAACGATTTGCGTCTCTGTATATCGCGACTTCTTCATAATCTGTCCTCCTTTCTGATTAATCAGTATAACGGAGAACTCTATTTATTGCTGGTACTATTATACGGGATGGTTACAGGTGCGTTTAAGGAGTTTATCCGAGGCGGGATCGTAGATAACCCGGCCATGCACGGCGCAGAGAGTTTTGCGTAGATATATGGGAGTTGTGGCAGCGAGCCCATATATCATGCAGTAGGGATCGGGGGCGTTTTCTTTGGCAATGATCTGCGGCACTGATCTGCACAGCACTCTCTTAAGCCTTAGACGTCCCTATAAGCTGCTGGTCTCGGTGCTGACAGGGCTTACCGCTTACCGGCCTTTATGCCGTTGCGTTGTTTCAGGCGGCACTGTTTGCGCCATCGACTGGTAAGAGTGCTGCGCACAGTGCCCTGAGTCTCCAGTTTATGATCTTTGTTGCCTTGATACCTTTCCTTATAGCCACAACTATGCCGGTGCTAAATATCTTTATCGGCAACTGGTCGACCTGTAACGAGAAGACCATGGGTCTGTAATAGACCAGAGGTCTGTAACGGACCTTGTGCCCTTGATTGAGTTAGGGCCGCTGATTTTCATAGTGCCTCTTCGTTAGGTCCTACAATCGAGATGACGTAGCCATCAAGGGTTATATATTTCTTCGCTACCCTTAGTAGATCTTTTGCCGTGACTTCTTCTATCTTCTTTGCGTAGTGCTTGTAGTGGTCGTAGCCAAGCCCGAGGACCTCGTTTATTGCCATATCAGAGGCCTGACTAGAGACTTCTTGTTGCCCCATCTCATAGCCGCCGATAAGTGCGTTCTTTGCGCGTCTCAGTTCTTTTGCAGGTACTTCTTCTGTTGTTATTTTTTTAAGTTCCTTTATGATGCCATCAACTGCCTGGTCTTGCTTTTCAGGGGCGCAGCCAATGTATATGCCAAAGAGCCCCGGTTCGAGACCAGGGCTTGAGAAGGCACTTACGGTATAGGCGAGGCTTGCCTTGTCTCTGAGCTCGGTAAAGAGCCTGCCTCCTTGAGAGCTCAGGACCTCGGTTAGGACGCTCATTATGTACTGGTCGTCGCCACCTAGATCAGTCCCCATAAAGCCGATACCTATATTGGTCTGGGCCTTGTCCTTACGGTCGCCGGTCTTTATGATCGTCGCAGGTGCCGGATCGGGGTTGAGAGAAGGGGCTTTACTGCTTTGACGGTCAAAGCCCTTCAGTGCCTTTTTGATTTTTGCCGTGACATCAGCAGTATCAATATCTCCGACAATGGCGATGACCATCTCTTTCGGTGTGAAGATACGGTTGTAGTGCGCCCGGAGGTCTTCTACTGTAAATGAATTTACAGTAGCCGCCGTACCTATCGTCTTCATACGGTAGGGGTGGCTCTTGTAAAGTTCTTTGTAAAGGAGTTTGAAGGTATAGCCGGGCAGGTAGTCCTCGGCGCGTTTTATGGCGGCGAGCGTGTCTTTCCTGAGCTTTGCCATTTCAGTTTCATCAAAGGACGGATTTAGCAGGAGATCTATGAAGATTTCAAGGCCTTTGTCAAAGTCTTTTGATAGGAACTTTGCAGAGACTCCGGCACTGTTCTTGCCGGAAAAACCGCTTATCCCACCTGCGATATCCTCGATCTCACGGCCAATATCCTCTAAGCTGCGGCTGGTCGTACCGCGCGCCAGCATCGCTGCCGTAAAGTTGCCGATCCCGTTTGTCTCGGGCGTCTCGTAGCGTAGCCCTCCGGGTACGGTCGCGTAGAATGCTACGGTCTCGTTTGAGAGGTCTTCTTTGATGATCAGGGTCACTCCGTTTGGCAGTGTGATCTTTGCTACATCTGCCTTTTTTGTCTCTTTGGTGTACTTTACCTGGGCTTTTTTCTCAGCACTCTTGATTGCTTTTTTAAGTCTTTTCTTACTGATAAAAGATTTGTGTTGTTCCGGTACTATAACCGATATCGTGAGGTTTTTTGTCCTCAGGTATTTACTGGCGACCATCATTATATCGGCCTTTGTCAGTGCTCGTACGCCGTCGACGTAGCTCTTTTCAAAGGTTATATCGCCGGAGATCGTCTCGTAGTATCCGAGCTGGCGCGCTTTGCCCTGCATGGTCTCGCGCGAGTATATAAAGTCGCTCTCAAGCGAGGTCTTGGCACGTCTGAGCTCAGCAGAGCTCGGTCCCTGATTGGCGATCTTTATAATTTCGGCTGTGATAAGCTCCGAGGCTTTTTTTACGCGCCCGGCGTCAAGGGTAGCCGAGATGATAAAGAGGCCCGGATCTTTCGGTGTCATCGAGTACGCGCCGACCGTGTTAACGAGTTCGTCTTCCATCTTCAGGCGTTTGTAAAGCCTTGAGGTTACTCCGACTCCGAGAATATTTGAGAGTGCATCGATGGCGTATATATCCGGGTGCTTGAGCCCGGGGATATGATAGGCCATGGCGATTCTGGTCTGGCTTATGGGCTGCGGTGTTATAACGGCCTTCAGAGACTTCTGCTGTGGCTCGACCGGGCGGGGCTTGTGCTGGTCTGGTCTTTTTTCAAAGTCCTTGAAGCTTGTCTTTATTTTTTTCATGGCCTCGTCGGTATCAAAGTCACCGACGATTACCAGCGTCATATTGTTGGGTGCATACCAGCGGTTAAAGAAATCGAGTATGCCTTCGCGCGACAGTGCTTTTACGGTCTTTTCAAAGCCGATGACAGGTTTTTTATAGGTGTGCTTTGTATAGGCCGTACCAAAGATAGTTCTGTAGAGCTTGCGCTCTGGTTTGTCTTTGTTCATGTTGAGTTCTTCAAGGACGACCTCAAGCTCTTTTTTGAGTTCGACCGGATCAAAGGCCGAGTTCTGAATGGCATCGGAGAGGATATCAAGGCCCTTATCAAAGTAGCGGCTCGCTACAGACAGGTGGTAGACGGTATTATCAAATGATGTATATGCATTTATATAACCGCCGGAGTCCTCTACCTCTTTTGCGATATCTCCTAGGCCTCGTTTCTCTGTACCTTTAAAGAGCATATGCTCAAAGACGTGGGCTATACCTGCTTCATCTTTAGTCTCGTCGGCACTACCGACACGCACCCACATCTGGAAGGCCGTTACAGGTGCCGAGCGGTCTTCTTCCAGCACTACGGTCAGCCCGTTTGGCAGTATCTCTTTTGTAATCTTCCTTTGGCTGGCAAAGCTGGTTGCCGAGAAGATCAAGGTCATGAGTAATATTATTGGTAGTATTATGGATCTATTAAAGCGTGGCATTTGTGGCCTCCGTTTTTTTTAATGATATTGCCGTCGTCTTAATGTCACGGCATCATAACAGGATATACTAGTAAGAGATTTTTTTCAATGATTAGTAAGTCTTGCAGGTATATCGCGTTTGGTTTAGGGCATGGTGATGGCTGACAAAACAAAGCCCGCTTGTCGGGGTGGCGACAAGCGGGCTCGATATAAGACGATCTGCTAGAGGATCGCCTTTTAAAACCTGATTGATTGGCTAGATAATCCTAGCCTTTAAATTTGTGCAGCTGCAACTGATGACCTTCATCCAAGTTCTCAAGGGCCATCGTTTGTGGCTCGACATTACTGTCGAGTCTGGCTTCAACTCCGCAGCAATAATCCGTACCCTGGTTATCGCTGGTTCTGTAGGCATCCCAACTTTTATCACATAGGCAACATTTAAATCTATATAAAGGCATTGTCTTATACTCCACTGATGGAATCTGTCTTAGCCGTTATGCTTGTAAGTATAATGCATAAACCGTGCCAACTTTATGACTTTCTTCCAACTACTTGATATGGTAAGGTTTTTTAATTTTAGGACCTGCAAATCTTTATTTAAAAAACCAAAACTGTAAAAAAAACCGACACAGCTTTAGGTTACATTGATTATTGAGTGTTTTAAATATAGCGTCTCCAATATTAAGAAGCGATGAGTTTTTAAAGGCCCGTTATCTGGAGATCATCTTCTTATCTGTGCTAAGCGGTATGCTTATTATTATATGACCTGCCAGGGTCTCGCGCTCCTCGCTATCTATTAAAATCTGCACGGTCTCTATCTCATCAATATTCATTGTAAGGCTGTTGACTATCGAGTATATGGTCTGCAACTCCGCAGAAGAGCCGCCCGGGTGGTTCTCGGCGAGCTCTTTTGAGAAGTTAAGTATCGCATTAGTATCATCTATGCTGACGGATATGAGCTTTGTGCCTGCAGGTATAGGACGTTCCAACTTCGAGCCCTTAGGCGGGCCTTGAATCAGCTTATTGATTATGGCCTTGATCTGGGCCTTGGTAGAGCCTTTTTTGATCTTGACCTTTACGTCTTTTAGGGATTTGCCGTCGCCGCTACTCATGAATAACGAGATGCTGCGCATGCTGGTAGTTGTTTTAACTACAGCAGGTCTTTTCTCTCTGACTTCTTCGGGTATCGAGACCTTCAGCCTATCGCCGAGCACGGATACGAGGATAATGCCGATTATAAAGGTGAGGATCGCGGCCAGCATCACTGACCACGGGAAGCCGCCACGGCCATTGGCTTTGCGTTTGGTGGCGGTATTTTTTGCCTTTGGCGTTGGTTTTTTGTTGTTGGTAGCGGGTTTTTTCCGGGTCTTGCGGCCATTAGTGGCTGATTTGCCTTTACCTGCTGCGGGTTTTTTCCTGGCCATTACTTCTTACCTGTCTCTTCTGGTTTGTAGGTGCTCTCGTGGGTTATAAGCTCGGTCTGCATGGTGCTACATAGAAACTTGCGCCCTACCTCTTCAAAGCGTTCGGGTGAGTCGGTGACAAAAAAAACATGGCTTCTGTCACCCGAGCCTTTTGCCGAGATATTGTGTTCTATTAATAACCTATCTACCTTGGCAGCCGTTGCGACGGCTGAGTCAATAAGCTCTACTTCATCGCCCATAACGTATGAGATCGTTTTTTTAAGCAGGGGGTAATGCGTACATCCGAGCAGTAAGACATCTATCCCATCTTGTTTAAGATCCAACAGGTACTTTCTGGCTGTAAGTCTGGCGACATCGGTATCCGCCCAGTCCTCTTCAGCCAGAGGGACAAAGAGCGGGCAGGCCCTGGTGCGGACAACTACCTTTTGATCTATCGCCTTTATGGCTTCAAAGTAAGCACCGCTGGCGATAGTGCCTTCTGTCCCTATAACGCCGACCTGACGCGCTCTTGTAGCACTTACAGCCATCTCGGCACCCGGCTCTATAACGCCTACTATTGGGATATCAAATCTTTTCTGTAGTTCGCAAAGGGCGTAAGCCGTAGCCGTATTGCAGGCTACGATCAAGAGTTTTATATCTTTAGAGATCAGAAACTCGGCATTCTGGATGGCGTATGCCGTTACCGTTTCGCCGGATTTTGTCCCGTAGGGGACTCGTGCTGTATCACCCAGATATACCGTGCTCTCGCCGGGCATCGTCTCTATGACCTCGCGCAGCACCGTCAACCCGCCAACTCCCGAGTCGAATATTCCAATTGGTCTTTTGTCCATTTATATTTCGTCACTCTCGTCTTGCTTTCTTGTCATCGCGAGGAACGTAGAGAAGAAGCAATCTGGTTTTTAGTGCGCCGTATATTCGTAGGGTCTGGTCTTATCTCAACGAAGATGGTTTTCTGGCTAAACTGTGATAGACAATGTATAATAACACGATATCCGGTAAGTTGAATATATTTTTAAAAGGGTCTTTTATATGAATAATAAAGAAGTCGTCAGGGTTCTCGTTACTATTGCTGATCTCCTTGAAATAAAAGGAGAAAACATGTTCAGGGTGAGGTCTTATCGTAACGCAGCGGCTACCATCGATGGGCTTTTAGTAAGCCTTGAGCTTATAGCCGAGACTGACGAGGACAGGCTAGAGGATATCCCCGGGGTTGGCAAGGCCATCCACGGTAAGATCATAGAGATTCTGGCAAGCGGCAGTTGCGCCCTTTTAGATGACCTTACAAGTGAACTGCCCGCAGGCTTGCTTGATATGCTCGGCGTCTCTGGGCTTGGGGCAAAGAAGGTAAAACTCTTTTATCAGTCTCTTGGTATAGATACCGTTGATGACCTGGAGGAGGCTGCCCTTGAGGGTCGCCTCAGGGATCTGCCAAAGATGGGTGAAAAGAGTGAGCAGAAGATTGTAAAGGCCATAGAACGCTACAGGCGCACCCAGAAGAGCAGTAAGAGGTTCAGGCTCGATAGCGCAACGGCGATTGCCGCTGAGGTTACAGAGTACCTCAGCGGGGTAGAGGGCGTAGAGACTGTTGAGGTGGCAGGAAGCCTCAGGCGGTGGCGAGAGAGCGTCGGGGATATTGATATATTGGTTACCGGGCAGGACGGCACGGCTGTGATGGATGCGATAGCGGCCTATTCAGAGGTTGTTGAGGTCATTGGCAAGGGAGATACAAAGACATCTGTCTTGTTGGCCGTCGGTAATACCCGTTTGCAGATAGACGTAAGGTTTGTCGAGGGTGCGTCAAAGGGAGCGGCCCTTAATTATTTTACCGGATCAAAAGAGCACGGGGTAGCTCTGCGAGGGCGTGCAAAACGGATGGGACGGAAGCTATCCGAGTACGGCGTCTTTGACGAGGAAACAGGAAGCCAGCTGGCAGGTGGAGACGAGGTAGAGGTCTATAAGGCCCTCGGGCTTCCCTATATCGAGCCCGAGCTACGAGAGAACAGAGGGGAGATCGAGGCCGCTGAAAAGGGCGAGCTGCCCTGCTTGATTACCGAGGCAGATATCCGTGGTAATCTCCATATGCATACCACGGCAAGTGACGGCGCAAATACAATTGAAGAGATGGCAAGGGCTGCGATAGTAACGGGGTATGAGTATATTGCGATCACGGATCACTCAAAGGCAAGCGGTATAGCAGGTGGTCTTGATGAGAAAGAACTTCTTAAACATATCAATGATATTAATGTAGTAGCGCGAAAACTTAAGGATGAGGGTGAAGAATTAATTATACTCAAAGGCACTGAGGTTGATATCCTTGCTAACGGTGTGCTTGACTATAGCGATGAACTCCTGAGTATGCTCGACTGTGTTGTCGGGGCCGTGCATTCGGGTTTTGATATGGAAGGCGAGCGCATGACGGCGCGTATAATTGCGGCTATTGAATCTGATATGCTAAATATTTTGGCGCATTCCACGGGGCGGCTTATTGGCGCAAGAGAGCCCTATGATATGGATATGAATGCTGTGATGGACGTAGCAGCTGAGTTTGGTGTCGCGATGGAGCTTAATTCTTATCCGCAGCGGTTAGATCTTAAAGACATACATTGCCGGATGGCCAAGGATAAAGGGCTGCTTATCTCTATTGCAACTGATTCTCACTCGACCGGAACCTTCTCTAATATGACCTATGGTGTGCACACGGCGAGAAGGGGCTGGCTGGAGAAGCAGAACATCCTTAATACCAGGGCTTTAGGGGAGCTGTTAAAGATACTGAAAAAGGACCGGTAAACGGGTTAGGGGTGGAGTTATGGTGTCGGTTTTTTTTACAATCTTAATTATGTAGTTTTCGGTTTGTCTGGCTCGTGCTTTAAAATCCCTTGTAAAACAATACCTTGGTTATATTATATCTTTCATGGCATCATTCTTGCATATATACTTGTGCGTAGTGTATACGTATAGAAAAATTATTACTATTTTATAAAAATAGAATACAGCCGGGAGGATAGTTTAAATGAAAAGGAAGCTGGTATACTTGCTGGTAATAGGTTTTTTCAGTATTGTTTTTGTAGACCCGTCCTCGGCTTTGACTGTAACTCTACAGCCGGGTCCTGAAGGAAAAGATGCGCATATTAGGGCAAATGATCCGTCAGATAATTTTGGCGATTATAGCGATCTGACCGTAAATTGGGGCGATTCGTCACCGGATAAAGGGCTGTTGGAGTTTGACCTGAGCTCCGTCGCAGGACTGAACGTTACCGGCGCTACTCTATCTCTTTATCATAGGAGTAATGGTGGTAACGGCGCGACCTTTGATCTTTTTCGTAACACCTCGGCTTGGGACGAATCAACGGTAACCTGGGATACCGCACCTGCATATGATTCATTAGCCTCATCGTCTTTAAGCATTGCAGATGGGTCTATCGGTGTGTGGAGAGACTGGGATGTTACCGCTCTGGTACAGGGCTGGCTGATCGGTGCTTATGATAACTACGGAATGACCTTATCTCGTATCGATCAGCCAAATTCATATATATATTTCTTTTCAAGTGACTACATTGATACTTCTTATGCCCCTAAATTGACCATAGATTATGATTTAGGTGTTGTCGTGCCTGAGCCTTCGACCTATCTGCTGCTTGGCAGCGGTATCGCAGGCCTTGCGCTCTGGAGAAGAAGGCGCAAGAGCAAGGGCTAATTTAGAGGATTTAATAGATACAAACTGAAAAGGCAAGGCCAACCGGCCTTGCCTTTTTTTGTTATCTAGCTATCTCTGAACGTAAGGAGATCTGCGCTGTTACGTCTCTGTCTCTGGTTTTATCTTCGTTGGTTCAAGTTTGTAACTTGAACCACTTATTCTGTCTATACTGGCAAGGTCTAATGAACTTTAATTGTTTGGCTATGTACTGCGGTAGAGAGCGGTCCTTTTAACTACTTTTATTTTTGTAAATATTGGCATAAGTTGACGGACTGTAAGGTTCAGGTTGCAAACCTGAACCAGCTTTGGGATAGAAAAGATATTAATTGAAAAAGGCAAGGCCGGTTGGCCTTGCCTTTTTTTTACAGATATCTGGTTAAGTGTAAGTAGAGTCATGCGATTACGTCTCTGTCTCTGGTTTTCTAATGCCAGAGGCATCTTCTTTTGTGGCCTGCGTTGCTGCCTTACGTGGTTCTGGTTTTGTCTTGGTTTTGAGTAGCTCTGCTTTTACCTTGGCTATCCTGAACTGCTCCATATCAACGACGGTAAAGCGGTATCCGTTATGGGTGGTGAACTCGCCGCCCCGTGGGATGCGCTGGAGTTTATCGAGCATAAAGCCCGCGAGCGTATTAAATTCCTTGCTCTCGTCCTCGTTAAAGGGGACTCCTGCGTCGTTTAGGTCCAAGAGCGATACGGATGCGTCGATTACCATCGTGCCGTCACGCTGCTTCTCGATTAAGCCGCCTTTTTCAACATCGTATTCATCCTCTATCTCTCCGACGATCTCTTCTAGTATATCCTCGATTGTAACCAGCCCGTCTACCTCGCCGTGCTCGTCGACGACTATAGCCATGTGAAGTTTGCGCCGCTGCATCTCACGCAGTAGTCTGCTGATCATAATAGAGCTCGGAACAAAGTAAGGTGTGCGAATCGCCTCGTTTAAGATCAGTGCCTTATCGCTCTCAAGGATCCTGAAGACGTCTTTATTAAAGAGTATTCCAACGATATGATTGAGGTTGTCCCTGTATACCGGATAGCGGGAGAAGCCTGATTCGGTCATAAAGTGCAGTATTTCATTCTCTGGCGTATCCAGGTCAATTGCCGTGAACTGAGGTTTCGGGACCATGACTTCTTTAACGGTCGTATCGGCGAAGTTAAAGACCCCGTGCAGAAGGGCCGCCTCGGTCTCTTCCAAGACGCCGTGGGCGCGGCCTTCGCGGATATGGTAGCGGATCTCTTCACGAGGCAGGAAGACCTGCTCGGGAGAGTCCTTTACGCCTAGCGACTTTAGAACGAGTTTTGTAGATGCCGTAAGAAGGCCGACCAGCAGGCCTGTGCAGCGCGAGATAAGGTTAAGCGGCTTTGCCGCAAAGCAGGCGATGCGGTCTGCGTATTTAAGGGCCAGTGATTTGGGCGCGAGCTCGCCTACGACCAACAGGGCGTATGATAAGATAATAACGACGATAGCCAAGGATATCAGTTCTGCGCCGTCTTTTATGATTGATATTGGAATTGCCGCAAATACGGGTTGCAGGTGTTTGACCGCTATGACACCGCCAACGACCGAGCCAAGGGTGCTGACGACCGTAACTCCTATCTGGATAGTTGCGAGGAAGCGTTCCGGATCGTTTTTCATATCAAGGACGAGCTTTGCGCTCTCGTTGCCTTCGCCTGCAAGCTTATCCAGTACACTTCTTTTTGCTGAGATAATGGCTATCTCAGCGCATGAGAAAAAACCGTTGATTACTACTAAAAATACTATGAAAAGCACCTCAAGAAAAAGGCTTCCTATAGACAAAATTTAAATTTACACTCCTTATGTTAGAGGGGGGCTGCCGTTGTGATAGCCCCGAGGATGATCCTTCTGGATCGGTTTATATTTAGTTATAATTATAGCACTTTCTAACGTCTTTTGCTATATATCGGCTTTGTGTTTTTTTCGGGTCTTTCTTTTGAGTATGCAAGGTTTTAAGGCTTTGTTGTTTTTTGCCGTGTAGGGCTATATTTTTGTTTTAAAAAAATGCAACCCTGAAGGGTTGCCCTACACTAAATACAATACAATTGGTTCTGCCCCGGCAGGCTTAGCCTGCCGGGGCAGAAAAGGCGTTTAAAAGACTGACTTGGCAAAACAAATAAAGCTTTTAGACCTTAAAGGCCTCTCGCCCTGCGTATATTCCTATCTCGCCGAGCTCTTCCTCGATGCGAAGGAGCTGGTTGTACTTGGCCGTTCTGTCCGATCTTGATAAAGATCCGGTCTTTATCTGGCCCGAGTTTGTCGCAACACTCAGGTCGGCTATCGTCGTGTCTGCCGTCTCTCCGCTTCGGTGTGATATCACCGATGTATATCCGGCGCGGTGCGCCATCTCGACGGCATCGAGGGTCTCGGTCAGCGTCCCTATCTGGTTAAGCTTGATCAAGATAGAATTGGCGATGCCTTTGTCAATTCCTTTTTTTAGCTTCTCGACATTTGTTACGAAGAGGTCGTCGCCGACGATCTGGACCTTATCGCCGATCTTATCGGTCAACTGCTTCCAGCCCTTCCAGTCTTCTTCGTCAAGCGGGTCTTCGATAGAGATGACGGGGTACTTGGCTGCGAGCTTCGCAAAGTAAGTCGTCATCTGAGCACTCGTTATCTTCTTGCCGTCAAGGCTGTATTTGCCAACTTTATATAGCTCGCTTGCAGCGACGTCCAGTGCTATAAAGGCATCTTTGCCTGCCTTGTATCCGGCCTTTTTAATAGCCGTCATTATTATTTCAATGGCCTCTTCATTGGAGTCGAGGCTCGGTGCGAAGCCGCCCTCGTCTCCGACTGCTGTGTTTAGGCCTTTTTTCTTTAAGATGCTTTTTAGCGCATGAAATACCTCTGCGCCCATGCGAAGTGCTTCTTTAAAGGACTTTGCACCGGCAGGGACAATCATGAATTCTTGTATATCCAGGTTGTTGTCGGCGTGTTCGCCGCCGTTTATTATATTCATAAGGGGCACAGGAAGTACTCGCGCCGATGTTCCGCCGATATAATTATATAACGGTTGCATAGAGGCCTCTGCCGCTGCCTTGGCTACGGCAAGGGAGACGCCGAGGATTGCGTTGGCACCGAGCTTTTTTTTGTTCTTAGTGCCATCAAGGGTTATCAGCAGCCTATCGATATAGACCTGATCCATACAGTCAAGCCCAATGATCTCGCCTGCTATTTTTTCTTCTACATTCCTTACGGCCTTTAATACGCCTTTGCCGCCGTAGCGTTTTTTGTCATTATCTCTTAACTCTGCCGCTTCAAATTTGCCTGTGGAAGCCCCGCTCGGCACACCTGCGCGCCCGGAGAAGCCGCCCTCTGTAAGGACCTCTACCTCTACGGTCGGGTTACCTCGTGAGTCCAGTATCTCTCTAGCCATTACATCTATTATTGCAGTCATGATGCCTCCTAGTATGATCCTACTTTATTGGTTAGTAGATATTATTATACTTTTACTATCGTAAAATGCAAGTGTAAAACCTCGTTATTAAAGACTTTATGCATGGCCTAAATGCTTATTCAACTTGCAAAAAACCTGTTTTAGAGATATCATTAATATAACAACTATATCTTTTGTTAGTTCATGTTTTTCTACTATATCCGATTTTTTTTATTCTTCCTTGATCTCTAACCTGTGAGTTGCTTATGACCTCACTTACTTTATTCAGTGCCTTTGGCGGTGTGATGTTGCTTCTCTACGGGATGCGGCTTGTCGGGCGTGGCTTGCAGAAGGCAGCTGGTGCGCGTCTTCGCAGCTTTCTGTTATCTGCAATGAGCAACCGCTTTAAGGGGATGATGGTCGGTGCTGCCATTACGGCACTCTTGCAGAGCTCCAGTGCGACGACGGTTATGCTGGTCGGCTTTGTCGGCTCCGGGTTGATAGCACTGCCCCAGACAATGGGGGTTATCCTCGGTGCTGATATCGGTACTACCCTGACCGTACAGATAATAGCCTTTAAGGTCTATGACTATGCCCTTGGCTTTGTTGGTGTTGGTGTGCTGGTGATGTTTCTATCCAAGAAAACCCCAATTAAAGACATAGGCCTTGCGATCTTGGGTTTTGGTTTTATCTTTCTTGCATTGCAGATCCTTACCTCGACCTTTTCTCCGCTCACACCTGACTCGCTGATGGGTCAGGCCCTTCTAACGCTCAACGACGACCCGGTGGCAGGGATAATAGTTGCCGCTGCGATAACCGCTATACTTCATTCAAGTGCCGCGACGCTAGGGCTAGCCATAACGGCTGCGCATTCCGGGTTGTTTACCATCGAGGCCGCCGTGCCTATTGTCCTCGGTGCTAATCTGGGTACTTGTATTAGTGCTATAATCTCAAGCATAGGCGCCCCGGTCGATGCCAAGAGAGTAGCACTTGCGCATGTCTTGTTTAAGGCGCTGGGGGTTGCCCTTATATTGCCGTTTATTGGTTTTTTTGCGGGTCTTGTGGAGCAAAGTGCCGGCACTGTTGTGCGTCAGGTCGCAAATGCCCATACATTTTTTAATATCGGGCTTGCGATATTGTTTTTGCCCTTTACAGGGATCTTTACCTCTCTAGTAACACGCCTTCTGCCCGAGCGTGAAGGGCAAGAGAAGAAAGGGGCCAGGTATCTCGATCCGATGGTAATAAAGACGCCGTCTCTGGCCCTAGGCCAAGCAACGCGCGAGGCACTTCGCGTAGCCGATATGGCGCAGGCAATGCTTAAGAGCTCGCTTGAGGTCTTTAAACGAGACGACTTGCAGTTGATCAAGCAGATAGAGCAGAGCGATAACGAGGTGGACCAGATAGACCGAGAGATAAAGCTCTACCTTACAAAGCTTATCCGCGAGGCCCTGACTATTCATCAGGCCTCTCGTGAGTTGGAGATAATATCCTTTACCAATAATATGGAGAATATCGGTGATGTGATAGATAAAAACCTGATGGAGCTGGCACGCAAAAAAATAAAGAATGGATACCTCTTCTCTATTGCCGGGATGGAGGAAATAGAGGAGTTGCACGGGATGGTGACGAGTAACTTTGAGCTCGCGGTGGCGGCCTTTGCCTCTAGTGATAAGGATATAGCCAGAAGATTACTAAGTAATAAGATAGAGATTGCCGATAAGGAAAGAAGGCTTAGAGAGGCCCATATAGAGCGGCTTCATAAGGGGCTTCGCGAATCAATAGAGACAAGCTCTGTTCACCTGGATGTCCTCTCGAACCTGAAAAGGATAAACTCGTATATATCGAACATTGCGTACCCTGTAATGGATGGCGATAAAAGTCTTTAGATATATATGCTTTGAGTCAATACTTGCTTCAATATATTAACTTTTTTCATTGGTGTTATTTATGCTAATTATCCTTTAACAGAGTTTGCGGAGGTGTTTTAGTGAAGGAATATGACGTACTTATAATAGGGTCGGGGCCAGGTGGCGAGAAGGCCGCCGTGCAGGCATCTAAGCTTGGTAAGAAGGTCGGCGTTATAGAAAATCGCCCGGTAATAGGTGGAGCCGGGCTTCATCTAGGTACGTTGCCGAGTAAGACTTTAAGAGAAACGGCGGTTTTTCTGGCAGGGCTTAAGCAGCGCGGCGGCATGGGTTTTCAGTGCAGTATAGGTAAAGACGTAACCCTTGGCGAGTTGATGCACAAAAAGACAGAGGTTATAAAGGGGCAGATGGATGTGGTAAATGATCACTTTGCCCGTAATAATATAGAGATTATATTCGGTGAGGCATCATTTGTAGATGAATACGTTCTGGCGGTAAAGGGCCTGGACGGTAATGTAAATGAACTGCGTGCGGGGGTGATTGTTATTGCTACAGGCTCGGGCCCGGCCCGCCCCGAAGGCGTTCCCTTTGATGCCGACCATGTCTATGATAGTGATACCATTCTTAATCTCGATAGTATTCCGCGCAGGTTGACCGTAATAGGCGGCGGGGTGATAGGGTGTGAGTATGCATGTATCTTTGCCTGTCTGGGCGTTAAGGTCACGATTGTCGAGAAGCGCAATAAGTTGCTGGGTTTTGCCGACCGGGAGATAGTCGAGTCGCTTCAGTACTGGATGCGCCATACCGCGACGACCTTGCGCCTTGGCGAAGAGGTAGTTAATATTGAGGTACAAGGGGCGGATAAAGTCGTAACAGGGCTTAAGAGCGGAAAGGTAGTAAACTCCGATAAGTTGCTATATACAATGGGCAGGGTCGGTAATACTGATGTTTTAAATCTTAGTGCAGTGGGTCTTAAGGCAGATGAGAAGAGAAAGCTCTTGACTGTAAATAAGAACTTTCAGACCGAGGTCGATCATGTCTATGCGGTAGGTGATGTGATCGGATATCCTTCACTGGCCTCTACCTCTCGTGAACAGGGGAGGCTCGCCATGTGCCATGCCTTTGGCGAAGAAGGCTCTAGCTGCACGCTACCGGGGCAGATGCCCTTTGGTATCTATACTATTCCTGAGATCTCGATGGTAGGCAAAAACGAAGAAGAGCTTACAGAGGCCGGGGTGGCCTATGAGTCGGGTACGGCCTTATTCGCAGAGGTTGCCCGTGGTCAGATCTCCGGCGATATCTTCGGTATGCTCAAGCTGCTCTTCCACCGTGAGACAAAGCTCTTGTTGGGCGTACATATAATAGGCGAGAAGGCCGCAGAGCTTATCCACATAGGTCAGGCCGTTATGGATCACGGCGGTTCGGTTGAGTACTTTAAAAATGCGGTCTTTAATTATCCGACCCTTACCGATGCCTATAAACAGGCGGCCTTGAACGGTCTGAATAAGCTCTAGGGGTGGGTGCTGGCGCAGATATACTGGTGCTTGGAGTAGGCAATACGCTTTTATCCGATGACGGTCTTGGCGTAAGGGCCTTGGAGTTGTTGGAAGATACTTATAGATTTCCGCCAGAGGTTACGCTTATCGACGGCGGCACGGGTGGGCTTACGCTTGTCTCTGCCTTTGAGGGTAAGGGCCTTGTTATAATCCTCGATGCCGTAGCTATAGAGGATCTGGATAAGATTGATGGCGGTAAGCCAGAGGTCGGGCAACCGATTAGGATCGATGGTAGTCTTTTAAAGACCTTACTTAGTGCTGATGCAGTGAGGAGCCTGCATGATATCGGTATGAATGACGTGCTCTCTATCTCGGCACTCGGTGGCAAAAGGGCGGAGCTTATACTTATAGGTATGCTGCCTGAGGGGATAGCACCGGGCACAGAGCTCTCAGCTGTTGTTAAAGACGGCCTTACCGCTATCGTAGATATGGTCTTAGTCGAGCTTGAGCTTGCCGGAGTAAAGGTAGTTAAGAAGCAATAGTCAAGGTCATCAGTTGTATTTATATTTGTCTATAGAGCGAGGTTTAATGGACGTCACAGATAAACTTAAACGTACCAGAATAGTTATAAAGGGTAAGGTGCAGGGCGTAGGGTTTCGCCCTTTTGTATATGCCTTGGCCTCTGCTGTGGGTCTGCGCGGTTTTTGCCTAAACGATAATGATGGTCTTATCGTCGAGGTCGAAGGTCACGTGGATGACGATTATATTGACGGTTTTATCGAAGAGATAAAGCAGCAGGCCCCGGTGCTAGCCCGCATCGATTATATCGAGCGTGAAGAACTGCCCCCGGCCTATTATCCTGATTTTTCTATACGAGAGAGTATAAAGGGCGATCTCTTTACAAAGCTTTACGAGACGACCGATATAATCTCACCTGATGTAGCTCCTTGCAGTGATTGTCTCTCTGAGATGCGAGACCCATCTGATAGGCGGTACAGTTATCCTTTTATAAACTGTACGCAGTGCGGTCCGCGCTATACCATACTGCGTGATATTCCCTATGATAGATACAATACGACTATGTCTGCCTTTACCATGTGTCAGAGCTGTCAGGGCGAGTATGATAATCCAAAGGACCGTCGTTTTCACGCCCAGCCAAATGCCTGCGCCGAGTGTGGCCCTGCTCTGTGGATAGCCCAGAGCGGTAGTGGTACTGATGTTAATAGTCTTTCCTCCGAGGATGTCCTTTGCGAGGTCTCAAGGCATTTAAGGGACGGTCGTATCCTGGCTGTAAAGGGCATCGGCGGCTTTCAACTGGTCTGCGACGCCACGAATGACGTGGCCGTTGCAAGGCTGCGTGAATTAAAACGCGGCTCTCAGAAACCTTTTGCCGTAATCGTGCCGTCTGTAGAGGCGGCAAATACCTTTGCTATTGTAGACGATAATGAAAAGACCTTAATGGAGAGTATGGCAGCTCCTATCGTGCTGCTGGAAAAGTCGGATTTTTATAAGCTCTCTAGCCATGTTGCGCCGGAGACCTACCTAATAGGAGCTATGCTGCCGGCAAGTCCTTTGCATTATCTTATTTGTGCAGGCTTTTCGGCACTTGTCGTTACCAGCGGTAATCTAACCGGAGAGCCGATTGCTACGGTCAATAGTGAGGCTATGGCAAAGCTTACGGGTATAGCCGATTACTTTCTCTTTCATGACCGTGAGATACATACAAGGATCGATGACTCGGTCGTAAGGAGTATAGGGCGAGGGGAGCAGGCAACGACGATGATCTTAAGACGGGCTCGTGGCTACGTGCCTGGCGGGCTACCGCTTGATGAGGAGATGGGGGAGATACTGGCCTGTGGCGGCGAGATGAAGGGGGCATTTACCCTGACCAAGGGTTTTAATGCGCTCATTAGCCAGCACCTTGGCGAGCTCTCAAACTTTGACTCGACTATATTTTTTAGAGAGACGCTATTTAATCTTAAAGATATCCTTGGGCTTTCGCCAAAGACGATAGTTCGCGACCTGCATCCAGGGTATTTTACGACCAGTTTTGCCGAAGAATACCGAAAGCTCGTTGATATACCGAGCATGCGTATGGTCTCGGTCCAGCACCATCACGCCCACATCGCAGCTACTATGGCCGAGTACAGCCTGAACGGCCTTGTCGTCGGGGTGGCTCTGGACGGTACTGGTTACGGGGTAGATGGTAATATCTGGGGTTGTGAGTTTATGCTAGCCAGAAGGCGTGATTATTGTAGACGCGCTCATCTTAGCTACATCCCAATGCCAGGGGGGACCAGTGCCATTAAGGAGCCGTGGCGTATGGCGGTAAGTTACCTGTACCGCGTCTATGGCGATGACCTGACGCATGCGCTTCCGGCATTTTCAAAGGCCGTTGGCAACGATAAAATGCAGATCGTAGTAAAACTTATCCGCGATAGGATCAATACCCCGCTAACCTCAAGTGCGGGTAGGCTCTTTGATGCCGTATCGGCACTGCTCGGGCTTTCTTATAAAGCAGGCTTTGAGGCAGAGGCTGCTATGCTTTTGGAACGCAGCGCTGTCTTATTTATGCGTAAGACGCGTGGCGAGGCCGATCAGCTCTATCCGCCGTATCCGTATAAGGTCATAGAGCTTGAGATGATGGAGCTGGATGTATCTCAGGTGATACGGGCCATAGTTGACGAGTTAAATGCAGGGACAAGTGTAGGGATGATTGCGGCGAGGTTTCATAGGACGATGGCCGTGATGGTCGTTGATATCGTAGCGAGGCTTGCCGGAGAGAGCAAGCTTGACACCGTAGTCCTAAGCGGCGGGGTCTTTCAGAACTCTCTTTTACTACGTATGACGGTGAGTGCCTTAAAGGAAAAAGACCTCAAAATATTTGTCAGTGAGAAGATTCCGCTTAATGACGGCGGTATCTCTTTTGGCCAAGCTGTGGTAGCATGGGAGAAAGAGAAAATACTCAGGGTTTTGGAGGTAATGTGATTTATGTGTCTCGGCGTACCTGGTAAGATTCTGGAAATAAGCGGAGATATGGCAACGGTAGAGCTTGGTAAGGCTACTGTTCAGGTAAGTATGCAGCTCTTGGATGGCGGCACGGTCGGCGAATACGTGATTGTGCACGCTGGTTTTGCCATTGAACGCCTTGATATAGATGCTGCCAGAAAGACGCTTGAAGCTATGGATGCTTTTGGTGAACTCTCGTGAAGTATATAGACGAGTTCAAAGATCTGGTTCGTGGCAGCGGTATCTTAAAAGAAATAGTACGGCTTGCTACATTTAAGGTCTCTTTCATGGAGATCTGCGGCTCACATACTCATGTGATCTGCAAGAGCGGGCTTCGCGCACTACTGCCCGATAATATAAATCTAATCTCAGGGCCGGGTTGTCCTGTCTGCGTTACCTCTCAGCCTGAGATTGACGCGATCATAGACTTCGCAGATTCAAATAAAGACGTTATAATTACTACCTTCGGAGATATGCTGAGAGTGCCCGGTAGTTCTTCTACCTTAGAGCAGGTTCGTGCTCGCGCCACGGATGTAAGGGTTATTTACTCTCCGCTCGGTGCGCTATCTATAGCACGCCAGAGCCCTCAAAAAGAAGTTGTCTTATTGTCCGTTGGTTTTGAGACCACGGCCCCTCTGATCGCATCGGTCTTGCAGACTGCGCAGGCCGAGGGGATAACCAATCTTACCGTATATCCTCTGCACAAACTTACCCCTCCTGCAATGGCGGTCTTACTCGATAGTAAAGATATGCGCATAGACGGTTTTATCTGTCCGGGCCATGTTACGGCTATTATCGGGGCCGATGCCTACGGTTTTATAGCAAAAGACTATAAAAGGCCCTGTGTTGTAACAGGCTTTGAGCCGCTTGACGCACTCTTTGCCATCTATATGCTTCTGCTCCAGATCAAAGAGGGCCGCGCTGATATAGAAAATGAATATAAACGGGTTGTATCGGGCACAGGCAACGCGAGGGCAAGGGCTATTATGGATCATGTCTTTGAGCCAAGTGATGCCCTTTGGCGAGGCCTTGGTTCTATACCGATGAGTGGGCTGAGTCTGCGTGACGATTATATGGGGTTTTCAGCAGCCAAGAGGTTTGGTATAGATATCACAAAATACACAGACAGCAGCAAGGGCACCTTAGATTGCCGCTGTGCCGATGTCTTGCGCGGAGTGATTAACCCTGCTCAGTGTCCGCTCTTTGCTACCGCATGTACGCCAACCGCCCCTCAAGGCCCCTGCATGGTCTCGGATGAAGGGGCCTGCGCAGCTTGGTATACCTATGAAAGAACGGCAGTTGCCTTGTAAGTACTGCGTACAGCAAATTAATCAATAAGGTTTTGTGCTTTGCGACGAAGTCGCTTTGCCCTCACGCATGTGAGTGCTCCACCGCAGGTGGCTGCGTACAGCAAGTTAATTAATATAATTTTTAGCTTTGCACGGCAAATGTAGTAATAGGGATTGTATTTGCGACGAAGTCGCTTTGCTCTCCGCATGGAGTGCCCTCACGCATGTGAGTGCTTGCCGCACGGCATATTTGTTAATATAGTTTCTAGCTTCGCGTGGCTGAATGCTACCTATTGGACTTTGCTTCCGGTGCAACCGGTGCCCCACCGTAGGTGGCTGCGAATGGTAAAGAACTACGAAACTTGTCATCCTGAACTCGATTCAGGATCTGTATTTATTGAAATTAAGAAAATAGAACAGAACAGATGCTGAAATAAATTCAGCATGACAAATTGGTTGTTATTAGTCTTTGCCTTGAAGGGGCTATGCCCTGCGGTGCAACCGGGTACTGCGTACAGCAAATTTATTAACTAGATTCCGAGCTGCGCATGGCACGTACTTTTTTGTTTAACTGTGCCCCACCGCAGGTGGTACTGCGTACAGCAAAGTTTATCAATATGGTTTTTTTTGCGACGAAGCCGCTTTGCCCTCCGCATGGAGTGCCCTCACGCAGTGAGTGTTCGCCGCACGGCATATTTGTTAATATGATTTAATACTACGCACGGCTTGTAGCTATCTAATGAACTTTGCCCACCGTAGGTGGTGTTTTTCTTCCTCTCCTCTGGGGGAGAGGACTGAGGTGAGGGGGTCTTTGTGTGGCAGGGCAAGGCTTTAGCCTTGCTGTATTTAAATCTGCGAACCTAAGGGTTTGCTCTACGTTTTTATAGTATCTATGTTTTTATAGTATCTATCTTAAAGGTGTTTTATGTCCAAGCACGATAGAGTTCTTCTGGCGCATGGCTCGGGCGGTGTGATGAGCGCAGAGCTTATAGCAGGCTTTGTCCGTGCTTTTTCTTCTGCGCAGTCGGCAGCATCGGGCGGCGTAGGAGGCTTGTCTGCTGTTCCTTCAACTTCTTTGCCAGCCCCTTCACCAACCCCCCTAAACGATCAGGCGATACTTCCGGCCTCTGGTAAGCGACTTGCCTTTACGACTGATTCTTATGTAATTAGTCCTATCTTTTTTCCGGGCGGAGATATCGGAAAGCTCGCCGTCTGCGGCACGGTAAATGACCTGGCTATGGGCGGGGCGAGGCCGCTTTATATGAGCGTTTCTTTTATCATCGAAGAGGGTTTTTTAATGAGCGAGCTGGACCTGATCGTAGCCTCTATGGCAAGCGAGGCAGCAGGCGCAGGTGTGGCAATCGTAACTGGCGATACAAAGGTTGTAGAGAAAGGCAAGGGCGACGGTATTTTTATAAATACAACGGGAATAGGGGTGGTTGAAGATGGTATTGATCTCGGCCCTGAAAATATCAAAGAAGGCGATAAGGTTCTTGTATCTGGCACTATCGGCGACCACGGTACTGCGGCGCTGCTCGCTCGTGGCGACTTTAAAATAGAAGCCGATATAAACTCCGACTGTGCGCCGTTGCATGAATTGTCTGCAGATATAATAGCCGCTGGTGGTGCGTCCGTAAGGACGATGCGAGACGCTACACGCGGCGGAGTAGCAACGATCTTAAATGAACTTATCGAGGAGTCTACTCTTGGTATGACGGTCAGAGAGGCGTCGATTCCTGTACGTGACTCGGTGCAGGGGGCCTGCGAGTTACTGGGTTTTGAGCCGGTCTATCTTGCTAACGAAGGTAAGCTCGTTGCTATCGTCGGGCCGGAAGTTGCTGAAGACGTATTGGTTGCGATGCAGGCAAATCCGCTCGGTAAAGATGCTGCCTTGATAGGTGAGATTATAGCAAAACCCGCAGGCATGGTCCTCTTAGAGACAACAATCGGCGGACGAAGAATCCTGGGTAAACTCAGCGGCCAGTTGCTGCCGAGGATCTGCTAATGACGCTTAGTTACTTTCTAACTTGTCATACTGAACTTGATTCAGGATCTGTATTTAAAGGAAGTAAAACAATACAGACTATTCCGCTATAAACCTGACCTATCTGGTTGGCTCTAACTCTCCCATGCCTTTAATACCTGATGCGCGGCATTTAGGTATTGTTGCGTCATATAGGTCTCAGCTGCGAACCTTTTTAGCATCTTTATTGTTTCTTTTGCATATCCAATGGATTTTTCCTTATCAGTTATATTCTGTAAATAAAAGATGCTGAAATTTGATAGCGTCATTGCTAGATCCGGCAGGAAAGCCTGCGGGTTGCCTTTGGCGAGGTCTCTGCGTATATCGAGGGCCTCGCTATACGACTCTTCTGCCCTGTCGAGTTCATTCTTATTACTCTGCAAATTACCCATGTTGTTGAGCGTCATTGCTACATCCGGCAGAAATGCCTGCGGGTTGTTTTTGGCGAGGTCTCTGCGTATATCGAGGGCCTCGCTATAAGACTGCTCCGCCTTGTCCAGTTCATTGTTGTTGCTCTGTAAATTACCCAGGTTGTTGAGGGTTATTGCAACGCCAGGCAGGTATGCCTGCGGGTTCTCTTTGGCCAGCGTTCTGTATATACCGAGTGCCTCGTTATAAGACTGCTCCGCCTTGTCCAGTTCATTGTTGTTCTTCTGTAAATTACCCAGGTTGTTAAACGTCTCTGCCAGATGCGGCAGGAAAGCCTGCGGGTTGCCTTTGGCGAGGTCTCTGCGTATATCGAGGGCCTCGCTATACGACTGCTCCGCCTTGTCCAGTTCATTGTTGTTGCTCTGTAAATTACCCAGGTTGTTGAGGGTTCTTGCTTTGTTTGTAGGGTCCAGAGTGTCACTGAAGTCTTTTAAAATCTGCTCGTAGTATTGTGATGCTTTATTGAACTGGTTATGATCTTGCAGGAATTTTGCGTATTTAAATTGGTTGTCAAAGCTGGCATGGCTTTTTATCGCCTGCTCAAAGTAGCTACAGGTATCCTTAAAGCGGGTAGGTGATCTATAGTTTGTAGCTGTTATTTGGGCCTTGATGAGGAACTCGCTTGAGTTGTTTCTGAGTTTTTTTTCTGTATTTTCGAGTTTCCTTGTCTCGCGTTCCTTTGCATAAAGCAGTGAGTTTTGCTCATGGCTCATCGCCTCTGCTTTGAGTATCGCATCTGCCTCTCTGAAACTGCCTTCATCAAAATGCTCTTTGGCCTGACGCAGGCGTTTGGTATTTATCTCTATCTTTGTAAAGGTCTCGGCAAGGCGTATGACATCGGCCTCAAAATCATTTTTCTGTTTTGTCAGTTCTGCAAGTCTTTTACCTTTTCTTAGCCTGCTATCGATTTTATCTAATGGGAGGTCTTTAAGGTCCATCTCTACTTCTTTTATCTGAGTGAGTAATTCTCCGTAGTCATGGGATTTGCCGAGGATCATGGTGTTGTTATCGCCAATAATGATAGGGCCACCGGCATTTATATGACTTTTCTCGACGATATTTTTTCTCTCTAAAATATTCGTTTTTATCATTTCATCCATTGGATTATTCCTTGTTGTTATCGCCTATAATTACATTACCGCCGGCCTTGATAGTACTGCCGGCTACAATGTTTTTGCTGTTTTGGATAAGAATGGCGGCTTCCTTTTCTGCTTCGGGCAAGAGCCTGTTGATCTCTTTGGCTATCTCGGGGTTAGTTTCTAAAAAGGATTCTAATTTAGTCTCGGTCTTGCCCTGTAACCTGAGGTCATCCGGGTTTTTCTCCAGTTCTTCGATAATGGCCCTGTCTTTATCCGAGGTGAAGGGTTTTTTGATGGCTGCCCATAGGCTTTCTCCTACACCTGTTGCGATGGCCTCGCCGCCCTTAACAAGGAACGGTGTGATAGCAACAATGGCTGTTCCTGCGATAATTTCTAGTGTCATGAGACACCTCCGTATCTAATTTGAATTTAATATGGAGTGTAACTTACGGTGAAGGTAGCTTAACAAAAGATTCAGGAATGGTCAATCTATGATCTTTCGGATTAAATATTTTGTATGGAATTATTGGGGGGAATGCAGGGCAGGGAATGGGAATGACGGTATTATGCCAATAGATGCTTCATTGCCTTGTATCAAGATTATTAAGGGTGAATTGAGTTGTTCTGTTTTTGACCTCCCCCTTTGAAAAAGGGGGATTGTAATGAGGGGGATTGTAAGAAAGACCGTTGTGCTATTGCCCCTGTTTAGTGGACACATCGAAAGGTTAGTGATAAAAAGCTACCATAGGAGGTGTTCAGATGGAAGAGAAACGAGGTCGTAAGAGTTTTGACCGTGAGTTCAAGCGCGAGGCAATAAGTCTTATTATGGTG
>JAJRSM010000109.1 GCA_024278765.1 Deltaproteobacteria bacterium | reverse complement strand
CTCTTGCCCTGAAACCTTAAATCCGTTATCCTGTCTCGTTCCGTAAGGCTAAGATGCCTGTATCCTTTTCCCATAACCACCCAGAGTACCAGCAAAAGGACAGTCCTGCCAGGTGTTGCACTTCCTCATTGAACCCGCGGATGCTATGAAAGGCTTTAAAAAACATTTGATGAGATAGGTAATGATACTTCTATTTCATCTGAGCAGCTTGATAAGTATAGCTTATCTGTAAAGAGTTATTATACCGGCGAGTTTACCAGTGCGTTTAGAAATAAGTCAGTCTATAAGATTAATGCTGCCTCACTTGTGCCGACTGGTAAGAGTGCTACCGTCCTGCAGTACTACTACATATCCAACAATCATAACTCTCAAGGTAGTAAACATAGCCTGAGCAATGCTGGTGACGGTAGTAGCTACAGTGAGCTTCACGGCAAGTATCATCCTGTTATAAATGGCTATCTTGATAAATTTGGCTTTAAAGATATATTTCTGGTAGATGCGGACTCCAGTGATGTAGTATACTCTGTGCATAAAGAGATTGACTTTGCAACATCGACGCAGATAGTCAGTGGGATTGATCGTCAATCCAATCAGACCAATCAGGTCGCAACGGCTATGGAGGAGATGAGCGCGACCGTAATAGAGGTTGCCAAGAACTCGCAGGGCGCAAGTGATGCTTCTGTACAGACTCAGGAGATTGCCGTTACCGGCGGTGACGTTGTAAAACGCGCGGTAGAAGGTATGATGGTTGTAGCCGAGACAGTAAAGGACAGTGTAGTTACTGTTGAGGCCCTTGGTAAAAGTAGCGATGAGATCGGAGCAATTATCTCGGTAATCAATGACATAGCTGATCAGACTAATTTGCTGGCACTTAACGCCGCAATCGAGGCTGCGCGGGCAGGTGAACAAGGTCGTGGTTTCGCAGTCGTTGCCGATGAGGTAAGGAAGCTTGCCGAGAAGACGACTAAAGCTACCAAGGAAATTGCCGATATGATTAAGACGATCCAGACCGATACCCAGGGGGCGATGAGCTCCATGCATGAGGGGACCAAGCAGGTTGAAGAAGGGGTGCTTCTTGCCAGCGAGGCAGGGGAATCGCTCCAGCAGATCGTATCAAGCGTGGACAGAGTAACTGATATGGTTCGACAGATTGCAACTGCTGCTGAGCAGCAGAGTGCTACTAGCGAAGAGATATCTAATAATATCGCAGGTATAGCCGAGGTGGCCGGTGAAAATAGTGAGGGTGTAAAGCAGGTCTCGATTGCCACAGAGGATTTGGCGCGAGTAGCCGAAGAACTGAAAGCCATGGTCAGCGAGTTTAAGATAACAGGTAACTCGCAAAACGATGCTAAAGATGCAATAGGTCATAGTGATAAAGTCGAAGGCGAGGCGCAGAAGTTGATTAGGGTTGCGTAGTATAGATCTTTTTTAATATTTTATAAACCGTGGTTGTAGCGGCTAGACAAGGAGGATTGAAATGTCAACAAGCGATATAGATACAGGTGATGTGCTGCAGCTGGTGACATTCAGGCTTGGCAACGAGGAGTTCTCTGTAGATATTCTGAAGGTTCAGGAGATAATCAGGCTGATGGAGCTTACGCGTGTGCCAAAGGCCCCGGAGTTTATCGAAGGCGTTATTAACCTGCGCGGTAAGGTCATCCCTGTTATGGATCTTCGCAAGCGTTTTGCTATGCCAGAGGCAGAGGATACGAGCGAGGCCCGTATCATTGTGGTAGAGCTTGAGAGCACACCGGTTGGCTTCCGGGTCGATGGTGTCTCCGAGGTCCTGCGTCTTCCGGCCGATACGGTAGAGCCACCGCCAACGATGATGAGTGGTGTCGAGACGGAGTATATTAAAGGCGTTGGTAAGCTTGATGACAGGCTTATTATACTGCTTGATGTTGAGAAGGTCTTGACCGAGAAGGACTTTGCAGTCCTTGGTGCCGGCGCAGTCTAGCCGGTGCAGTCTGAAATTGGTAGTAGATTTAATACTTGTATAGAGTCGGCAATGTCAGCAATCAGGCGGGCATTGCCGACTCCATAAATATTTCACATCATCGTTACCATACTATATAGTTACTTTTGATGCTGCCGTTGGATTTATTATGAAGATAACGGCGAGGTTATGATAATCATTAAGACGTATACTTATGCCTAGCCCCATTGTTAGGACAGCAAATCAGGCTGAATAAGGTGGATCGTGTCAGCCTTTACCGGGTTTGTTAGTTCTGTTTCTTTATCGAAATATACTTCAAAGGGAGTGCGATAGTCAAGAGACTCGTGGATCCT
>JAJRSM010000108.1 GCA_024278765.1 Deltaproteobacteria bacterium | reverse complement strand
CTCTTGCCCTGAAACCTTAAATCCGTTATCCTGTCTCGTTCCGTAAGGCTAAGATGCCTGTATCCTTTTCCCATAACCACCCAGAGTACCAGCAAAAGGACAGTCCTGCCAGGTGTTGCACTTCCTCATTGAACCCGCGACCCGTAAGAATTTAACGACTGTTTAGTTTTTTGTGCTTGAATTGTTTTGTTAGCAGAGGCGTCACAGGTGTGTTTTTTACTTAGGTTTCGCTTCGTTCTTCTCTACATACACTCCTTTCTTTTCTTTTTCTGCTGTAGTATACTTAGAAGATTATCTGGGTCGTATGCTCTGAATTAACAAAGGTTGGTTTTCCACATTTCGTGCTCTTTCTGAGATATTCTCGCTAACTCCGCATCCCTAAAGTACGTTAGTTCTTTTTCTCAGATATCAATTCAGTATCTTTCAGTAGGTTGAATTGTTGCCGGTGACCTTTGTCCTTCGGTGGTGATTCTAGATTATATGATCGAGGTTTTATGAATTTAGCACGTATTAGAAATGAATGGTTTGGTAATGTCAGGGGCGACCTGCTCGCAGGTATGGTTGTGGCTCTGGCTCTTATTCCAGAGGCGATTGCTTTCTCGGTCATAGCTGGGGTTGATCCTAAGGTTGGGCTCTATGCTTCGTTTTGCATGGCGGTAGTCATTGCCTTTGTCGGAGGACGTCCGGGGATGATCTCGGCCGCGACCGGTGCGATGGCCTTGCTTATGATAACGCTTGTCAAGGACTACGGCCTTGAGTATCTCCTGGCAGCGACTATTTTGACTGGTCTTATTCAGATCCTCGCAGGCCTCTTCAAGCTCGGCGTGCTCCTGCGTTTTGTATCTAAATCCGTTATGACGGGCTTTGTAAATGCCTTGGCTATCCTGATATTTATGGCACAGCTGCCTGAACTTATCGGGCGCGGCTGGCAGACCTATGCGATGGTAGTTTTAGGTCTGGCTATCATTTATATTCTTCCGCGTTTTACAAAGGCCATTCCGTCGCCTCTAGTCTGTATCGTTGCGCTCTCGGCTTTGAGCTTTTTTATTGGCTTTGATCTGCGCACGGTCGGAGATATGGGCTCTATACCAACGGCATTGCCGGTCTTTTTATTGCCTGATATTCCTCTGAACCTTAATACCCTTATGATAATTCTGCCGTATTCATTGACGCTCGCTGTCGTTGGCCTGCTGGAGTCTTTACTGACGGCCTCTATCGTTGACGACCTGACAGATACGGGTAGCGATAAAAACCGTGAATGTTGTGGGCAAGGTATTGCCAATATTGTCTCGGGCTTCTTTGGAGGAATGGCCGGGTGTGCTATGATAGGGCAGTCAGTTATAAATATAAAATCGGGCGGGCGAGGGCGGCTCTCGACTTTTTTTGCAGGTGCTTTTCTCTTGTTTCTTATCCTGGTTCTGGGGACTTGGGTCAAGCAGATCCCCATGGCCGCACTTGTTGCCGTTATGATAATGGTATCGATTGGGACATTCAGCTGGGCCTCTATTATTAACCTTCGAATTCATCCGAGGTCTTCGAGCTTTGTGATGATAGCGACCGTTGTTGTCGTCGTCATGACACACGATCTGGCTCGTGGCGTTTTTGTCGGTGTGCTTTTGAGTGCGCTCTTCTTTGCACGTAAGATCTCGCGGATCTTCTCGGTCAAGACCGAGATCATTGCAGTCGGTAGCGACGGCGAAGAACGAATATACCGTGTTTACGGTCAGGTCTTTTTCGCCTCGGTTGATTCTTTTAACGCATCTTTCGATTTCAAAGAAGCCGTTGAACGTGTTCGTATTGATCTGACAGAGGCGCATTTCTGGGATATCTCGGCTGTAGCTGCCTTAGATAAAGTCGTCTTTAAGTTCAGGCGTGAGGGCGCGATAGTTGAGTTGGTTGGCCTGAATAAGGCCAGCGCAACTATTATAGACAAACACGGCCTCCACGATAAGACCGATTGTTTTGACCAGAGCGTTAGCCACTAGGAGTTCTCCGCATGAGAAAAATTCTGGTCTGTATAGATGGTTCAAGCTATAACGATAGTGTCTGTGCGTACGGCGCATGGGCGAGTTCGCGCTTAGGTGCGGGTGTAGAACTCTTAAATCTTCTGGCCGATGCCCACGGTGAACCCTCGCACGCAGACCTGAGCGGCGCGATAGGGCTAGGTGCGAGCAGCGACCTACTAGATCAACTAACTGAACAAGACGAAGTCCGTGGCAGAGAGGTCCTGCGTCAGGGGCGTCGTCTTATTGCTCACGCCGAGGCCGAGTTGCGCAGCGCAGGTGTCACCGATATTGTTTCACTTAAAAGACGCGGCGAGCTCTCGAAGACGATCTGCGAGCTAGAGTCGGATGTTGAGTTGATTGTCCTTGGTAAACGCGGAAAACATACAGAGCAGCACGCAACTTCTTTGGTATCAAACCTTGAGCCGTTGGCCCGTGCCGTGCACAGACCTATGCTGGTTACGACCAGTGTATTTACAAAACCCGAGAGGTTTTTAATTGCCCTTGACGGCGGTAATGGTTCAAGTAATGCCCTTGATTATATCGCTAGCAGTTCGCTTTTGAAAGGGTTAGAGTGCCACGCCGTTACTGTTTGCGGCAATGAGGGGCGCGGCGATGAGAAGTGCCGTAAGGCTCTGGACGAAGGTGTCAGAAGACTCCAGGGCGCGGGCTTTGAGGTGCACGCTGAGGTCTTATTAGGCCACCCCGACGAGGCTATCCACGCATATGTAGATTCCAATAATATCGGCCTGCTGGCAATCGGAGCCTACGGCCACTCCCGCCTTCGTAACTTAATCAAGGGCAGCACCACGACCTCGATGATAACCTCCTGCAAGATCCCGCTACTGCTTTTTCGGTAGTCCTTTATTTACACTATTTTAATTTTATTCAGGTCAATACTGAGTTAGTTTGTCTTTATGGCTAAATACTGCGTGATATTCCATACTTATATTTCAAAAATTATCTAAACAATCCACGACAATAATTACGTTCTTTCTCCGGCTATTCAGAATTTATTAGTTAAGGCTGATAGTCTCTTATTGTTTTCTTGTCAGCTAAACTGTATCTTGTTAGCTAAACCCGTTGATGGGTTTAGATGTTAAGATTGGTGATATTTGACTGGACTAATGGTGAGTTTATATGATTATATATGTTTTTGTTTAATGATACGTCTTTATATTAGTAATCTTGTTGACGTTTTAATCTATTATTGTTCTTTTGTTTACGGCTGGATAGATTTGTAATAATAAAGATATATAGGTCATTGTGTATGGGTGTCTGAAAAATTATTTTCACTAACTAATTCGTTGTAGAGGTTATCTCGTGTAGTGGCTGAGTTGTCTTTTGTTTACCGGGCTAATAGGTATGAGTTTAATAAAAAAAGTTTTACTATTTCTGATAAGACCCGCTAAAAAGAACTGTATTTTTGCTTTTAAGGCATCAATTGTTGTCGTATCGGTTGTAGCTATTTTGAATCACTATAGTTTTCTGGAAAATCTTAAGATTAGTGTGATGAAGTTGGCTGTGCTGTAAACCTCCCTTATTTAGTGCCAGTCTAAATTAGAGTTTTCCTGCTTTAAGTGTTTGGACAGATACTCTGCCGGAGTCAAGTTTCCAAGTGATTCGTGAGGCCTTTCTTCGTTGTATTCAGTTATCCAATCTACGGTT
>JAJRSM010000107.1 GCA_024278765.1 Deltaproteobacteria bacterium | reverse complement strand
AGGCTGACCTCTTTGATTACATCGAGGTCTTTTACAACAAAACCCGGCGTCACAGCTACCTCGGTCAGCTGAGCCCGCATGACTTTGAAATGGCTTCATCAGGTAAAGGGTAGTTGTCTACTAAACTGAGGGAAGTCCACTCACGCATGTGGGTTACTCTATAATTACCGTTGCTATCGCTAGTTTTTTCGTGCAGGCGATGCTCAGGTGGGTGCGTCGCGAGCCGATAAGCTCTGCGGCTTTGCCGGAGAGGGTGATGTTTGGGCGGGCTTCGGTATGAGTAACCTCGATATCTTGCCACGAGACTCCGCTGGTCCAGCCCGTACCGAGGGCCTTCATAAAGGCCTCTTTGGTTGCAAAGAGACCTGCCAGATGGCGAGCAGGGTTTCTTTTACCCGCGGCAAAGATAAGCTCACCCGTAGTAAAGACCCTGCCAGTAAAGGCATCTTCTCCGGCGAGCCTCTTAATACGCTCAATTAAGGTTATGTCGATCCCTGTATCCATTAAAGAAAGCTTACCATAGATGACTTTATGATGAAAGCTGGCGGGCCTATTCTTCTTGTTTTGTTACAAGTCTGTAGACCTATCTTGTAATAATTACATTCTGGTTTTCTTTATTCAGGCAAGGTCGGCGGGTTGAAAGATCTGGTTGTATTATTGATAGAAGTGATAAAAGTACTAGATTTTAATTCTTAGTTATGGTATATTTTTAAAATTATCCGAGTAGTCTTGGATAAGCGTAACTTCAACTAGGTTTTTTGTATTTTAGACGCTTTCTCTAGGGTGTTTTCAGCAGATTGGTTGCTTTAAGAATCGTAGGTTATATGACTAAGACTACCAATATTGATGATATAGGGAAGAGGGAGGAACTTGAAGAATCTCTGGAACTTCGCCAGCGTTTGGCGGAGCTTGGGACTTCTTTTACCACTCAGCGCCAGGCCGCAGCCGAGGCCGAAGAGTTTCATAAGTACAAGGCCCTCTTTGATAACATTACCGATCTAGCCTATATCTTTGATACTAAAGGAAATATTCTTTACGTAAATAAGGCCTTTGAAAAACTCACCGGTCATAGTGTCGATGAGTTTACGGGTAAGCCCTTTGCGCCGCTATACGGTGCGTCAAATCTGGAAAAAGCCAATTCTTTTTATACCGCCACTCTAAACGGCGCGTGCCCTCAGTTCGAGCTCACCTTTTGCGATACCGGACTAATCTGTGAATATAAGAGCCAGCCCATAATAGATAAGAAGGGTGTGGTCGTCGGTGCGATGGGTATTGCTAGAGACATTACCGAGCAGCGCCAGACCGAGCAGGCTTTGCGGGACTCTGAGGATCGCTACCGGTCTTTATTTTTAGAGAGCAGGGATGTTGTCTTTATCAGCTCTCCTGCCGGCAGGTTTGAGGAGGTAAATCCGGCAGGCCTTGAGCTATTTGGTTATGATACCAAAGAAGAGTTCATAGCCATTGATATTGATAAAGACCTTTATGACGCCCCCGAGACTCGTGCGGCCTTTATGCGCGAGATGGATAGGTACGGTTTTGTTAAGGATTTTGAGGTTTATCTAAAGCATAGCAGTGGCGAGCGTATAATAGTCAGTATTACGGCTAATACCGTTCATGATCATAACGGCAGGGTAATCGCCTACAGGGGGATCTTGCGGGATATGACGGGTTATAAGCAGCTTGAACAGCAGCTTATCCAGGCCCAGAAAATGGAGGCTGTTGGCAAGCTTACCGGCGGTATTGCCCATGACTTCAACAATATCCTTACTACCGTTATGGGGTATGCCGGTCTTATGCAGATGAAGATAGAGAAGGATGATCCTTTGATGTCTAACTTGGAGCATATCCTGAGTGCGACCGAGCGGGCAAAGAAGCTTACGCAAGGACTTCTTGCATTTAGTCGTAAGCAGATAATGGAGCTTAAGCCGGTAAACCTCAATAGTCTTGTGACTGAGTTTGAAGATCTTCTTAGCAAGGTGATTCCCGAGGATATTGAGTTTAAGGTGCAGCTATCAGAGGGTTCGCTGGTGGCCCTAGCCGAGAGCGTACAGATAGAGCAGGTACTAATGAACCTTATTACCAATGCCAAGGATGCAATGCCGGGCGGCGGCGTGCTCAGCGTCTGTATTGAAGATATCGATGTTGACAAGGGTTTTATCAAGCGTAAAGGTTTTGGCACGGTCGGTGGTTATGCCTGCTTATCGGTCTCTGATACTGGTGAGGGTATGGATAAGGCAATCATCGATAAGATCTTTGAGCCCTTTTTTACGACTAAGGATGTTGGCAAGGGCACAGGGCTTGGGTTGGCTATAGTATATGGCATAGTAAAGCAGCATAATGGTTATATAGATGTAAAGAGCGCACCGGGGCGGGGCACTACCTTTAAAGTATATCTGCCGACGGTAGATATGGTAGTGGAAGAGAGCGAGGATAGCCATGAGGAGGTCGTCCTTAAAAGGGGCAGCGAGACCGTGCTGATAGCAGAGGATAATGATGAATTGCGGGCTTTGACCAGGGAATCATTGGAGGGCTGTGGGTACACGGTAATAGAGGCCGAGGACGGATTGCAGGCCATAGAGAGGTTTAAAGAGTATAAGGACAGTATAAGCCTTTTGATCTTTGATGTTATTATGCCCAGACTAAACGGTAAAGAGAGTTTTGATGAGATAAAGAAAATCGCCCCGGGCGTTAAGGTTATATTTACCAGTGGCTACACAGAGGATATTCTGGATAAGAAACTGGTACGTGAGGAAGGAGTTAATTTTATCTCTAAACCGGTCTCTCCAAGAGAATTGCTTATTAGGATCAGGGAAACCCTTGACGGTAAGCTGGCTATGAACGGCTAGAAGGATAGGAGTTACTCTGGGACTTGTTGGGACTTGTTAATGACCGGTATTGGTTTTTTCCGGTCTTGGTTTTTTAAATGAACAAAGGGGATATGCTTATTAAAGCATATCCCCTTTTTAATTGTTTTTTAGTTATATGGTTTTTTGTACTAGGCCTGTTCGTCCTTTCTCTTCTTGGTTTTTTGACGCCTTCTCCATGCCACAAGACCTGCCATTGCCGAGCCGAGCAGGATGTATGTAGACGGCTCCGGGGTTACTACCGGTGTCGTTTCGAAGTCAAGGACATCGTTGCCGCAGTTCATGGTCCAGTGTATACCGATATCTCCGCCGAGGTAGAGGGCAAGCATGCTTAGGTCAAAGCTGCCTTCCAGGACGTAAGAGTCGCCGCCGTCGCTGTTGTTGGCGAATACTCCCTCGCTGTATGCACCGTCAAAGAACGTATCGTCATAGAGCAGGGTCGCCGAGTCCATCAGGTAAGGCGTGGAAGCAATGTAAGAAGGGTCTATCCACGAAGTGACCTCGTAGAGTTCAAAGCTGGGAACGCCTCCTGATACCGAGAATCTTATTCCGTATTCAAAGAAGTCGTCTCCGTCCACATTGATGGCTATGTCGCCTGCGTAGTATGTATCGCCGCCCCAGTCTACCTCACCGGTACCGAGGTTAAAGCCTGTCTGCAGGCCGAAGTATACTGTGTTGCCGGTAACCTTAAGACCCAGATACTCAACATCAAAGTCCTGGCCTCCCCATCCCGGGCCTACAAAGCCGCCGCTGCCGACACCGTCTTCAGCTGCGTGATAGCCGGCCCATTCTCCTGACTCGTCAAAGACGCCGTCTACGGTAACCGCAGATGAACTGCTTGCTACGGCCAAGGATATCATTGTGGCTAGTATAAATATAATGTACTTTTTCATGTTGGCTGCTCCAGGGTAGTTTTTTATCCATGTTGTTATCGTTACCAGATATTCATGCAAGAACTGTGCCAGTTTGCATTGAGAGAGCTTTTATTTTTATAACTATCTGAATTTAAAGGTAAAATAGTTTAAATTAATATTTTATGTTCTAAGTAAAATTAGGGATTGTTCCATATTTTGGCAAAATGTTACATATATTGGCAAAATGTAAAAAAAATCGACAGTGACAAAAGAGATAGTTTTTGATTCTTTAAGGGGAAAAGCTAGCCACTTATTGGATTAATAGGCCTGTTATTTTCTAAGTGATATGGACGCAAAGTTTTGTAAACTTCAAATTTTAATTGACAATTTATTTTTTTTATGTTAAAAATTAAAAAAAATTAATCTTGCTTGCAGCTTTCGTATTATTCGACTATGGAATGCTATGCGTAGATTTAAGGAGCTTTCAGAAGGTGTCGATAAACATAAAGTTGTCAGTACTAGTCTTTACATTTCTGATTATTTTAGTTTTTATTCCAAATACAGGGTATGCCGTTCATAAAGGGGCAGGTGGTCTTACATGTGGTCAGTGTCATACTATGCATAATAGTCAAGGTGGGGTCTCACTGGAGGGTGCTCTTGGAGGCTCAATTGTTCTTCTAAGGGGTAATGTTACAACACGTGCCGAGATACATAATCTTTGCCTGCAGTGTCATGCCAGCAACGGCACGCAGGCTGCGGCAGCGCAGCAGCCACACGGACAGGTAGCACCCAAGGTATACTCTACAGCTAGCTGGGATTTCAAGACCGATGCCTTCAATAAGATCGGTGCTGGTGGTAACTTCTCGACCGAGTTGGATGATAACTGGGCGACAACTACCTCAGATTACCTTGGCTATGGGCACTCGCTTGGTGCTACAAATGTAACGCCTCCGGGCGGCGATGCCGTTATTACAGAGTTTTCCTGTACAAGTTGCCATGATCCGCATGGTGCAAATATACGTACCGATTCAAAGATCAATTTATTTAGAAACTTAAAGGTGGATGCATATGGCGCGGGGGCCAATAGCGGCGTCAAGTTCAGGGACGAGCCCACCAGGACTTGGTATCAGTTTGATAGTTATGTAGGTGGCGTCAACGGAGGCTACTTCGGTGGTAGTGAGACCGATAATGGTTCGGAGGTTATATGGCCTGTCTATAGAGGTACGCTTACAGGTAATGCTGTAAGCGATAGCGTAAACAGCAATGCTTATGCTACGGGTTGGGACGGCGATGGTGGAATTACCATGTCCAAGTGGTGCGCACAGTGCCATGATAATTGGCATGAGGATATCGGCGGCACCAATAATCAGGCACATGTGACGACACCAACAACGGGCCAATATGACCTTAATCTTGATACCAGAAGGCATGCCGTTAACTCGATGATGCCACGTGCCGCTGCCGCAGGCTGTGCCTTGAACTGTCACGTATCTTTGCTGGATAGGTCGAACTATGATACCGCAGCGATTATTGATGGTAAGGGGCTTCCTGTTACCTCTAGCCAGTATTACATATCTAACTCATATTACCTGCCAGAGTGTGGCGCAGCCGGTAACCCCGGGTGCGGCCCAGGTATGGATACGGAGTATGGCGGTACATCAGGTAATAACCACAAAGTCTTCTGTCTGACATGTCACTTCGCACACGGCGGCCCGTATTATGATAACCTCAGGTGGGATTACCTTGCTAATGTCTCAGCTACCGAGCCGCGGCAGACAGCGAATACAATAGAAAGCACAACCGGTTGTCAGCTCTGTCATAACAGGTAGTCTTTTCTTTAGTCCCTACTTTGTTTTTTGTTAGATTATAAGCCCCGGTCCTACCCTAACGGGTAGGACCGGGGCTTTCTTTATTCTCGCTTTTGTTTGCAGCTGATTATGTCGTGGTCTATGCGTCAGGCGGTGAGGCCTTGTTTGGTCTATACTCAGGCGTAAGGGCCCTCTAGGTAGGCCGCGTAGCCATCTTGTACCTCTGAATTTCGGAGCTTGACCTCACGCATCCTTTAACTGTACTCTTGGTTTTTTTATGATAAATAGCGTATACATTTGTATTTATTAGCCTTTTTAAGGTTCTAGTTTTTTTTCTTGACTTGCACTATATGTTGTGGTCTAATTACTTGGGTCACACCATATATGCTTGTTTTCCTTGAAAAATACAGAGCTGCTTGTCTTGATAATAGCTCTGATTTTATACTGGCAAGGGGAGTGCGGATAATCCTGGTTTTTTTCATCATTTCGTTCAATTATTAGGACCTCTAAAGTAGTGAAAAGTATTATTTAGCTTAGGTTGCACGGCATTGGCTGGTTTGGTGCAAGGCGGCGGGTTTGGTGCAAAGTGGCGGGTTTGGTTGCATTGTCTTCGTCGCATGGGCCCGGGCGCAAGGGCCGCCAAAGGCTCTTTTAAGGTGTACAAGGTTTGTGGTTTTATTCCTTGTTTTTCATAGATAGAGCTGCGAAGGGTAGTTATTTTATATTAATCAATTATCTGATTTGACGGTATTTAAAGCATTTTCATAATACATAATCCTATATATATTAATCGGTAAGCTGGTGGCGATGGTCTAAAGACCGTAGCTGGCGGTGGCAAACAATTAGAAGGAGGTTAACCAGAGTATGGAGCAAGATATGCAAGAAACTGACAACACGGGCAACACGCCTAACACGCCTAACACGCCTAACACGCCTAACACGCCTAACACGGATGGTAAGGGAAAAATACGAATGACAACTACAGCAGGTAAAAATTTTGAAAAGGCAAGGGGCTCGCACAAGGCGAAGACCTCTGTGAAGGTCCGTAAACCAGCCGATATATCCGATAACGCAAGAAATGTCTTGGAGCGCAGGTATCTTAAAAAAGACCGTAAAGGTAATCCAATAGAGAGCCCTGAGGATATGCTCTGGCGTGTTAGCCGCAATATCGCAGAGGGTGAGCTTTTAAACGATCCTGAGGCAGATGTAGATACCGTAGCCCACGAATTCTATGAAATGATAAGTTCTCTGGAGTTTCTGCCAAATTCGCCGACCCTTATGAACGCCGGGCGTGACCTGCAGCAGTTATCTGCTTGCTTTGTACTGCCGGTAGATGACTCGATGGAGAGTATCTTTGAGACCCTGAAGCAGACGGCCCTTATACATAAATCAGGCGGCGGTACTGGCTTTTCGTTCTCCGCGCTTAGGCCCTCTGGCGATGTCGTGGGCTCGACCTCCGGTATATCATCGGGTCCGATATCCTTTATGAATGTCTTTGATAGTGCCACTGAGGCGATTAAGCAGGGCGGGACCAGGCGCGGTGCCAATATGGGTATGCTCAGGGTTGATCATCCCGATGTTATGAAGTTTATAACCTGCAAGGAAGATAGCACCAAGCTTAATAACTTTAATATCTCCGTAGCCCTTACAGAAGAATTTATGCAGGCCGTTGATAGCAATAGTGATTATGCGATAAAGAGCCCACGGACCGCCAAGACGGTTGGGCACCTGAATGCCCGTGAGGTCTTTGACAAGGTCGTTACTATGGCCTGGAAGAACGGAGATCCTGGGATTATCTTTATCGACAGGATAAACCGTGATAATCCAACCCCGCAGGTTGGTAATATGGATGCCACAAATCCGTGCGGTGAGCAGCCGCTCTTGCCGTACGAGTCATGTAATCTTGGCTCGATTAACCTGACGAAGATGATAAGAAAGAGTGCCGCCAGCAATGGTGTGGCCCGCTACGAGATTGATTGGGATAAACTCGGGGCAACGACGGGTAAGGCCGTGCATTTCCTTGACAACGTTATAGATATGAATAGATATCCTATCCATGAGATAGAGAAGATGACCCGCAGCAACCGTAAGATAGGGCTCGGTGTTATGGGTTTTTCGGATATGCTGATTCGTCTGGGTGTGCCTTATAACTCGGATGAGGGCGTCGAACTCGCCGAAAAACTCATGGGCTTTATCCGTGAGAAGGGGCATGAGGCCTCTCGCAAGCTCGCAGCAGAGCGCGGTGCGTTCCCGAACTTTCGGGGTTCTATCTATGATGACGGTAAAGACGGTAGCGAGCTTCGTAACGCAACCGTTACGACTATCGCGCCGACCGGGACGATCTCGATTATAGCCGCGTGTTCATCCGGCATCGAGCCGTTATTTGCTCTGGCATTTACACGTAACGTCATGGAGGGGACCGAACTGCTTGAGATCAACCCACTCTTTGAAGAGGTCGCAAGAGAGCGCGGCTTCTATAGTCCCGAGCTTATGCGCAAGATCGCCGAGAGTGGCGGGTTGCATGCCATAGACGAGCTTCCTGAAGACGTAAAGAAGGTCTTTGTTACGGCCCATGATATCGAGCCTGAGTGGCATATAAAGATGCAGGCCGCTTTTCAGCTCAGCATCGATAATGCCGTCAGCAAGACCGTTAACTTTCCAAATGAAGCTACTGAGGAAGACGTTGCCAATGCCTACATGCTCTCCTATAAGCTAGGGTGTAAGGGGATAACCGTCTACCGTGACGGCTCACGTGAGATTCAGGTCCTGACGCGCGGCAGTGAGAAGAAAGAAGTAGCCGCTGAAGCCTCTGCGCAGCCAGCCACAGTAGCGCAGCCGGCCCATGAGGCCAGAGAAAGGGGCGAGGTCGCCTTTGGCGTTACCAAGAAGATGAAGACAGGATGCGGTAACCTCTACGTAACCCTAAACGAGGACGCCACAGGACAGCCGATTGAGATATTTACGCAGATGGGTAAGGCTGGAGGTTGTGCCACATCTCAGTGTGAGGCCATCGGACGTATGGCCTCTCTGGCCCTTAGAGGCGGGATAAAGGCAAGCGAGATAGTTAGCCAGATGCGCGGTATTAGTTGTCATCTACCAACTGGTTTTGGTAGCAATAAGGTCTTGTCTTGCTCGGACGCAATGGCGCAGGCAATGGAGTGGTACCTGAGGTTTAAGCACTCCACCGGCACTAGTCGCGTAGTCCTTGGTCCGCACGCGGCAGATGGCCCTCTGCTGGGTGAAAGCCTGGATGATTTGACCTTTACTCTGGCCGGAGATATATTTAAAAGAGGGGCATGTCCGGACTGCGGCGGTACGGTCGAGCATGCGGACGGCTGTGTCCTTTGCAGGGGCTGCGGCTATAGCGAGTGTGGCTAACACCCTGAAATTGCAGTATATAAGTACTGTTTTGACTGAATATGTACGTCAAGTTGGCATGAATGTAGTCTCTGAGACGATTTTTGTGATCAATTTTCAGTATTGCTTTGACAGATCCGGAAAACTTAGCTATGGTAGTCACCCTGCTACTAGTTAAGATACGGTTTTGAATTAGCGATTGTGGTTGATGGCACTGGAGGGGGGGAGCAACACGGAAGACACCAGCAAGTTTGAGACGTCTTTTATCCATCACAGATGGTTAGATTTGTCTTAGACGATTTTTAGAGATATGCAGCGGATAGAATGATTGGTAGATAAGTCTGCCGGTCACAGCACGGCCGTTACTAGTGGGTTTATAGCTCATTGGCGGTCTGAGAGTTACAACGTGAGTCAATTGAATATATCAATAAGCGTCAAGATAAGTATTTGTTAATACGATTCAGCTATAGGCCATCTGAAAAGGGTCTCTTCTTAGGAAGAGGCCCTTTTTTCTTGCATTCCTAACCCCTGATTATGGTAGACTTATTTACCATGTACGAACTAACTATAAAAACAGATTTTTCAGCTGCCCATAACCTCAGAGGTTACGAAGGTAAATGCGAACGCCTGCATGGCCATAACTGGCACATAGAGGTAAATGTCCAGGCCCGTGAACTCAATAGCCTGGAGATGGCGATAGATTTTAAGGTCTTAAAGGCCGAGACGAATAAGGTTATGGAAAAGTTCGACCATCGTTACCTAAACGAGGTAGCACCCTTTGATAAGATAAATACCACCGCCGAGAATATCGCCAGGATCATCTTTAAGGAGCTTGCAGCTGTGGTAGACGATGGTAACCTCAGGGTAAGTAAAGTACGCGCCTGGGAGAGCCACAAGGCCGCTGCGGCCTACTACGAATAACTGCGTTACGGCTAAAGCTAGGTTGATAGAATGAGCCTAGACTAAGAAGATACTGTTTTGATAGACGTTGTCCCACCGCAGGTGGTGCGGAGAGCAAAGCGACTACGGCGCAAAAACTAGATGCTATTGATGGACTTTGTCGTGAACTGGGCTTCTAATATGTCATGCTGACCGTCTGAGACGGCGGCAAGATTTAGTTTAGCATCTGTTCTTTGAATTATAAAAATATTTTTTTATAGTCATTGCGAGGAGTCTTTAAGCAACGAAGCAATTTGTCTTTATAAATTCCCTTTTGATGTCTCGGTGTATCTTCACCCCGACCGTTCAGGATGGGTTGCTGCGACTAGGATTACGCAGATTGTTTTCTTTCGGGGCGGGGACGCACCGAAAGATCTAAATCTCAATATAGTTTCTTAGGTTACTACATAAATCATGGAGCTTTTTATGGAAAAGAATCTTTTCAGTATATTAAGTGTCTATAGGCCGACTGAAAACAGTACGCCTTTAGAGAATTATTCGACTGAATTGTTGGTATATCTTTTAAATTATAGTCTTGCAAATAAGACACACCTTTTTAGTGTTTTTATTGGTTTGTTATATGAAGATGCACAAGATGTTGAGTTTGAAGAATATGCAGCATATAGTATTAATACCCAACAGTCTTTTTATATTACAGATGAGCCCACCAGAAGGGCTTATCCTGATATATCTATCGAGACTAAGGATAAACTTATTCTTATCGAAGTGAAAGTTGAGTCTTCTTTGAATTATTACGATTCAAGAGAGAAAGGACTTGATGAGAACGATGCCGTTGTGGGTGGTAGTTACTGTATAGATCAAATAGAACTGTATCAAAAAATTAAGTGTAATAAGAAAAATGAAAAAGATATGTTTTTGCTGACTAAGTATGTTGAGACTCTCAAGGATAAGCATTGTCCTTCTTTTAAGAAGTCGTTTCTATGGCATAATGTTGGGATGAAGTTATCTGAGTATGTGCAGGGTAACGGTTATGAGGTAGAGAATTTTCTTATAACAGAGGTTCTAAAATATATGGAGGATAATAAAATGACAATTCCAAAAGTCACCTATGAACTTGCATCAGGCATGGAATCTTTAAAAAGTCTTTTTCAACAGATAGAAGTCGTGCTGGGTGATGCTAATATTCCATATAAAAAGACTTTTGGGCAGGTGTGGCTCGGGTATTATCTTTACAAGAAGTGTGGTGATAAGAAAAATAAAGAAATAGGATGGGTAGGTACTTATCATAGTGGAAGGAAACTGATCTTTAAATATTATGGTAAGGCAGTGTGTGCAATAATAGAGGGTAATGGGGAGAGTGACTTAATACTGTCAAAAAATAAGAGTCATTATGATGCATTCTTTAAGTTTGAGGAACGACGATATTTCTGTATGAACTCTAAAGAACAGATTGACGTGTTAAGTAAATGGATTACAGAGAATTATACGAAGCTGGCAGAATATTCTGAATGATTTACATTAATTGGACATTTATTTTACTTTGAGTATTGCTGTACTGATCGCTGGTTCAAGTTTGTAACTTGAACCAGTTTCTGTAATACAGGCATTTTCTGTGCTCTTGCCCCTGTGGAAAAGGAGGATTTTAAAGGGGGATTTTATTAAGTCCATCCTAGATAACAATTATGAAAACAAAAGATATAAAAACCCTCAAAGACGTCCAGAACCAGCCCGACTCCCGTAAGATCGATATTGATAAGGTCGGGGTAAAGGATATCCGCTATCCGATAGTCGTCCTTGATAAGAAGAACAAGACTCAGCACACCGTGGCATCCTTGAATATGTATGTGGATCTTCCGCATCACTTTAAGGGGACGCATATGAGTCGTTTTGTAGAGATTCTAAATGAATGCCGAGGCGAGATGACGGTCGAGAATTTTCCGGTGATCCTGGAGCGTATGAGGGAGAGGTTTGATGCCAGCACGGCGCATCTTGAGGTCGAGTTTCCGTATTTTATCGAGAAGGAAGCACCTGTTAGTAAGGCGCGTGGCCTTATGGAGTATAAGTGCCGCTTCTCTGGGGCGCACGGTGAGGTTACGGATTTTCTGTTAGAGGTCGAGGTCCCGGTCTCGACGCTCTGCCCGTGCTCTAAAGAGATCAGCGAGTTCGGTGCGCATAACCAGCGCGGGATCATAAAGATCGGCGTGCGCTTTACTGGCTTTGTCTGGATAGAAGATATCATCGACGTTGCGGAGCGGGCCGCGAGCAGCCCGGTATATTCGCTGCTAAAGCGCAGCGATGAAAAATTCCTCACTGAACATGCCTATAACAACCCCCGTTTCGTTGAAGATGTCGTCCGTGAAGTTGCCCTTGGCCTTAAGGGAATCGACGGCATAAAACGCGCCCGCATCGAGGCCGAAAACCTTGAATCCATTCACAACCATAGCGCTTACGCCTGCCTTGAAAGAGAGTATTGAGGGATATCTAGTGGTTCAGAAAACAGTTATGGAAAATTATAAACTTATTACCCTAATAGATTTGTTTGCTGAAGGGAGTAGAGCCTTTACTATACCTGACTACCAGAGGGGCTATTCGTGGGAAGAAAGCCAGCTTGTTGATCTTAGTACAGACATAGACGTTTTGATGGACGTTAGCCATATGCATTACACAGGGACAATCGTAGCTAGTAATAGTAATAAGAAAGATGGAAATGTTGAGTTGTATGACGTCGTTGATGGACAGCAAAGATTAATATCGTTAATTATATTACTCTCTATACTTTGGCGTAGTCGTAAACTTGAAAAAAAAATAAAAGACGAATTATATAGGTTGTTTTTATGTGTAGGAAGCGAAGATGGGAATACTATTAGAAAGTTTAGCCTAAGCAGTGATTTTGATGTTTTCTTCTGGGAGATTGTAAAAGAAGGGACTGTCGGAGCGAAAGAAGAAGCGACTAAGTCTCATGTAAATATAAAGAACGCCGTTAACTTTTTTATTAAGTGGTTAGAGAACACTAAGTATGAACATGCGTATATTTATCACAAAATAACGAAACAACTAGGGTTTTTATTTTATGTGCCTAGTAATGATTCTGAAGTTGGAATCATGTTTGAAGTGATAAATAATCGTGGAAAAGCTCTGAGCGAACTGGAAAAAATAAAGAATTATCTCATTTATTATAGTGTGAAGAAGAAAGCTAAAGATTTAAAAAAGAAAGTTAAGGAAACATGGGGCACTATACTATCTAATCTTGGACTTCCCTCAGTTTAGTAGACAACTACCCTTTACCTGATGAAGCCATTTCAAAGTCATGCGGGCTCAGCTGACCGAGGTAGCTGTGACGCCGGGTTTTGTTGTAAAAGACCTCGATGTAATCAAAGAGGTCAGCCT
>JAJRSM010000106.1 GCA_024278765.1 Deltaproteobacteria bacterium | reverse complement strand
GAAGCAAGATATTTGATTACATAGAGATCTTTTATAACAGACAGAGAAAACATTCTACTCTCGGCTACAAATCGCCTCTCGCATTTGAAGAACAGCGAAAAGTAGCTTAACTCTGTGTCTACTTTATCGGGGGAAGATCAAAGCAATCTTGACTTTAAATCCCCCTCTATCCCCCTTTACGAAAGGGGGAGGTTGAAAGGCAATCAAATTTGTCACCCTGAACTTGATTCAGGGTCTGTATTTGCATTTTTAGATGTAGTGGAAAAAGAAAGATGCTGAAATAAATTAATGAGTGCCTTAGACGGTCGTCGTGACAGAAAGGATAAGGGCGAGATTGTTTCGGGATAAAACCTTCGCAAGGACCTGTTGATGGGTTTAGAAGAAAGATTGAGAGGAATAATTTATAAAGATGAAGCCAGTAGTAGCCATAGTAGGACGTCCTAATGTCGGCAAGTCCGCGCTCTTTAACCGTATTCTTGGGGTACGTCGTGCAATCATAAAGGACGAGCCCGGAGTTACGCGCGATATTAATTACGCTGATTGTGAGGAGCTTGGTCATCCCTTTACGCTTATTGATACCGGCGGTTTTGAGCCCAAGGCAAAGGAAGAGATCGTAAAGAAGATAAGGGAGCAGACGAGCCTCGCTATTGAGGAGGCCGATGTTATTGTCTTTTTGATGGACGGGCGCGTTGGTCCTAGTAACTCGGATAAAGAGATCGCCGCAATGCTTAGAAAGTCCGGGAAGCGGGTTATTTACTGTGCAAATAAGATTGATACTCAGAGCCTGATCGGGATGACGGGTGAGTTCTATTCGCTTGGCGTTGATGAGATACTGCCTGTCTCGGCCGAGCACGGCCTGGGGCTTGCCGAGCTGATGGATAAGATTATAGAAGAGTTGCCTGAGTATATAGAAGAGGAAGAAGAGACCGAGTTGGTAAAGGTCGCTTTGGTAGGTCGCCCTAATGCTGGAAAGTCTTCTCTTCTGAATAAGTTTATAGGCAGGGAACGTTCTATCGTAAGTGCTGTGGCGGGGACGACGCGAGACTCTATTGATACGCCCTTTGAGCATGAAGATAAAAACTATCTATTGATCGATACGGCAGGGATTAGGCGTAAGGGCCGGATAAGCCGCCGTCTAGAGACCTACTGTGTGGTCTCGGCAATACGTAGTATCGATCGTTGCGATGTAGCTCTGCTGGTAGCAGACGGTATGGAGGGGCTCCGGTCGCAGGACGAGCGCATAGCAGGGCTTGTGGAAAATCGCGGTAAGTGTTGCATAATAGTAGTAAATAAGTGGGATTTAGTCGATAAGGAAACAAATACCGCCAAAGAATATACAGAGAAGATCCATGAACTTATGCCGTTTCTGTCTTACGCGCCTGTGGTCTATGTTTCGGCTCTTACCGGAAAACGAGCCCTTGATATCTTTCAGGTAGTCGAGCGAGTTCGTGAGCAGGCTAACAGAAAGCTTCATACCTCGACCTTAAATGACCTGCTGCATCAGTTTACTATCCGGCATCACCCGCCTGTCTATAGGGGTAAGCCCATTAAGTTTTATTATATGACGCAGACTGGCACGGCCCCCCAGAGGCTTCGCATCTTTACTAATTATCCGATGGGTGTGCCGATGGCCTACAGGCGTTATCTGATAAATCGCTTCAGAGAGGCACTGGATATCGGTGAGGTCCCTTTGAGGGTTTCTTTTAGAAGTAGACGGTAGGGGCTTTGTCTTGTATTTTTAAGGATTTGTGCTAATATTTGGTTGAATAAATGGTAAATATATGAGAAAATTCGGTATTAAACTTTTAAGATAAAAATATTGTTATTTTATTTTTCAGGGGGCGTAAGTTCTGGATGAATAACCTATATAAAAATGTAGCACTTTGGCTGATTATAATAGCGGCAGTGGTTTTGATGTTCAACTTCCTTAATTACAAGGAAAAGCCCAAAAATGAAGTGGTCTTCAGTGATTTTATGGACTCTGTTAATAGTGGAGACGTCTCTTCGGTAGTAATTCAGGGTAATGCGATTAAGGGTCAGGATAGGGACGGTAAAGAGTTTACTACCTATGCCCCGTTTGATCCTGAGTTGGTCAGTAAGCTTCAGGAGAAGCAGATTAGGATATCGGCAGAGCCAGTAGTGAATAGCCCTGGTTGGGGTAATATTCTTATCTCTTGGTTCCCGATGTTGCTACTCATCGGTGTATGGCTCTTCTTTATGCGTCAGATGCAGGGCGGCGGTGGTAAGGCAATGAGCTTTGGTAAATCCAAGGCAAAGCTCTTGACCGAGAACCAGCAGAAGATTACCTTTAGAGATGTCGCTGGAATAGACGAGGCTAAGGAAGACGTTCAGGAGATAATAGATTTTTTAAAAGCACCTAAGAAGTTTACTAAACTTGGCGGAAGGATTCCCAAGGGTGTTCTGCTTGTGGGTTCGCCGGGTACGGGTAAGACGCTTTTGGGTAAGGCGATTGCAGGCGAGGCCGGTGTGCCTTTCTTTAGTATCTCTGGTAGTGACTTTGTAGAGATGTTCGTGGGTGTCGGAGCCTCGCGTGTAAGAGACTTATTTGTACAGGGTAAGAAGAATGCGCCTTGTATTATATTTATAGATGAGATTGATGCTGTTGGTAGGCATCGTGGCGCGGGGCTTGGCGGAGGCCATGATGAACGCGAGCAGACGCTTAATCAGTTGCTTGTTGAGATGGACGGCTTTGAGAGTAATGAGGGCGTTATTATTGTTGCGGCTACGAACCGCCCGGATGTCCTTGATCCGGCACTCCTGCGGCCCGGTAGGTTTGATAGGACGGTTATAGTACCAAAGCCGGATCTGAGAGGGCGCTTGGAGATTCTGAAGGTGCATTCGGCCAAGACGCCGCTTGCAGGGAATGTTGATCTGGATAATATCGCACGAGGCACACCTGGTTTTTCCGGTGCGGACTTGTCTAACTTGGTAAATGAGGCAGCTCTTCTTGCCGTTAGAAGGGATAGAGACAAGCTCGATAAAGAAGACTTTGATGATGCAAAGGACAAGCTCTTGATGGGTAGTGAACGCAAGAGCATGATTATAAGTGATGAAGAAAAAAACAGTACGGCCTATCACGAGGCGGGTCATACGCTTGTGGCAAGGCTTATTCCCGGGACTGATCCGATTCATAAGGTCTCCATTATCCCTAGGGGCATGGCACTTGGACTTACTCAGCAGCTTCCGCTTGACGAGAGGCATACCTATAGCAGGGAGTATCTGAGAAACAATATCGCTGTGCTTATGGGCGGGCGTGTTGCAGAAGAACTGGTCCTTGACCAGCTAACCACAGGGGCCGGCAATGACATAGAGAAGGCCACTGATCTGGCGCGTAAGATGGTCTGTGAGTGGGGAATGAGTGAGAAGATAGGGCCTCTTACCTTTGGTAAGAAAGAAGAGCATGTCTTTTTAGGTAAAGATATGGGCCAATCGCGTGACTTTAGCGAGCAGACGGCTCGTGATATAGATGATGAAATAAAAAAGGTCGTCAATGATAACTACCTCAGGGCCAAAGAGCTCTTAAGCGGAAAGATCGAGCTGTTACACAGGCTTTCAAAGAAGTTGCTTGAGGTAGAGGTGCTGAATGCCAAGGAGATAGATCAGGTTATTTTTGGTGATGCTATTCCCGAGGGTGTAAAGACGACAAGAGACGAGAAGATTCCGACCGGCAATAAGAGCGGTGGTGATAATCCGGGCCTAACCTCAGCCTAGGCCGCCGCTGCAACCGGCGATGCGGAGAATTGGCAAAAGGTGAAGGCACGCTTAGTCGAAATATTATCCCTAGAGGACGCAAGGCAAGAGATGCAGCGGCTTGGCGTGGATCTCGGGGGATATTCCTATATGATCCCCAAGCAACAGCACTATAGCCTTAAATTAGAAGGCCTTACCCCCCCAGCCGCAAATATAATAAAACAGGAAATGCTCTCTATAGGTGCGGAGGCCGCCGTTGCCAAGGGTACGGTCTCGTGCACGATAAAGGAGACGGGCTGCTTACTTTCGGGTACGGTCGGCCAGCTGCAAAGGCTTGTCAAAAAATTAGAAAGCCAACCGTATGCTCTGGTAGAGGTCGGTCGGGCCGTAGCAGATGCGCTCTCTAATATCAGGAGTGCTGAGGCAGGAGAGCTGACCTTTGTAACCAGAAGCCGCAGCTTTGATCTTAAAGGTCGTGCCATTATTATGGGTATCCTGAATGTCACGCCTGATTCCTTCTCGGATGGCGGTGAGTTTGCTAAGGCAGACCGTGCAGTGGAGAGGGCCTTGGAGATGGGTGCCGAAGGTGCTGATATTATTGATCTTGGTGGTGAGTCCACCCGCCCCGGGGCCGAGCCCGTCAGCGTGCAGGAAGAGACCGAGCGTATTCTGCCTGTTGTAGAGGCTCTGGTAAATAATGGCATTGTGGTCTCGATTGATACAACAAAGGCCGCTGTTGCAAGGGTTGCGTTAGAGGCAGGGGCCGAGCTCGTAAATGACGTAAGTGCTCTGGCTGATGAGGGTATGGCAGTAGCAATAGCCGAGCATCAGGCAGGGGTTATCCTGATGCATCGCAGGGGTTGTCCGGGGCAGATGCAAAGCAATACCACCTATAACGATATCATGGCCGAGGTCTACGGTTATCTGGCTGAAAAAATAGAATGCGCAGAGCAGGCAGGCATAGAGCGCGAGCGAATAGTAATAGATCCGGGTTTTGGTTTTGGTAAGAATCTCGGCGGTAATCTGGAGCTGTTAAGAAGGCTGCGAGAGTTTCAGAGCCTTGGTAGGCCGCTGCTAGTAGGGACTTCAAGAAAGTCGTTTATTGGGAAGGTTCTGGATAAGAATATAGACCAGAGGTTAACCGGTACGCTTGCCACACAGGTCGCCGCCCTAATGAACGGGGCAGGTCTTTTGAGGGTGCATGACGTGCGTCAAGCCTGTGAGGCTGCCGCAATGGTTGCTGCCATCAAGAAGGGCGAGAGCTGCGAGGTAGTACAGGAATTGGCATCTAAGGGCGGACTGAGCGAGGCAAGAGATGTTTGATATAGCGGCAAGGCTGCCGTCGATAATAGAGGTCATAGATATTTTACTGGTTGCGGTAGTCCTTTATTGGGTGATGCGGCTGGTAAGAAACACGCGTGCCGAGCGGATGCTCTGGGGGCTTGCTGTTATTGTACTCGTCTATTTTGTCTCCGACAGGGTCCAGCTCCATACCTTCCACTGGATACTGAATAAGTTTCTGGCCTCGATTGTACTTCTGGTTATTGTTGTCTTTCAGAAGGATATCAGAAAGGCACTGGGTGAGATGGGACGACCCTTTATCGGGCGCAAGATTATAGAGACGGGGTTTTTGGAAGAGGTCAGCAAGGGCGTGATAGCTATGTCGGTCGGTAAGATCGGCGGCCTGATTGTAATAGAGCGCGGGATAGATCTGATGGATTTTGTAGATACCGGTGTGAAGATAGATGCAGAGGCCTCCAAAGAATTATTGCTTACGATCTTTAATCCTTTTTCTCCGCTGCATGACGGCGCGGTGATTATACGCGGAGGGCGTATTGCCAGAGCCGGATCGATCTTGCCGCTTACGAGCAGAGAGCTTACAAAGTCCATGGGTACTCGTCATAGGGCTGCCATTGGAATCTCAGAGGAGACTGATGGTGTTGTCATAGTAGTTTCTGAGAAGACAGGTGAGATCTCGGTCGTTGTCGAAGAGACTCTGGAGATGGGGATAGAGCCGGTAGAGCTCTTGGCTCGACTAAGGAGCGTTATTAATATAGATGAAACTGCTTCGAAGGGACTCTTTGGGAGGTATCGCGGATGAGTCCTTTTTCTGGCAAGAAGAAAGGCTCGGAGGGGCGTAGAGGCGGGATTTTTGATAACGCTGCCCTTAAGGTGCTGGCCCTTATCTTTGCCATAGCACTCTGGTATCTGGTCGTTGGTGAGAAGTCTTCTGAGGTTGGCTTGATGGTGCAGCTTGGCCTTAAGGGGATGCCAAAGGAGATGATAGTTACAAAGACTCCGAGGCTTGACGTAGAGGTTAGGGTCGCGGGCCCCAGTGGTTTTCTGGATAATCTCTCGCCCTCTGAGGTCGCTGTAGAGCTGGATCTGGGTGGCGCAAAGCCCGGGGTAAATACCTATAGGTTGGCCCCTGTCAACGTGAAAGTACCGAAAGGTATTAATGTGCTTACGGTAAGGCCTTCTTCGGTTGATATAACCATGGAGCGACTTGCAAATAAGCAATTAACCATAAAGGTAAAGACCAGAGGCGTGCCGGCAAAGGGCTTTAAGGTAAAGAGCATTAATGTCGAGCCATCGAGTGTAGATGTCTTTGGCAAGAAACGTGCTATGGGTGGGCTTAAATACGTTGGTACCGAGACCATGGATATAACTGGGTTAAAGGCAAGTGTTGTTGAGAGTATACATCTGGATCTTTCAAAGGAAGGGCTCTCTGGTGCTGAGCCGGATACGGTTGTTGTACGGATAGAGATTGAACGAAAAAAACTAGAGTTGCCGAAACCTTAGGGTACGCGGCGGCTAAGGGCCCACTAACAACAAATAAAGGAAAACCACACAATGAATAAAAAACTCTTTGGTACAGACGGTGTTCGAGGGGTCGCTAATATCGAGCCGATCACGGCAGAGACGGCCCTGAAGCTAGGTCGTGCCATAGCTTACGTCTTTAAGAAGGAAGACCGGCGCCATAAGATAGTTATAGGTAAGGATACCAGACTCTCCGGCTACATGATAGAGAGTGCGATGGTCGCGGGGATCTGCTCGATGGGAGTTGATGTTATGGTCGTCGGGCCGCTGCCAACACCGGGGATTGCTTTTATTACCTCTAGCATGCGGGCCGATGCCGGTGTTGTTATCAGTGCCTCTCATAACCCTTATCAGGATAACGGCATTAAGTTTTTCTCAAGCGCGGGGTTGAAGCTCCCGGATAATGTAGAGTTAGAGATTGAAGACTTTATCTTTGGTAATGACTCTGATCCGAGCCATAGGCCAACGGCCGATGAGGTCGGCAAGGCATATAGGATCGATGATGCCATCGGGCGTTATGTTGTCTTTGCCAAGAATTCTTTCCCTAAGGAGTTAAGCTTGGAGGGGTTGAAGGTCGTTCTGGACTGTGCAAACGGCGCGACCTATAAGGTCGCGCCAGAGGTTTTTTATGAACTTGGTGCAGAGGTCGTCTCAATCGGAGTAGAGCCGGACGGCGTGAATATTAACGAAGGTTGCGGGGCTTTGTTCCCTGATGATCTTGCAAATAAGGTCAAGACCGAGGGTGCTGATATTGGTATCGCTCTGGACGGCGATGGTGATAGATGTATTCTGGTAGATGAAAACGGAGACGAGGTCGATGGCGATCACGTTCTGGCAATCTGCGCAACCGATATGCTAAGGAAGGGAACGCTAAAGGGTAATACGCTTGTGGCGACGATTATGAGTAACTCCGGGCTTGAGGCCGCAATTGAGGCCGGCGGTGGTAAGGTCGTAAGGACCGGCGTCGGTGACAGGTATGTCGTAGAAGAGATGCTGAAAAATGGCTATAACCTTGGCGGTGAGCAGAGTGGCCATGTTATCTTCCTTGATCACACAACGACCGGAGACGGTATAATAACGGCCTTGCAGATACTTGCGATAATGAGAGAGCAAGGCAAAAAATTATCAGAGTTGGCCTCTGTAATGACTAGCTTTCCGCAGGTACTTGTAAATGTCCCGGTTAAGAATAAAAAGTCGCTGGATGATATTGCTTCCGTAAGCGGCCTTCTCGCAGATGTGCAGGGAAAACTTAAGGGCAGGGGACGAGCCTTTATCAGGTACTCGGGGACTGAGAATCTGGCCCGTATAACAGTAGAGGGTGAGGACCGAGCCGAGATAGAGGGGTACGGTGCCCAGATGGAAGCAGCCCTTATAAAAGAGCTTTGTTAAGATAGAATATTTTCAGAAGGTAAGAAGGAGCATAGAAGAAGATGGCTAGATTATCAGTAAATGTAGATCACGTAGCAACGGTGCGCCAGGCACGGCTCTCTATTGAGCCGGACCCGGTAAGTGTCGCACTTATGGCCGAGCACGCCGGTGCCGATAGCATAACAATGCATCTGCGAGAAGACCGCAGGCACATTCAAGATAGAGATCTTTTTATGCTGCGACGCATAATGAAGACAGAGCTTAACTTTGAGATGGCCGCGACCAAAGAGATGATAACCATTGCGCAAGACGTAAGGCCAGGGCTCGTAACTATCGTGCCGGAGAAGAGGCAAGAGCTTACGACCGAGGGTGGGCTCGACGTAAAGACTCGGCCCGAACGGCTCAAGGCCGATATTCAGACCTTGCGAGATGCCGGCATAGAGGTAAATCTTTTTATAGATCCGTTACCGGATGTCGTAAAGCTTTCGCATAAGCTTGGTGCCGGTGGCGTTGAAATACATACCGGTAAATACGCCGATGCCGAGACTAAACGTGAAAAATTAATTGAACTTAAGAGGATTCACGACTCGGTTATGCTGGCTAAAAGACTTAAGATTCGCGTCCACGCAGGGCATGGCCTTGATTACCATAATATAGCTGCCGTTGCCGCTATGACAGAGATAGAAGAGTTTGCGATTGGTTTTTCTATTATCGCTAGAAGTGTCTACGCAGGGATTGACAGGGCTGTCAGAGATATGAAGGAGCTAGTAAGGTAAGATGATTAAAGGTCTTGGTGTTGAGATAATCGAGGTGCCGAGATTTAAGCTGGCCGTGGAGCGTTGGGGCAGGCGTCTTCTTACTCGTCTTTTTACAGTGGGGGAGCTGGAATATTGTATGGCGCAGAGACGATCTGAGGATCATCTTGCTGCGCGTTACTGCGCTAAGTTGAGTTATATGAAGGCACTAGGCAGGTTTGTTCCATTTAAGAATATTGAAGTTACCAGAGACGAGGTGGGGCGACCTTCCTTGAAGGTCTCAGGCCTTAAGGTCTCAGGTGATGATAAGGCAAAGGTGTCGATTACAATGAGCCACGACGGAGAGATTGCAATAGCTGAAACCCTGATAACCACGGAGTAGATTATGTTGGTAGACGCAAAGACGATGAGAACGCTTGACCGTAAGACGATAAAGGACTACGGCATAAAGGGCCTTGTCTTGATGGAGAACGCAGGGCGGGGGCTCAGTGAGGCCGTAGCCGAGATACTTGACGCGGAGTTGGAGGTCTCGGGCAAAGCGCGCGTCTCTATAATATGCGGTAAGGGTAATAACGGCGGTGATGGCTATGTAGCTGCCCGTCACCTTAGAAACGACGGCTATGAGGTCGAGGTCTTTACGACCGTCCCTATCTCTGCGCTTTCAGGAGACGCTGGAACAAACGCACGTATTTGGAAGAAGATGGGCGGGACCTGCTTTAAGGTCTCCTCAGCCAAGGAGATAGAGAGCTCTTTGTCCCGGCTTCGTCACTCGGCGGTCGTGGTCGATGCGCTCTTTGGTACTGGGCTTAGTAGTGAGATCAAGGGTGTAACTCGTGCTCTTATTGAGGTTATAAACTCGCTCTCTGCCGTTGTCGTCTCGGTTGACATTCCAAGCGGGCTGGACGCGACTACTGGCAAGGTTATGGGCGAGGCTGTTATGGCAGACCTGACCGTTACGATGGCGTACCCGAAGCTTGGGTTTTTCCTGTACCCAGGTAAAGACTATACCGGCGAGATAGATCTCGTTGATATAGGCATGCCGCCTGAGGTCGCTGCTGACGTAAAGATTAATAATTATTTGATAGATGATCTGCTTGTCTCCGAGCTCTTATCTTCGATACTATGGCGCATCGAGGATACGCATAAAGGAAATTACGGACATCTTTTGGTTGCCGGCGGTTCAACTGGTAAGAGCGGTGCCGTTGCCATGGCCGCTACTGCCGCGATGCGCGTTGGTGCGGGGCTGGTAAGTGTTGCTGTGCCAAAGGCACTGCATAATATAATGGAGATAAAGATGACCGAGATAATGACGATCCCTCTGTCAGAAGAGGTCTCGCTTATCGAGCCGAGTAGGATTGTCATGAATGACGCCGCTGTCGGTGAACTCGCAGGAGAGCTTGTCGGTAAGAGTGCGCTGGTTATAGGGCCGGGGCTTGGTCGGGTCTCGACTGGTTTTGTTGATGCTTTAAAAGGGCTACTGAGCTTTTGTGCGCAAGAAGGTATAGCAGTACTTATAGATGCCGATGGGTTGAATGCTCTGGCAGGTACAGATGGTTCAAGCACGTGCAATCTTTCTATCTTAAAGCATGCCAGTGAGAATGGTGCGGAGATCGTTATAACTCCGCATCCAGGTGAAGCGGCGACTCTGCTAGGCGTTACCGTAAAAGAGGTTCAAGAAGACCGTATGGGGAGCGCAGAGCAGCTTAGAAAAAAGACCAGAGCAACCGTTGTTTTAAAGGGCGCGTCAACGATAGTGGCGACCGAAGAGGGGAGCTTTATAAATCCGACGGGCAATCCAGGTATGGCCTCTGCCGGTATGGGAGATGTGCTGGCTGGTGTTATCGGAGGACTTATGGCGCAGGGTATGGCTGTTGTCGATGCATCTGTCGTGGGTGTCTACCTGCACGGCCTAGCAGGAGATATCGCAGTTGAGCGTACTGGTGAAGCGGGCCTTGTCGCGACCGATTTAATAGAAGAATCTGCATTGCTGATAAAGAGTTTTGCAGAGAGCGGCCTTCCGTCTGACTCGGATTGCCGCGAGGATGAGTGTTGAGTAAAGAACCAAAGCCAAAGACAGCAGAGAGCAAGCTAAGGCGTAGCGTTAAGAGTTTTGTTACCGCCGGTATGGCTGCAACCGAAGAGTTCGGTAAGCGGCTAGCGGAAGGGCTTTCGGCAGGGAGCGTTGTGGCCCTGCGTGGCGAGTTAGGTGCGGGTAAGACGGTTCTGGCTCGTGGCATAGCAAGGGGGCTTGGGGTCGAGGGTTATCTCAAGAGTCCAAGCTTTACTATAATAAATGAATACCATGAGGGCAGAATTCCTCTCTATCATATAGATCTTTACAGGTTACCCGAGGGTGGTGCTGACTGCGGAGATGACGGGCTGGCCTTAGAGGAATATCTTTACGGCGACGGTGTATGTGTAATAGAATGGGCCGAACGGGCTCTATCTTTGATCCCTGATGATGCCGTAATGATTACCATTACTTATGGCGGTGAGTTGAATGAGGTAGATCTCGATCTTGCTGAAGACGGCCCTGGTGATATCAAGGAAGAGATAGAAGAGAGTAAAGAAGAACTAGGGGCGGAAGATAGTATGCGTACTCTGCGGGTATCGTTTAGCGAGTATAGCGGGTCTTGCAACGGTGGAAATTAGCACTAGGGCTATTAGAAGAAATGGTTTGTAGAGATGTTTTTTGTGGTTAGGGTGAGGGGGTTCTTAGTTATATGGACTTAGTGGTAGAATATCTTTTTGGAGGTTTTGATGAAGGAGTTTGATATCGTAATTATAGGTGGCGGCCCAGGTGGTTATGTCGCTGCCATTAGAGGGGCGCAGGCAGGTGCAAAGGTCTGCGTTATAGAAAAACAGAGGGTTGGCGGGACGTGCTTGAATCGTGGTTGCATTCCGACCAAGGCACTTTATTATTCGGCAAAGGCCTTATCTGCCGCAAAAAAGTCCGAGGCCTTTGGTGTAATTACAGGCGATGTTTCTTTTGATCTCGAAAAGGCCGTGGCTAGAAAAGACGAGATAGTGACAAGGCTTACCGGAGGCGTAGAGCAGCTCTTGAAAGGTAACGGTATAGAGTTGATCTCTGGCAGCGGCGAGATTACAGGCGAGGGACGATTAACAGCGGAGCTCAAAGACGGTACGACCGAGGAAATAGCAGCCAGGAAAATTATAATCGCAACCGGCTCGGAGCCTGCTCTGATACCGGCCTTTAAGATAGACGGCGTAAATATTATAACCTCGACCGAGGCCCTGAACCTGGTTGAGACTCCAAAGAGTCTGCTGGTAATAGGCGGCGGTGTTATGGGTTGCGAGTTCGCTACGCTCTTCTCGAAGTTTGGCAGTGAGGTCAAAATCGTAGAGCTTTTACCTACGATCCTCTCTACCGAGGACAAGCAGATAGTTCGAGTAATCGCCAAGGGCTTTAAGACCAGCGGCGTAGATGTTTTGACAGGCGTAATGGTCGATTCAGTTGATGTCGTAGAGGCAGGCGTAAAGACGACGCTTAAAGACGGTACTGAAATCATAACAGAAAAGGTGTTGGTTAGTATCGGCAGGAGTTTTAATACAAAAGGTATTGGTCTTGAGACCGTTGGTGTTGAGCTGGAGAACGGACACATTAAGGTAAATGAAAAGATGGAGACCTCGGTATCTGGCATCTATGCGATAGGCGACGTAGTAGGCGGAATGTTGCTGGCTCACGTGGCAAGTGTAGAAGGTGAGGTGGCTGTCGTTAATGCGCTTGGCGGTGATAAGGTGATGGATTATTCCGTGATCCCTGCCGGGATCTTTACCGACCCAGAGATCGGAAGTGTCGGGCTACGTGAGAAAGACGCAAAAGAGCAAGGCATAGATGTTAAGGTCGGTCGCTTTCCGTATGCCGCAAGCGGCAAGGCACTTGCGATGGGTGAGGGTGACGGCTTTGTGCAGATAGTTGCAGATGCAGCGACAGATAAGATCCTCGGTGCGTCTATTGTGGGTGCGCATGCAACGGATCTTTTGGGTGAGGTCGCTTTGGCCGTAAAGGCAGGGCATACGGCGCAGGATATTATTGATACCGTACATGCGCATCCAACGCTACCAGAGGTAGTTCTGGAGGCCGCAGAAGATGTACATGCAAAGGCAGTGCATAAAATCACGCGGCGCGTCAGGTGATTTCGTACTCATAAACGTTCATCTACGTTGTCGGGATATCAGATTTGAAGCCTCACGTACCTAAAGGTACGCTGCGGGTTCAATCTTCACCCCTCCTAGTATATGAAGCGTTTCTGAGCACGAAGGTACTGCGTAAGGCAAAAGGTGTTAATAAGGTTATATGCTACGCACAGTGAGAGATTGTTTTATTGGACTTTGCTCACCGCAGGTGCTCCGGTGTAACGCCTGATCCTGCCTAGCAGCAGAAACATTTCTGAGCACGAAGGTGCTTGCGTACGGCGGAATGTATTAAAGGAGTTTTGTGTTATGCATAGGGAGGTATTATTTTAATGGATTTTGTTCCACCGCAGGTGGCTGCGTACGACTAAATGTATTAATAGGGTTTGATTATTTAAAAATTAGGTTTTGCGGCGAAGCCGCTTTGCCTCCGGTGCAACCGGTAAGGACAGAATATTGGCACTTATAGTCCAGAAGTACGGCGGGACATCTGTCGGAACAACAGAGAGAATAAAGGACGTAGCCGCACGCGTTAAAAAGGCACGTGCTAAGGGCGACGATATAATCGTAGTCGTCTCGGCTATGTCGGGCGAGACCAATAGGCTTATTGGGCTGGCTGAAGAGATGACAGGCAATCCTGAGGGGCGTGAATTTGATGTTGTCGTCTCTACCGGCGAGCAAGTTACGATTGGATTGCTGGCAATGGCACTGACAGGTATTGATTGCCCTGCGACGAGCCTTACCGGCTGGCAGATTCCGATAGAGACCGAGGGTTTTTATAATGCGGCGCGTGTAAAAGCGATAAGTGATAAGCGTATCAAGGCCGAGTTTGCGAAGGGGCGCGTCGTTATCGTAGCTGGTTTTCAGGGCGTCGGTTGCGGTGGCGATATAATGACGCTTGGGCGTGGTGGCTCTGATACGACAGCCGTTGCTTTGGCTGCGGCTCTCAAAGCAGATCTTTGCGAGATATATACCGACGTTGATGGGGTCTTTACAACTGACCCGGGTGTGTGTAAGGACGCACGTAAGTTGGAGAAGATATCTTATGATGAGATGCTGGAGATGGCGAGTCTTGGTGCGAAAGTTTTACAGACACGCTCGGTTGAGTTTGCTAAAAAATATAAGGTCCCGCTGATGGTAAGGTCGTCTTTTAATGATAGCTCAGGGACTATGGTTAGTGAGGAGGATCAGGATATGGAAAAGGTCATGGTTTCTGGCATAACCTATAATAAGAACGAAGCAAAAATATCGGTCGTGCGGGTGCCGGACAGGCCGGGGATCGCGGCTAGGCTCTTTCGCCCTCTTACTGAGAGCGGGGTGAATGTCGATATGATAGTTCAGAATATCAGTCATGATGCGCATACCGACCTTACCTTTACCGTAGCCAAGGGCGACTATAAAAGAGCAATCGAGCTGGTACGGTCTGAGGCCAAAGAGTTTGAAGCCGAAGATGTTCTGGGTGACCTTGATATTGCAAAGATATCGATTGTAGGTGCTGGAATGAGGAGTCACGCAGGTGTAGCTTCTATGATGTTCGAGACACTTGCCGAGGCTGAGATAAATGTGCAGATGATATCGACCTCAGAGATAAAGATCTCTTGCGTAATAGATGAGGCTAAGACTGAGGAAGCGGTGCGAATTCTGCACGCGGCATTTGAGCTTGGCAAGGATGATGTTAAAGAAGAGTCGGTCTAGTTTGTTCGCACTCATAGACCTTCACCTAAGTTGTCGGTATATTAGATTTGAAGCCTCACGTATTATTTAAGTACGTTTCGGGTTTAATTTCTATCCTTCCTAGTATGTGAAGCGTTTCTGAGCATGAATTGGGATAAGACAATATAGGTAAAGACTTGTAGTAATGGCACAGTTCTTCAAAGGATTATTATGACTAAAAAAAATAAAATAGTCTTATACGATACTACCCTTCGCGACGGCACGCAGGCCGAGGATATAAATTTCTCGGTCGAGGATAAGGTACGTCTTGTCGGGGCCTTTGACGAGCTCGGCCTGGATTATATCGAGGGCGGCTGGCCCGGAAGCAATCCACGCGATATAGAGTTTTTTGAGAAGATGAAAAAAATCAAGCTCAGGAACTCCGAGCTTGCGGCCTTTGGATCTACTAGAAGAGCCAAGGTAGCCGCAAAGGATGATGCCAATGTTAAGGCCCTGCTCGCCTCGGGCGCAACGACTATAACGGTCTTTGGTAAGAGCTGGAAGTTGCACGTAAAGACTGCTCTGCGCGTCTCTCTAGAAGAAAACCTTGCTATGATCTTTGATACCGTAAGCTACCTTAAAAAAAAGGTGGGGACTGTCTTTTATGATGCCGAGCACTTTTTTGACGGCTTTAAAGACGACCCGGAGTATGCTCTTAAATCTCTAAAGGCCGCGCAGGATGGCGGCGCGGATTGCCTTGTCCTCTGTGATACCAACGGCGGGGTTCTGCCCTTTGAGGTCTCACGTGTTTACGGCGAACTTCGGGGAGAGCTTACAGTACCGCTTGGTATACACGCCCATAATGATACTGAGACTGCCGTAGCCAATACCCTTACTGCCGTTAAAGAAGGTGCGGTGCATGTGCAGGGGACGGTCAATGGCTTTGGTGAGAGGTGTGGTAACGCTAATCTAAGTTCGGTAATCCCGGCATTGCAGTTAAAGATGGGGCGGAGTTGCCTGAGTGCGAAACAGATGAAGAGGCTTCGCGAGACCTCGCAGTTTGTCTATGAAATGGCGAACCTGCCTAGGCGCAAGCATCAGCCCTATGTCGGCGAGAGCGCATTTGCTCATAAAGGTGGTATCCACGTAAGTGCTGTTATGAAGAACCCTGAGACCTATGAGCATATCAGCCCGGAACTTGTTGGTAATCGCCAGCGTGTGCTGGTTTCGGACTTATCTGGCCGCTCGAATATTATCTATAAGGCAAAGGAATATGGCCTTGATATAGATAGCGGCTCGCCTGAAGTAAAGGGGCTTCTGGTCGAGCTTAAAGAGCTTGAAAACCAGGGTTATCAGTACGAAGGTGCGGAGGCGAGCTTTGAGTTGCTACTCCAGAAGGCCTTTAAAAAGAAAGAAAAATATTTCACCTTGCTGGGTTTTCGTGTGATAGATGAGAAGGAGGCCGATGGCAACCTGCCTTACGCAGAGGCGACGATACGTCTGGAGGTCGACGGCGTAGAGGAGCATACGGCAGCAGAGGGCAACGGTCCTGTAAATGCCCTTGATAAGGCACTGCGTAAAGCCCTTGAACGTTTCTATCCTGCACTTAAGGACGTAAGGCTGCTGGACTTTAAGGTGCGGGTCATAGAAGGTGCAAAGGGTACGGACTCAAAGGTGCGCGTTCTGGTCGAGAGCGGCGACGGAGTGGATAAGTGGGGTACGGTCGGTGTCTCTGAAAATGTAATCGAGGCCAGCTGGCGAGCACTTGTCGATAGCATTGAGTACAAGCTGTTTAAGGATAAGAAAACAAAGCAAACAAAGAAAAGGTAGGTTATATGGCCGCAGGTTCTGGAGTAGAGAGTCCTTCGCAGGGTGCTACGTCCGTCAGGTATCGTTACGCAGCCTTTATTCTGCTTTTTTTTGTTTTTATCGGGGTCTTTCTAGTAAAGCTCTATCCTTCTGTTTTTCTCCAAATAAAAGTGCCGGAAGATTCTGCCAGATCCTTATCTAGTATTACAAGTACCGAGCGTTTTATAATGACCGGGCGAATCGACATCAATACTTTTGACAAGGAGGGGTTGATGCTCCTGCCTGGAATCGGGCGCGGCCTTGCGGCACGTATAATCGAGCATAGAGTAGAGCTTGGTAGCTTTAGATCGATAGATGAGCTGCGAGGCGTAGAGGGCATAGGCAGGCGTCGGCTCGAGGCTATCAAGGCATTTCTCGGCCCGAAGTACCAGATTTATAATCATGAAGCACTGTAGTAGTTACGATTTGCAGCGCAGAGCCTTACTAATCCATTGATATTAAAGAATAAAAGGTTGCCCCACGGTCCTTTCTCTGTCTTACTTTGTTCTTTTGTATTACTCTTTCCTAGCCCTGAATATCTTGAAATATAATGGTTTTTATGAGATGCTAATATATTGCTTTGGTCATCGGCAGGTGACTTTTATCCAGCTATATTTATGCGGATAATCAGCTAAAACGAGGGGATCTTTTTTCATGAGTGAAGAATTTGCAAATACTTTATTTTATAGTATCATTGCCGGAGGGGCGACCCTTGTAGGCGTTTATATCCTTTTTATAAAGGAAAAGTGGGCCCAGAAAAATGCCGTTTATTTCCTGAGCTTTTCAGCAGGCGTCATCTTAACAGTAGCCTTTACGCATATGATCCCGGAGGGTATGGAGTTCTACGATAGTGCCCTGTCGGTTGTTTTATTTACTATTATAGGTTTTTATATACTAGAGCATACCGTGGCGATCCATACCTGCCACGAGGACGTCTGCGAGACGCACCGACTGGGGTTGCCGACCTTTATCGGTATTTCAGCGCATTCGCTCGTTGATGGTATAGCCATCGGTGTTAGTTTCGAGGCTGGTTTTGAGGTTGGTATAGCCGCTGCCCTTGCGATACTTCTGCATAGGGTTCCGGTCGGTATTACGGTTACGGCCTTGCTCTTTCATGCCGGTTACTCCAGAACGAGGATGCTGGTGATGGGCTGGATAGTCGCTATGGCAACGGTTGTGGGGGCTGTATGTGCGCATTTCTTTGTTAAGAGTGTAGATGATACTACGCTTGGCTTTATGTTGGCATTCTCAGCCGGTTCTTTTATATATATAGGGGCATCCGATCTGCTACCTGAGACGCACAAGAATACATCAAGGGCTAATATACTGCTTGTATTGATCGGTGTTGGTTTGGTATATTTAGTCACTGAATATGTTGGAGGTCACTAGAGTTGATAGAGCGTTATACTAGAGAAAAAATGGGACGCGTTTGGGAGGATCAGAACCGTTACCAGAAGTGGTTGGATGTTGAGCTTGCTGCCTGCGAGGCCTGGGCAAAGAAGGGCAGGATACCAAAGGCGGCCCTAAATCGTATTCAGAAGAAGGCAAGCTTTGACGTTGCACGCATTGATGAGATAGAAAAGACCGTCAAGCATGACGTCATTGCATTTCTAACATCAGTCTCCGACTATATTGGTGAGGACTCCCGTTACGTTCATATCGGGCTTACATCTTCCGATATTCTCGATACCTCATTAGCTTTACTTCTAACAGAGGCCGCCGATATAATCATAGCCGATATAAAGGTTTTGATGAAGGCTCTTAAAAAGAGAGCCCTCCAGCACAAAAAGACCGTAATGATGGGACGCTCTCATGGTATACACGCAGAACCCACGACCTTTGGTCTGAAGATGGCCCTGTATTACGAAGAGTTTGGCAGAAATCTTGAGCGCATGAAGGCCGCTCGCGCAACGATTGCCTGCGGAAAGCTATCGGGTGCTGTCGGGACATTTGCTAATATTGATCCTTATATTGAAAGATACGTCTTGAAAAAGCTGAAGTTAGTCCCGGAGCCGGTCGCCACGCAGGTCGTCCAGCGAGACCGTCACGCAGAATTTTTTACGACCCTTGCGATAATCGCATCGAGCGTAGAGAAGATAGCCGTTGAGGTCAGGCACCTCCAGCGCACCGAGGTCGCAGAGGCCGAGGAGTCCTTTACAAAAGGGCAGAAGGGTTCTTCCGCGATGCCTCATAAGCGTAACCCGATAGCCTCGGAGAACCTCACGGGGCTCGCAAGGTTAGTGCGGGGTTATGGTAGTATGGCGATGGAGAATATAGCACTCTGGCACGAGCGTGATATAAGTCATTCATCGGTTGAGAGAATAATCGGCCCGGATGCTACAATCCTTACTGACTTTATGCTGGTAAGGCTTACCGGATTAATAGAAAATCTGGTTGTCTTTCCCAAGAATATGCAGGCCAATATAGAGCGTTCAAAGGGGCTTGTATTTTCTCAGCGCGTGCTCCTGAAGCTCGCCGAAGGCGGGCTCTCGCGCGAAGATGCTTATAGCGCTACGCAGCGTAATGCAATGAAGGCTTGGAAGGGTAGTGATGATGATCATTTCCTGGATATGCTCCTTAGTGATGAGCAGGTCACTAGTGTCGTAAAAGAAGAGGATCTCAGGTCGTGTTTTGACCTTAAGCTATATATACATAACGTCGATTATATCTTTGATCGGGTATTTAAGAAGAATAAAAAATAACGCGCAAAGTAGTAAAGGGTGGAGCGTTAATTTCAAGGAGGCCTATATATGGCTACGAGCAAGTTTGAGAAAAAAGAACAACTTTATGAAGGTAAGGCAAAGGTTTTATTTGCGACAGATGATCCTGATTATGTGGTTCAGTACTTCAAAGACGACGCAACGGCATTTGATGGCGAAAAGAAAGGGACTATTAATAATAAGGGCGTGGTAAATAACACCGTCTCGGCGGTAATATTTAAATATCTCGAAGGTGAGGGTATAAAGACCCATTTTGTGGAGCAGATTAGCGAGCGTGAATCCATTACAAAGCATCTGGAGATAATCCCGGTTGAGGTGATTGTGCGTAACATTACGGCTGGAAGTATCTGTAGAAGGCTTGGCATAAAAGAAGGCATAGTCCTTAAGCAGCCGATCCTCGAATATTGCTACAAAGACGACGACCTTGGCGATCCATTTATCTGCGAGTCGATAATCTATGCCTTTGAGTATGCAACGCCTGAAGAGATGAAGTACATAGGGGATACGGCACTTAAGATCAACGATCTTCTCTCAAAGTTCTTTGGTGAGCGTGGGATAACGCTTGTGGACTATAAGCTGGAGTTTGGTCGGTTCAAGGGCGAGGTCTTGCTTGCTGATGAGATAACACCGGACGGGTGTAGGCTCTGGGAGAAGGGAACAAACGAGAAGCTGGATAAAGACAGGTTTAGGCAGGATCTCGGCGGGATTGAAGAGGCCTACGAAAAGGTCCTTAATAAGGTCATGGAGTAGCTTTAGTGGCTACGACGCGAGTTTGCTCGGATATGGTGCTGCATGAGAATCAAGATGGTATATAGTTAGAGAGAAGTCTTTGGAGGCGTAGTGTAGTATGGTAAAAGGTGAGCTTCATTGTACAAAGTGTGGCAGCTTTAATAATAGCTGGGCCAGGGCCTGTACGAGCTGTGGCGAGGAGACAGGTTTAAAGATGCAGTCCTTTACTCTCGATAAGATGCCTGTTGTGAAGTTAATAGTCCTGACCGTTATAACCGGTGGGGTCTATACGGCTTACTGGTTTATAAAGAGGCTGGAGATCTTCAATAGCTTTAGGTCGGAGCATAAGTTCGGGCAGGGGATTTTTGGTTTTATTATCGCAGGCTGTATTGTAAATATTACGATAGTCTTTTATCTGGCCTTTGCCGGTGCAGGCCTTGACCAGACCTTTACGCTGCGACTCCTGAATACCTCTAATATTTTGGGTTTTGCTGTCAATATTGTGGTCTTGATCCAGACCTTTAAGCTTCGGCGAGTCCTGATTGACCATTACGTAGGACATCTTGGGCGTGAGGTAGAGCTCTCTTGGATACTTACCTTCTTATTTCAGATATTTTACCTGCAGTTTAAGATAAACAGGCTATAATTAATTAAGTTACGTACCGCCCGGAGCGGTCTGGAGAGCTCACAATGAAGGCTAATGTATATGTAACACTTAAAAACGGCGTCCTTGATATTCAGGGCAGGGCAGTTATGGACGCTCTTGGCAGTCTTGACTTTAAAGAACTCAAAGACCTGCGTATCGGGCGTTTTATGGAGCTTGAGGTCGATGCCGCAACACCGGAAGAGGCCAAGGCGCGGGTAACCGAGATGTGCAAGAGTCTTCTGGCCAACCCGGTTATTGAAGACTACCGAGTAGAGGTGGCCGAGTAGTTATGAAGTTTGCGATTATAGTATTTCCCGGTTCTAACTGCGACCATGACTGTTACCATGTGGTCAAGCACGTGATGGGGCAAGAGGCTGAATACGTCTGGCATAAGGACTGCTCACTTGAGGGCTTTGACTGCGTGATCCTGCCAGGTGGTTTTTCTTATGGCGATTATCTGCGTACAGGCTCTATCGCCCGCTTCTCTCCGATTATGGCAGAGGTCGGCCGTTTTGCCGCAGCAGGTGGGCTTGTGCTTGGTATCTGTAATGGCTTTCAGATACTCTGCGAGGCCGGGCTCTTACCGGGCGTATTGATGAGAAACCGTGCGCTAAAGTTTATCTGTAAGAACGTAGACGTAAGGGTAGAGAGTAGCCAGAGTGCCTTTACTTCGGCCTATAAAGATAACGAGGTCTTGAGTATACCCGTAGCTCACGCCGATGGTAATTACTTTGCGAGCCCCGAGACGATCAAAGAGCTAGAAGATAACGGATGTGTGCTCTTTAGGTATTCGACGGCAAAGGGAGATCTATCGCCAGAGGCGAACCCTAATGGTTCTCTCGGTAATATCGCTGGTATTACAAATGCCACTGGCAATGTGCTGGGCCTTATGCCGCACCCGGAGAGGGCCAGTGAACTGGCCCTTGGTAATACTGATGGCAAGGGCATGTTTGAGTCGATAATAACCTCATTTGCCTAAGGGCATTATGCCTGTAATATAAAATCTAAGGTGTTATATAAATGGAAGAAGCAGAAAAGAGTAATTTTCAGAAAAAATTAGAGAGCGGTGATTTTGCTATAACCGCCGAGATATGTCCGCCAAGAGGTACTGATGTAGAGCATTTTATTGAGAAAGCTCGGATGCTCAAAGACCACGTTGTTGCGGCTAATGTTACCGATAACCAGCGCGCGGTTATGAGGCTATCAAGCCTGGCTGCCTCGGCGATACTCGTGCGAGAAGGGCTAGAGCCGGTATATCAGCTGACTTGCCGCGACCGTAACAGGCTTGCTCTACAATCGGATCTTATGGGGGCGTGGACGCTTGGGGTTAAAAATATTCTGGCTCTCACAGGCGACCACGTAAACTGCGGAGACCATCGCGAGGCAAAGCCCGTCTTTGATCTCGATGTCGTTCAGTTGGTTGAGACGATAACTAGGGCCAATAGTGGTATCTCGCTTAAAGGGCGCGAACTGCGCGGGGGTACAGACTTTTTTACAGGGGCCGTTGTATCGCCGGAGGCAGATCCTTTCGATACCGAGCAGATTAAATTCGATAAGAAGATCAGGGCCGGAGCCAAGTTCTTTCAGAGCCAGGCAGTATATGACATGGACCGGTTTAAGCGTTTCTTTGATGGTGCAGAAAAAACAGGTGCGAAGATTCTGGCAGGTATTCTGCTGTTGAAGTCCTCGAAGATGGCGCATTTTCTAAATAAAAATGTCCCCGGTGTGATGGTGCCGCAGGCCCTTATTGATGAGGTCGATGCCGCGCCGGATCAGCTGGAAAAAGGCATAGAGATCGCAGCGCGTCAGATACACGAGCTTAAGGGGTACTGCCACGGTGCGCATATAATGGCGATGAGTCAGGAATCAAGCGTGCCGAAGATAATAGCACTCTCCTAGCTCTATGTGCCGCAGTAGGGTTGAAAATATAACCAGTACGTCATGCTGAATTTATTTCAGCATGACGTACTTAGTTTTTTAGAAAAGACAGACCCTGAAACAAGTTCAGGGTGACAGGTGTTTTAGTCCTGTACGCAGCCCCATGCGGGGCGGCACCGGTTGCACCGGAGGCAAAGCGACTTCGTCGCAAAGACCATTAGGAAGTTCCGTATTGTGCGTAGCAAGAAATCATATTGATAAATATGCTATACGCAGCCCCATGCGGGGCGGCAAAGTCTGTCAAGATAGTTTTTTCTTATTGTAGGCTAATTTCCTCAACCTGAATTTTGCCGTGCGGCGAGCACCCGGTTGCACCGGAGGCAAAGCGACTTTGTCGCAAAGATCATTAGGAAGTTACGTGCCGTGCGTAGCAAGAAATTATATTAATAAATATGCTGTATGCAGCCCCATGCGGCGAGGCATCCGGTTGCACCGGAGACCAAGGCTTTGTAGGTAGTGTCTAGTCCTGCATAGCACGGAATTTAGTTAATGGCTTCTGCCCGACCGCAGGTCTGCCCCACCGCAGGTGGTATGCAGTACTAAGACATAGAGTCGATGGCGTCTTTGAAGTGATCGAGAAAATCTTCTGCATGCAGGGGGCGTACAAGTATCCATTTTTTATCTTTGTCGAGTTTGACCTCGACCTCGGCACCTGGGATCAGTTCTAGGTAGCGTAGAAAATCGGCTGGAAGTGCGATGCCTTCTTTGCCTTTTTCTATCTGTACTATTTTTTCTTTCATAATGCCTCCGGTCTGAGTAGGTCTTGGGTTTTTATAAATATATATACTCTATAAATTTTAATAGCTGTGGTGCTTTCAAGTCAAGGTTTTTTTGTACGAACTGGACGGCAGGCGTGTGAGGCCTGTTTGTTTTTATGGCTATTTTAATAATCATCAAGGTTTTAGTGACGGAGTTTTTTTATGGTCGACAGCGGCGACACTAAAGTGGATAAGGATAAGAAGAATGCCAAGGCTGCGAAGCCTCGCAAGAAGCTTATGCGTCAGCGTTATTTTGTGGCACGAGAACTTCAACTCTCTATTGCCTTGCTGGTTATTACGGCTCTGCTCGGTGGTATATTTCTGCAATCGGTTGCAGCGGCCCTTACCACGCATATAGGGCTAGATACAAGGGTGCTTGGCATACTGATGATTATCGGTTATGTTATCATCGTTGGCTTTTTAGCGATGGTCTTCTCACACAGGCTTGTCGGTCCGTTCAAGCGTCTTGAATATGAGATGAAGCATGTAAAGGACGGAGATCTTGATAGGCGACTTACGGTCAGGACTCGTGATGATCTGCATGTAAGGAACTTTGTCGAGCATGTAAATGATATGATCTCAGATTTTGAGCATATGAATTCATCGTATAATAAGTTAAATAGTACTATTTCTATTGGGTTGGGCAGAATCGTCGATGAGCTCTCGGGCGACAATGTGGATTGCGCAAAGCTTAGAAAGAGCCTTAAATCGTTGCAAAAGGAAATCCACCGGCATAGGGAGAAGTGGTAGGCATTTGTGTGTTTTATCTTAGGGTAGTTGGGAGTAGTATATGAATACTAGGTTTTTCTTGAGGCTGCGTCGTTTTGTCGTGGCCTTTTTTATTTTCTTGATGGCGCAGGTCTTTTTGGTTGAGAGTGTCTTTGCCGCTATGCAGCAGTCGCAGGCACGCTTGTTGCGTGTGGTACGCGTAGTTGACGGTGATACAATATGGACCGAGGGTGGTGAACAGGTAAGGTATATAGGGATAGATACGCCAGAGAGAGGAGAGTCTTTTTATAAAGAGGCGCGTCTGAAGAATCTGGAATTTGTCAATGTAGGTGTTACTGTAGAGGTCGTTGTTTGCAGGGATGAGCCTCGAGACCGTTACGGAAGGTTGCTTGCCTGGGTATATGTGGATGGCATTGATGTGGCGGCAGAGATCCTACGAGCCGGGCTTGGGCGCAGGTTAGTGATACCGCCCTGCGGACTTGTAAAGGCTCAGAAATATAGGGCGATAGAGAGAGATGCCAAGAGTCGTGGGGCTGGAATCTGGGGGGTAAATTCGGGAAAGTCGGCTAAATAGGATTAACTATCGTGAATTTGCTGGTCTTTTGTGGTTTTTGACAGTTGCCTGTTGACCTCAATCCAAGCATGCCCTATAATAACTGTTCGTTTGTAAGAGGGCGGCGTACCCAAGTGGTAAGGGAGCAGTCTGCAAAACTGTCATTCAGCGGTTCGAATCCGCTCGTCGCCTCCATATTAATTTTGGTTTTTCTTTTTTTTAACTGCGGGTAGCAAGCGAATAACTTATAGCATACTATATACCGATAGTATTTATGGGGGTGCTGCCAGGGGTGGCTTTTAGTATCTCTGGTATACCCAAACGACTCTTCCTACTATTAAGTTCTTTCCAATGTTCTGGCTAGGGATCGTCGTCTCTGGGAAAGTCGGATTGTCTGGCTTTAGAATTATCCTGTCCGGGTATACGAATACTCTCTTTATGGTTACGCCTTCATAATTTAACCAGACGGCATATAGCTTGCCGCTGATAAGACTGCGATCTTTGGTATCTATACCAATGGTTGCGCCGTCTACTATATTAGGGCTCATACTTTCGCCTTCTACTTTTATGGCGACAAGGTCTTTCTTATAATCTTTTTTAGGTATGGAGATGGCCCCTACTGGGCGTCCTTTGGGAAACTCGCCGGGGCCTCCTGAATCTTTTATCTCGTAGGTCTCGATGGTTGTGTATTCTTCACAGTACAGAGTCCATTCGGCCTCACGCGCATCGGTGAGGCGAGGCTTGTTAAGACCACCTTCTTCAATGGGGCCTTTACCGGTAAGGAGCCAGTCAAGAGAGACCGAGCCCATATCAGCTATCTTGCATAGTGTGGAGATATCCGGGTTGCGTTTGTTTTTTTCGTAGTCGCTAATTGTCGCAACCCTAGAAAAGCCGAGCCTATCCGCAAAAGAAGATTGATTGATCTTCAGTAGCTCGTCGCGAATAAGTTTTATTCTCTCACCTAGGGTGGACATAATTTACACATATCCGTAAAAAAAGGTTGACACAATACGCAAATTGGTATAGTATTAAGGAAATATAGATATCGATATTAAGAATTATATGTTATATGTATTTTTTTTTGGTAACTATATTATAGTGGAGGCTTTTATTTAGTCTCATTTTTGTTATTTTATTAAGGGTTACGTATAGGTTATATTTGTTATAACACGACTTTGAGTGTACGTCAAGGAAGGCTTAATTATGCGTGTAGAATATTCAGATGTGCTTGAAAGGATGAAAAAAAGTGCCAACCTTAAGAATGACTCAAGGTTAGCGCGATTGTTAGATGTTACACCACAGGCACTTTCAAATTACAAAAAAGAGGCAAGGTACCTTCGGATCTTTTAATCAAGTTTGCCCAGATGCAGGGACTTTCTGTAGATTGGCTTTTGAGCGGAGTGGGAGATAAGTATAGGGCCGTTGCTGACGGGGAAGGGGCACCTAGAGTTGTTGAAGAGGAAAGCTCTTCTTATGGGGCGCGACCAGGTATGGTGGTCGCGGGTCTTGTGAATCTCGCAGCATTATCTCCTGATGAGATTATTTATGTGGGGCGTCTTATAAAGGTCCTGCGCAGCGTCGATGACTCAAATGTTGCGGTCTTAAAATGGACGATAGATGCATTTGAAAGAGCAGTCGTCGCAGAAGTCTCTGTTGCTGAGCCATCTTCTGAGTCTGATAGTGCTAGTGAGGAAGGCACACAGGAAGACTCAGAGCACTAACATTGTATTGTTTTTCTGATCTTGTCTGCACCGCTGCATGCTTTTTTTACTCTATTACCACTTTTATTTGCACTGAAGTTGGGTCTAAAAGAGGTTCTTCGCTAATCTGCCTTTGTCCGAGAGTTTCTCTTAATTACTACATATTTGACTCCATTAAATCTCAGACCACTTATCGCTGCTATATATAGCAGCTTTCCGCATTCGCTCCTTGACAGTACCCCGTAACCTTAATATTATAATATATTGAAAGACTTACTATTATTGTGCAGTAGTCTATCCTGGAGGTATAAGAAGCATGGCTTTAGAGCAGATTCCCGTTGCTATAGAAGATGAGATGCAGAGGTCCTACCTGGACTATGCCATGAGCGTTATCGTAGGTCGTGCCTTGCCTGATGTGCGCGACGGGCTAAAGCCCGTGCACCGGCGAATTATATTTGCAATGCACGAGATGGGCGTTGAATGGAATAAGGCCTATAAAAAATCTGCGCGTGTCGTCGGTGATGTTATAGGTAAGTACCACCCTCACGGCGATTCGGCTGTATACGACGCTATAACCCGGATGGTCCAGGATTTTTCTTTGCGCTATCCTTTGGTAGATGGTCAGGGTAACTTCGGTTCTATCGACGGCGACCCGCCGGCCGCGATGCGTTATACAGAAGTTCGCATGTCTAGGCTTACCAGTGAATTCCTTGGGGATCTCAGCAAAGAGACCGTGGACTTTATGCCTAACTACGACGGCTCTCTTAATGAGCCGACCCTGCTGCCTGCGTCATTTCCGAGTCTGCTCGTCAATGGTTCTTCTGGTATAGCCGTTGGTATGGCGACCAATATGCCGCCGCATAACCTTGGCGAGATAATCGACGCGCTTATCTTTGTGGTAAACAACCCGGATGCAACGGTCAAGGATTTGATGGAGATCGTCCCGGGCCCGGACTTTCCAACCGGCGGCTTTATCTACGGAGATACCGGTATAAAAGAGGCGTATAGAACCGGCAGGGGTATTATTCAGATGAGGGCTCGCGTAAATGTAGAGAAGAATCCTCGAACCAGTAAGCAGAGCCTTGTTATAACCGAGATACCTTATATGGTCAATAAGGCGCGACTCATAGAGAAGATCGCACATCTAGTACGCGATAAGAAGATAGAAGGCATCTCGGATATAAGGGATGAGTCGGATAGAGACGGGATGCGTGTTGTCATTGAGCTTAAAAGAGATGAGATAGCCGAGGTTGTTTTGAATAATCTTTACTTGCAGACCCAGATGCGTTCTTCTTTTGGTGTTATAAACCTGGCTCTCGTTGATGGTCAGCCGCGTGTGATGCCGCTGGCTGAGATAATGCGTGAATTTATAAAATTTAGAAAAGAGGTCGTTACGCGACGTCTGGTCTTTGATTTGAGAAAGGCGCGTGAGCGGTCTCATATATTAGAAGGGCTGAAGATCGCAATTGATGATCTGGATAATGTGATAAAGCTTATAAGGGCTTCTAAAGGTCCGCAGGAGGCCCGTCAGGGTCTGATTAAGAGTTTTAAGCTTAGTCTTTTGCAGGCAAATGCAATACTCGAGATGAAGCTCTCTCGCCTTACCGCTCTTGAGCGCGATAAGATTATCGCAGAGTATAATCAGATACAGGCCTTTATTAAGGGTGTTATCGAGACGCTCGATAGCGCAGAGCTTCTTATGGGCGTTGTTATCGGCGAGCTTAAAGAGCTTCGTGAAAGATTCAATGACGAGCGTCGCACCGAGATCGTAGAGAACCCCGAAGAGATAACCCTAGAAGACGTTATAGCAGAAGAAGATATGGTCGTGACCATCTCGCATAAGGGCTATATAAAGAGAAATCCGACGAGTCTCTTTAGGATTCAAAAACGTGGCGGTAAGGGTAAGACAGGAATGACGACCAGAGAGGAGGACTTTGTCTCCAGCCTCTTTGTAGCCTCTACTCATAGCTTTATTATGTTCTTTACCGATAGGGGTAAGGCATTCTCCAGAAAGGTCTATGAGCTTCCTCAGGCCGGCAGGGCCGCGCGTGGTAAGGCCATAGTAAATATCCTTAGTCTTTCCCCGGGTGAGGGCATCAGTGCCTTCCTTCCGGTAAAGGAATACGAGAGCGGGAAATGCATCCTTATGGGGACGAGTCTGGGAACGATAAAAAAGACCGATCTTATGAGTTTTTCTAATATTCGCATAACCGGTATAATCGCCGTCAGTCTGGACCTGGATGATAAGCTTATCGGCGCAAGCCTCGCCGACGGTACGCGCGACGTCTTTATAGGGACGCGCAATGGTATGTCAATCAGGTTTAGCGAAGAGGATGTTCGCGAGATGGGCAGGCAGGCAAGAGGGGTACGGGGAATAAAGCTTGGCAAAGGCGATAGCGTCGTTGCTATGGGCACGCTTGATGACGATAGGACGATCCTTACCGTAACCGAGAAGGGATATGGCAAGAGGACCAAGCTCTCTGAGTATCGTAGCCAGTCCAGAGGCGGTAGCGGAATAATAAATATCAAGGTAACCGAGAAGAACGGCCCGGTCGTTGCCGTTACACAGGTCAAAGACTCTGACGAGATTATGATCTCTACGAGTACGGGCAAGATTATCCGAATTGTTATGAAGGACGTCTCGGTGATCGGGCGTAGTACGCAGGGCGTAAAGCTTATGAATATCGCCGAAGGCGAGGTCGTAACCGGCATCGCCCCTATAATGGAGAAAGAAGATAAATTGACGGTGGATGGTTAATGAGGCCGCTTTATAAAAGACCAGCTAATACGGGACTCCTTAGTAGTTCCGTATTGCGCCTAGCGGTCTTTTCTATAGTACTTGTTTTTATTGTAGCTACTGCGGTAGGTTGCTCTAATAAGGCCGAAGAGAGGGCCTTTTTTAGGGCCGAACGAGCCCTTGGTGAGGGCGAGCATCTAGAGGCCATTGCCTATTATAAGATCTTTGTCGAAGAATTCCCTGATAGCGTGCATGCCCCTGAGGCTCAGTATAAGGTAGGGGTCGTCTATAACCGCCATCTGAAGAATGCTACAAAGGCTCTAGAAGCTTATGCCATGCTTTTGTACCTCTTCCCGGGTTCTCCTGAGGCGGTGCTTGCTAGAGAAGAGCGGGCAAAGGCCTATTCGTCTTGGGGGCGGCACAGGGAATCTATCGCTGAGTATGCATGGATGCTGGAGTATGGCAATGAAGAAAAGGCCGGAATCTATCGTTATAATATTGCGCTAGAGTATATAAAGATGAATGATTACGGGCAGGCACGGATAGAGCTTGATGAACTTATCAAGAGTGCTCCTGATGAAAAACTACTGGCCAATGCCTATTATCAGGTGGCAACGGCTCGCCAGCTTGGTGGAGACTTTAGCGCAGCGGTTAAGGCCTATGACCTTTTTATAGATACCTTCCCAAATCATAAGTTAAATGCCGATGCCATGCTGCATAAAGCAACGGTCCTTGAGCAGAGCGGAAAACTTAAAGAGGCCTTAGCCCTTCTTAAGGTACTTAGGGCGCAGTACCCAGAGCTTGCCGTGCCGCTTGCTATTAAGATCGCAAGTGCTGAGCAGAGACTTCGCGACGGACCAAAGCTTAATAAAAAGAAAAAACACAGACGCAGACGAAGGTAACAAGCCCCTTCGTCCCTTCGGGCTTTAAGGCTCAAATGGGCTAAATGCCTATCAAGGTTAGGGGTGATTTAGGTCGTCTCTTGATCTTAGTAATGTCATTTATTTATGTTCGACTCTTAACCATAGTAGGTAATTTATAGAAATGAAAAAGATAGCAGCTATAGGTGCAGGAAGTTGGGGTACGACGCTTGCCGTACTATTGGCAAAGAAGGGTTATCCCGTTACCCTCTGGGTAAGAGAGCCGGAGCTCGCTGTCGAGATGATAGAGACGCGCGAGAATAAGACCTTCCTTCCTGGCTTTCCGTTGCCGCCAAATTTAGAGATTACTAATGATATAGAGCAGGCCGTAGCCGGTGCTGAACTTGTCTTAAGCTCTGTGCCGTCTCACGGAATAAGAGGGGTTTTCAAAGGCCTCTCGGCTAATATAGATGAAGGTGCTATTATTGTTAGTGCCTCAAAGGGGATTGAGCAGGAGAGCCACTTGCTATGCTCAGAGATCCTGCGAGAGGTTCTGCCGTCTTCGTTAAAAGACAGGGTTGTTATACTCTCCGGCCCGAGCTTTGCTAAAGAGGTCAGCCAGGAGCTTCCTGCAGCCGTCTCTGCCGCTTCAAAAGACAAACTCCTTGCGCTAGAGGTTCAAGAAGTCTTTTCCACTCCGTACTTTCGAGTATATACAAATGGCGATCCAGTAGGGGTAGAGCTTGGTGGTGCGCTTAAAAACGTAATGGCCTTAGCTGCCGGTGCCTCCGACGGCTTAGGACTCGGGGCAAATGCACGTGCGGCACTTATAACAAGGGGTCTGGTAGAAATTACTAGACTCGGAGTTAGTATGGGGGCAGAGCCTGCTACATTCTATGGTCTGGCAGGGATGGGAGATCTTGTCCTGACATGCACGGGTACGCTTTCCAGAAACCATACCGTTGGTTTTAAAGTCGGGCAAGGGCAGACTCCGGAGCAGGTAGTAAGTGAAATGCAGATGGTCGCAGAGGGCGTAAAGACCTCGCTGGCGGCCTCCGAACTAGCGGCAAAGCTTGGCGTTGAGATGCCGATAACCGAGCAGGTACGTAAGGTCTTCTACGATGGCAAACCCCCGAAAGATGCCGTTATGGAACTGATGGTTAGAGAACTCAAAGAAGAGAGCTAAGCCCCATGCGCTCACTGCGTTGCTGCAAATTCATTAGGTAGTTCATAGATGTGCGTAGACCCCATGCGTGGGGGCAACCCACATGCGTGGGCACAAAGCGGCTTCGCCGCAAAGACCAGCAGGAAGTTACGTGCCGTGCGTAGTAAGAAGTCATATTAATAAATTTTGCCGTACGCAGCACCCACATGCGTGGAGGGCACTCCTGCGGAGAGCAAAGCGGCTTCGTCGCAAAGAAGAGGTCTGAAATTTGTCATGCTGAATTCAGTTCAGCATCTGTTTTAAAAACAAGACTAAATATAGATCCTGAATGATATAACCAGTCTTAGACTGCAAGTTCAGGATGACATTCTTTGCATTTATTTGCCGTGCGGCGAGCACCCACCTGCGGCGGGGCAAAGTTCAATAGGAAGTTACGTGCCGTGCGTAGCTAAGAACTATATTGATGCATATGCTGTACGCAGTACCCGTGCGGCGAGCACCTGTGCGCAGCACTAATATTTTCTTGTATTTTTCCTTTACTTTTCCTCTGCTTCTGTCGAATAAGTTATATGTGTTGAATGTCCTGCGTAGGGCCTGTATCTCTTTTGTCTGTAGAGGTCTGGCATAGGTTGTTTTTGCTGTCTTTTTAGACGGGAAATGCAACCGTAATAACCTTTGCGTCCAGATCAAGGAACTGTAATTGAAGGCTTATGTATAGAAGAAGCATACATTCAAAGATCCTTATAATAGTCATAGCTGTCTTGGCGATAGGTGTGCTTGTGGCCTCCTATAGGGCTTTTAAGAGCGAAGAGAAGCGTCTGTTGGATGAAAAGATATCGAGTAGTCGGTTGTTGTCGCGTACAGTGCTTAGTGCTATCTATGTAGATATGATTGAGGGGCGGGCTGATATTGCTCGTCGCCTTATGGATATACTGCGCACCGAAGAAGGCGTTGAGAGGGTTCAGATCATACGTTCTAATGGCCGGGAGGAGGCCTTTCGCGATACCAAGACTATAGAGGCTGTTCGTAAAAAGACAGGTATGCTTAAACCCGAATGGCTGGAAGATCGTCAGCAGTATGATGGCATTATTGCAGAAGGCGTTGATGATAAGTCTTTTAAGGATGCACTAGCTAGTTTTAAAGAGAATTGGAGCGCAGAGCCGGTCTATTACTTGGAGGATGGCGGACGTGTCTTTACATATATTCAACCTATTGCAGAGAGGCCCGATTGCATAGCATGTCATTACAAGAACGGTGCCAGAGGCATATTGATGGTCTCTTTTTCTCTCGATAGTATGTACGCAATGCTTATTAAAAGTCGTAATCAGTGGGTCATTACCGGTATTATCGCGATTATCTTCGGGGGGATACTTGTCTCTGTACTTATTAGAAGGATAGTCACAGGCCCGGTCAGGAAGACTATAGAGGTAATAGAGGAGGTTACAAGGGCCGGCGGTGGGTTATCGCGTACCCGAAGGGCCGAGGTCTCTTCGAATGATGAAATAGGGGCACTGGCAAAGGCATTTAATAGTATGCTTGATATCCTTGAGCGGCGTGAGGCAGAGAATAGCCTGCTCTTGAGTAAGATAGAGAAGAGCCGTAATGAGTGGGTAACGACCTTTGATTCTATCCAGGACCTTATATCTATCCATGATAATGAATTTAATATAATACGGGTAAATAAGGCAATGTCCGATAAGTTCAACTGTGAGCCAAGAGAGCTGATCGGCAAGAAGTGTCATATTGTGTTTCATGACGATGATACTCCTAATAAGTCTTGTGTTAGTAAAAAGACTATTGGCAGTTGCAACCGGGTAGGGGCTGAAATCGACAGGGTATCTATAGAGGGTAACTTCAAGGTAACTACCTTCCCTATCTTTGGCGATGAAGGAAAGGTTATAGCAACGGTGCATATCGGGCGTGACGTTACCCAGGAAAAGATCATGGAGCAGAGGTTGATGCATTCTGAGAAGATGGCGAGCCTTGGTAATTTGGTCGCCGGTATTGCCCATGAGCTTAATAATCCGCTGATGGGAATAATGGGCTTTAGCCAGCTCTTGATGGAGACGGCAGGGGAGAAGAAGGTCGATGAGATAAAGGACCGTCTGGAGAGAATATTCCGTGAATCTATCCGGGCATCAAAGATAGTCCAGAACCTCTTGACCTTTGCGCGTGCCCAGAAGCCGGAGCGTAGTCTCTGTAGTATTAATGATATACTGCGCGATACCATAGCCCTTAGGGGATACTCTCTAAAGACAAATAATATAAAGGTCGTGGAGGATCTGGCCGAGGGACTGCCCGGTACGATGGTGGATTATTATCAGCTTCAGCAGGTCTTTGTAAATATTATAGGTAATGCCGTAGACGCTATGGTCGCTCATCGCAAAGGTGGGCGTCTTGAGATGCGTACAGTGCTTAGCGTGGATGGCAAGAATATTGATATTATCTTTACGGATAATGGCCCGGGTGTGCCGAAAGAAGTAGTTAAAAATGCCTTTGATCCATTCTTTACGACAAAAGAGGTCGGCAAGGGTACAGGGCTTGGTTTGTCAATAAGTCATGGTATTATAGGAGAGCACGGCGGGTGGATAGAGATGAATAGTCCTAGTACTGGCGGTACTGTTGTTACAATAGAGCTGCCTATAGTAGAGAGCCGTGGCGAGGTAGACGGAGTAGGGCTTATCAGGGATACAGAGTCTCCGGTGGTCTTAAGGGGTGTGAGGATCTTGGTAGTTGATGATGAGGCCTCGATTAGGGATGCACTTTCTTATATACTCAGTGCCAAGGGTTTTGAGGTCAGAACTGCTTCTGAGGGCAGTGAGGCACTGGAACTCTTGAAATTAGAAAGTTTTTCGCTTATACTAGCAGATATAAAGATGCCGGGTATGGGTGGTATTGAGATGTATGAATTTATAGGTAGAGATTACCCTGCTATGGAAGAGCGGGTTGTCTTTCTCACCGGCGATGTCTTTAGTGAAGACGTAAAAGATTTTCTGGAAAATGGTAGTTGTAATTACCTTACCAAGCCTTTTGAGGTAAGTCGTTTGTTAAGTCTTTTAAATAAGGTTTTAAGTGATGTAGGTTCGATCTAGTTTTTTTATTTAGAGTTTAATTGGAAGAGGGGATAGAGAAAGCAATGCGAGTTACCGTTATTATACCAACGCTGGATGAAGATAAAAGTCTAGCCAATACTATTGGTTCGGTGCTTTCTGGCGAGCAGGTCTGTAGCGATAATGTCGAGGTTATGGTAGTTGATGGCTGTAGCACGGATAATACAACCAGGATAGCCAGCGAGATGGGGGCAAAGGTCCTTACGACCTTGCGTGGCAGAGGGCTTCAGATGGACGAGGCCGCAGCTATCGCTGGCGGCGAGATCTTATTGTTTCTTCATGCTGATACCTCTTTACCGGAAGGTTGGTACGAGGCCGTGCGTTCTGCGATGGATGACAAAGAGGTATCTGTCGGAGCATTTACACTTTCTATTGATTCTAAGAAAAAATGGTTCAGGGTTCTTGAGCGTGGCGTTAGTCTGCGCTCTACGAGGTTTGGTCTTATCTATGGGGATCAGGCAATCTTTGTCAGAAGGCAGGCCTTTATTGATGCCGGTGGCTTCAGGCATTTACCGCTGATGGAAGATGTCGATTGCGTTAGCCGTATGAAGGCCATTGGTAAGCTAAAGGTCCTTGATGAGGCCGTCGTTACTTCTCACAGGCGTTGGGAGGCCAAGGGCATCGTTGGCAACTCGATTAGGAATGTAGCCTATCTGGCATTATTTTATATGGGTGTCTCGCCCGAGAGGCTCTGCAATTGGTATTACAGCCATTGACGTTTAATAATCTTTCAAAGTTTATAATCTAGGAGAGGTCTTATGGAGTTTAAGTCTGTTGATGATCTGAAGGCAGCGGTAGGTGCTGCCGCCTGTGAAGGCCAAGTCTGTGAAATTGCAGATGCAAAGGCCCTAAGCAGTGATGTTATAGAGCGGTTGGCATTTAATGCCGGAGTGAATGCGGACGCGCAGGTCAAAGAGCTGGCGCGTTCTGTTATAAAAGGCGTGGCTGCGGCACTTGGTATATATTCGGCCTCTATTCAGGGCCTTTATGAGGCTATGGGCGCAGGGGAAGTTACCGGGCTTACCGTACCGGCGATAAATATCAGGGGCCTTACGTATGATACGGCTCGTGCCGTCTTTCGGGCCGGAGCAAAGAATAACTCTAATGCATTTATCTTTGAGATAGCAAAGAGCGAGATTGGCTATACCGAGCAGCGCCCGGCCGAGTATACGGTAAGTATTCTGGCCGCTGCGATAAGAGAGGGTTATAAAGGGCCGGTCTTTATTCAGGGTGATCATTTTCAGGTTAGTCTAAAGGGTTATGAAGCGGATAAGGCAGCAGAGATCGAGGCGTTAAAGGCCCTCATTAAAGAGGCGATAGAGGGCGAGTTTTATAATATAGATATTGACGCCTCTACGCTTGTGGATCTAGATAGGCCTACGGTCACGGACCAGCAGAGGCCGAACTTTGAGATAACAGCATTTATGACAAGCTACATCCGCGAGCTTGAACCCGAAGGCGTTACCGTCTCTATCGGCGGCGAGATCGGCGAGGTAGGCAGTCAGAACTCCACGGAAGAAGAGCTTCGTGCATTTATGGACGGCTACCTTGATCTGGTAGGTAATCGTCATAAAGGGATAAGTAAGATAAGTGTCCAGACCGGGACCTCGCACGGCGGCGTAGTTCTGCCGGACGGCACTATCGCAAGCGTAAGCGTTGACTTTGATACGATTGAGAAGCTATCAAAGGTCTCGCGTGAGGTATATGGAATCTCCGGCGTTGTCCAGCACGGGGCATCTACGCTACCCGATGACGACTTTCATCTCTTCCGTAAAAGAGAGGCCAGTGAGGTCCATCTGGCAACAGGCTTTCAGAATATGGTCTATGACAGTGCGTCGTTCCCGGCACAACTCAAGGCCGAGGTCTATGCCTATCTAAAAGAAAATATGAAGGCCGAGTGGGGCGAGGGCGTAACCGAGGAGCAGTTCTTGTATAAGACCCGCAAAAAGGGCTTCGGGCCATTCAAAGAAAAGATGTGGCGTCTGCCTAGAGAGACCAGAGACGCAATTGGCGCGGAACTTGAAGACCGCTTTGATTATTTGTTTAAGCAGCTAAATTCTGTTAATACCCTTGAGAAGATGAAGAAGTATGTGGGAGAGTAGAGATTAGCTTTGAGATACTTATGAATAATATATGAAGGGGCGGATTTCCGCCCCTTTTTTATGAGTTGGAAGGGGGTATTCTTTTTAAGGCCTATGGCAAACCTGGACATTGCTGTGTTATACTACATGTCTTAATAATAAAAGTAATGAGGAGAACCACATCTAATGATAAACGCAACTCAGATAAGGGCAGGGATGACGATACTATTTAACGGTGCTCCGCATACCGTGATGACCTGTAAGCATATAACTCCGGGTAAGGGCAACGCAGTCGTTCAGACGAGGCTTAGGAACATTGAGACAGGAATTGCTACCGAGAACCGTTACCGTTCTGATGAGAAGCTGGAGAAGGCGAGGCTTGATAAGGTAGAGATGAATTATCTTTACTCCGACGGCGAGACGCATCATTTTATGAATTCTCAGACCTACGAGCAGATAGAGCTCTCAAGTGAAAAGCTTGGCGATTCGGTCTATTATCTTATTGAGAATATAAAGTTTATAATAGAGTTTTATAAAGAAAACCCAATCGGCGTTATTCCGCCAAAGGTCGTAGAACTTAAGATTATTGACACTCCGCCGAATCTTAAAGGCGCAACCGCAACGGCATCGCCAAAGCCAGCAAAGCTAGAGACCGGGCTTATGGTAAATGTGCCGCCTTTTGTAGAGACCGGCGAGGTCGTTCGTATAGATACCGCAGAGGGTAAGTATCTGGAGCGTGCGAAGTAGTTTTGAATTTCTTTTTTTATTTTGTCATTGCGAGGAGCGTATAAGCGACGAAGCAATCTGTTTTTTCTTAAACGGTGGCCTGTTCTCATGGACGGCACTCCGCACTTCTGGATATAACACTCATGAAGTCTAAGACAGATCTCCACTCTGAAAATCCGATAGAAGAAAAGATAAAGCGTCTGCCAACCGGCCCGGGCGTCTACTTGATGAAGCAAGGGCGCACCATTCTTTATATCGGTAAGGCCAAGAATCTGCGCTCTCGCGTTCGGTCGTATTTTCGCAAAAGCGGAGATACCCGATATGCCGTCAGGTTTCTGGCATCAAAGGTCGATGATATAGATGTCATCGTTACGGCCAACGAGACAGAGGCCCTGATCCTGGAAGATACCCTTCTTAAGAAACATAAGCCCCGCTATAATATCCGACTCAAAGACGATAAAACTTACGTCAGCATCAAGATAACCATGCAGGAAGAGTTTCCGCGCATCCTTGTAGGGCGTCGTATAAGAGACGATGGTGCTCGTTACTTCGGCCCGTACGCATCGGCCAGAGAAGTGCGCGCAATAGTAAAGTTTATCAGAAGGCTCTTTCCGCTCTGCGTCTGTTCTCCTCATGAATTTCGCAATCGCATAAGGCCGTGCCTTGACCATCAGATGGGGTTATGCGCCGCCCCTGCAACAGGTGAGATGAATGCCGAGAATTATGCGCTGCTCGTTCGTGGTGCTGTGATGTTTCTGGAAGGTAAAAACAAAGAACTCCTGCGAGGCCTGAAAAAAGAGATGCAAACGGCAGCGGCCCTGCATAACTATGAACGCGCCGCAGTCATCAGGGATCGTATTCGCTCGATTGAAGATATCCTTGAAGAGCAGAAGGTCGTATCATTTGACTGTATAGATCAGGATATCTTCGGGCTGGAACGTAGCGAGCCAGCTGGCGATAAAGAAGGTGAGGGAAACCTTGCCATAGTAGTACTTTTTATACGAGGCGGTAGACTCGTCAGTACGCGCGATTTTATTTTTATAGATAACGGGCTGGAGGGCTCTGAGGTCCTTAGTTCTTTCCTGAGCCAGTTCTATAGAAAGACCGAGGCTTTTATCCCTAAGGAGATTTATATCTCTGAGCATTTAGCAGATAGTGGTGTCATCGCGGGCTGGCTTAGTGAGAGAAAAGGGCGCAAGGTAATTGTCAGAAGGCCGGTGCGTGGCGCGAAACCAGGTCTTGTCGAGATGGCACTTGCAAATGCAAGGGAGGCACTTGGTAAGAATGAGAGTCTCGCAGAAGACGCATCTATAATAGCTCTGGAGAGCAGGCTTAAACTATCCGCGTTACCACGAGTCATCGAGGCCTTTGATATATCAAATCTTGGAAGTACAGAAGCCGTAGGTGCTATGGTCTGTTTTGTTAATGGTAAGTCTTGCAAGGAACGGTACCGAAGGTATAAGATGCGTACAGAGGGTCCTGATGATTATGCCATGATGGAGGAGTTGCTGACTCGCAGGTATAAAGATAAAGCAGAGTTGCCGGATCTGATACTTATCGACGGCGGTAAGGGCCAGCTAGGTGTTGCTTGTAAGGTTATGGCAGAGCTAGGGCTTCGCGGCGTGGAGCTTGCCTCTCTTGCAAAGGAAAAGGCCGTTTCAAAAGGGACTGGCCAAAGGCACGAGACAGGCCGGGGAAAACCGAGCGTTGGTGAACGGGTCTTCAGGCCCGGGCGTAAAGACCCGATATTTCTAAAAGAAGGCTCAAAGGGCGATCTTCTTCTGCGCTTTGTAAGAGATGAGGTTCACCGTTTTGCGATTAGTTATCATAGAAGCCTGCGAGGAAAGGCCGCGATAAGGTCCATCCTTGATGATATCGAGGGAATAGGCAGGGAAAGACGCCGACAACTCTTTGAAGTTTTTGGCGATATTGACGGAATAAAAGTGGCGAGCCTTACCGAACTTGAGGCCCTGCCCGGCATAACCGCTAAGGTTGCGCTGGCCATTAAAAAGAAGTTAGAATAGTTTTTTATATATTGAGTTTGATTGCCTCAACATCCTTAGCCCGGGCAGCCTCTTTGATTATGCGTCCACTTGTATCTTTAGTTATTGTCTTTATTCTTGGTCTCATTACCTCGCGTCTGCTTGAGCCTGATTATCCTATTGTTATTGTTTTACTTCTGATCTCAACCGCCCTGCTTACCTCGGCTACGATAAAAGGCGGTAAGGTGCGCACCATACTGGCTTTGCCTGTATTTTTTTCGTTGGGGCTTTTATATCTGCTGCCGACCCTGACCCTCTATGATTCACCAGGTAATATAAGGAATATAATCAAGACCGATCTAGAAGGATCGCGCCCGGCGAGTATCCGTCTGGAGGGTACGATTCGCGGTGCATTGGAGGAGCGAGCAGGTGGTGTTAGGTTTTTTATAGATCTGACGGGAGTAGACACAGGAAGTGGCTGGCAGGTCGCAACAGGGCGGGTGCAGGTAACAAGTAGAGACCGCGAAGGGGTCGTAGGAGAGCTTAAAAGAGGAGATCTGGTCAGGGGTTTTTTGCGTCTAAAACTTGCAAAAAACTTTGGCAACGAGGGCGGCTTTGATTACCAGTGGTGGCTAAGGGGTAAGGGCATCTCAGCTACGGCTTATCTGAGAGCCGGGCGTATAGTAAAGATAAAAGATGGCGAGGCGAGTTTTTTAAGAGTAATGGATACGTACCGCGCCGCGATTGCGGCCTTTATAGACGGTGCCGAGCTTGAGCACGCAGGGATACTCAAGGCCCTTACAATAGGTGAGAAGGGTACGATAACCGAGCAGAAGAAAGAGATCTTCAGAAGTTCAGGGACGGCCCATCTGTTGGCGATCTCCGGGTTGCATGTCGGTTTTGTAGCCTTTATTTCATATCTGATAATTCTGTGGCTCTTAAAAAGAAGCGACCGCTTGATGCTGGCAATCGATGTGAGAAGATCTGCCGTGATGGTTTCGTTCCTGCCGGTATTATTTTACGGGACTATATCCGGGTTTTCGCTCTCAACGCAGCGCGCGGTAATTATGATCGGCGCTTATGTGATAACCGTTGCCATATGCAGGGTGCGCGATCTTTACTCGACACTAGCGGTGGCGGCCTTTGTCGTATTGCTCTTATCTCCGGCTTCGCTCTGGGACGTAGGTTTTCAGTTGTCCTTTACGGCTGTTTTAGTGATTATTTATTTTATCTCCTGCTCGCGTCAGATCGGTAGCAAAGTACTTGTTAAAGATACATGGCCGTATCCGGTGCGTAGATTGCTGCTGCGTTTTAAAGACTTTACGCTTGTAACGGTTGCCGCCTCGCTTGCGACCGTCCCTATCATGGCTCTCTATTTTCACCGCGTCTCTGCTATAGGTTTTATAGCAAACCTTATAATCGTCCCTATAGCCACTTTCATCGTAGTTCCTCTCGGACTTTTATCTGTTATTGCCTATCCAATAAGCAGTACCATAAGTCTCTGGCTTATGCAGCTTGCTGATCTTGTGATCGGGCAACTTGTCTGGCTGGCGGTTTTTTTTACTCAGCCAGGTTGGGCCTTTTCGTGGGTCAGAACGCCTAGTCTTTTAGAGGTCGTTGCGTATTACCTTGCGCTTGCTGCACTGCCGCTACTAGTCTTGCGGCGTACACGCAGGCGTGCCTGTAAACTTCTGATCTTGTCTCTTATCTCTTTGGTGATTTTTTATGTTTATGTTGAATATACGCGAAGCGACGGCGCGGTAATGGAGGTGACCTTTATAAGTGTCGGGCAGGGGGACGCAACGCTTGTTGAGTTCCCTGAAGGCCTAGGCGGGCAAAGAAAACGAATGCTTATCGATGGTGGCGGCTTTGCCTCTGCTAACTTTGATTCTGGTAAAGATATAATCGCGCCTTTTCTCTGGAAGAAGAAAATAAAAAAGATAGATTATCTGGTCTTGACCCATCCGCAGCGTGATCATATGAAGGGGTTAGAGTTTATCGCGCGGAACTTCCGCATTGAAGAGTTCTGGTGGGGCGGGGTTGGCCGACTCTCGAATGAGCTTGCAAATACATTGAAAAAAAACAAGATACAGGTGCACGAGTTAGGTCAGGCAAGCCCTGCAAAGGAAATAAACGGAGTGCGTCTGGAGTTCTTAAATCCACCGAGCTCGGCGGAGCAGTTAAAGCGGCTTGATATAAATGACTCATCGCTGGTTATGAGAATAAGCTATGGCAGGCGTGCCATACTTTTTGCCGGTGATGTTGCCGAGGCCGGTGAGAACGCATTGATGCAAAGTAGCAGTGGCTCGTTGCGTGCGGATATCTTGAAGGTCCCTCATCATGGCAGTCGCTATTCGTCCTCCGATGCATTTATTAAGCTTGTCGCGCCAGAGGTTGCCGTTATGACACTTGGGCGTGGTAATAGCTTTGGCTTTCCGCATAAAGAGACGCTTAAGAGATATCAGGACAGGGAGATTGAAATCTTTCGGACAGATCTTGCTGGTGCGGTTATAGTTACAACCGACGGCGAAGTGCTTCAGATAAGAAGCTATTTGACGGATTAGCGAGTCTTGGGTATACTCAATAGTATGAAAAGATATATTTTTATTGTTATTTCTCTGTTTTTATTGCTGCCTTCTTTTGTCCTTGCTGATATCTATCGCTGGACAGATAAAGAAGGTATTATGCATATAACAGATGATATGGGGAAGGTTCCGTTTGAGTATCGCGAGAAGATCTCGACTATGGAGACCGACGAGCCGGTAAAGGCTCTAAAGGTCAGGGCTGTCAAGAATAGGAGAATGAAAACTGAAAGCTCCGAGCTTGAGGTATATGGAGACCATCCCCTTATGTGGTGGCGACTTTCCTTTGTCAAGTTACGTAGTAAAATCGATAGCGCAAAAAAAGAGCTTGAGCAGAAGGAAGATTTTATATTGATGTTCAGGAGAGGCCGTCGTCTCGGCCAGCACATCAAGCCGAAAAATATAGAGACCTTTAGGCGTTACGAGGTCGAGGTTCCTCTTATAAAGGAGCGACTTTTGAAAAATCAAAAAAAGATGAATGACCTTAGAAGGCGTGGCAGAATCAGCGGTGTGCCCAAAGAGATTCGTAAATAATTATTCACTAAGGTTTTTCCCGCTCTGTCTGGTCGATGGTTGCGGAGTTTTAAGGGTCTTTAAAGAGGTCTTTTAGTCTCTCCATAGGGTCTTCTTTTGTTTGACCTACCCCGGTCACATCCGTTCCAGAATCCTCCGTAAACTCAAAGTATTCACAGTAGTTTGAGCGGTCCTTCTCTAGGGCTCGTTCTGCCTGCGGCTCAGTGCATTCGTTATATGATGAGTCGTCAAAGAAGCGGCAATTCAGGCAGGCCTTTAGATCTGCTGAGCAGAACGGGCAGCTATCGCCTTTGCCGGGCTTGCCGGAAGGCACTAAGATTTTAGTATATGAAAAGCATTTTTTGGCCAAGTAGCACTCCGCTGGAAACAGGCGTTACAGTATCTGGCAGGCTATTATTTTTGTGTTATAGAGTGCTCTTTAAAGAACTCCCAGATCATCTCTGCTGCGTCGATATCATAGCTTGTAAGTCCTATCATCGTGGTTCTCATTCGTCCGGGTTTTTCTTTTGATCCGGGCCATGTGCTGCCGCCGTTCTTTATCGTTATATGGGTCAGGGCCGAGCCCTTGGAGCAGTTTTTGTAGCGGGCCAGTTCAACGCGCGTACCGTCTGATTTGTCCCTGTCAGGAAGTGCCTCGGTGTAGGCAGCGGCAGAGCAGTCGTTGTGCTCTTGCCAGAACTGGATGGTTTTATCTATTGAGATAACATTGCCGCCGTGGGTAAAGCTGCTTCCAAATGGTACGCTACCTCCCTGCCACGGAACCATCTTATTCTTGGTAGCACTCATCATTATGATTGGAAACTTCTTAGATGGTCGGCATGACTCAACGTAGTCCTCGGGTATCGAGGCCAGCAAAGGCGCAAAACCAGCGAAGGTATCTGCCATATCGCAGGCTAGGCGCAGCGTAAAGAGTCCGCCGTTAAGGATGCCTGTGGCATAGATGCGCTTTGGATCAATATTGTTTTCAGTTATGAGTTTTTTGATAAGGGCCTTTGTAAGTTTTATATCTCTCATACTCGAGGCCTTTGCCCTTCCGTCGTTCCACTGTACTACAGAATCAGGATAAACAACCGCAAAGCCTTCTTTGTCGGCCAACTCATCAAAGCCGCTCTGTTCAGCCAGCCTGATGCCGCCGCCGTGACCTGAGTGGAAGGCAATTATCAGTGATATAGGATCGCTACCGCTGCGACGCTTTGGCAGGTGCAGATAGTATTTGCGCTTTTTCTCATCGATAGTTATATAAGAATGACGATCATCTACATCTTCTTTCTCAGCAGAGGTGGCAAGGTCTTTGGCCCAGCTGAGCCATCCTTTTTCTTCTTCGGCGTAGCTGCTTCCCGGCAGTAGTAATATAGCGGTAATGAAGAGGATGAAAAGCGGTAACGCAGCTAAGGTAGTCTTTTTAGTAGGCTTATAGTTGTTTTTCATAGTGCTATTAAAGTTAACATGTTTTGGTATCTGTCTCAAGTTGAAAGCAAGGGCGTGATTTTGCAAACTCGCGGGGTCAATAGTCCCTAGCCTTTGATTGCCTCTTGATCTGCAAAATGTTAATATTTATTTTGTGACTAAACTGGAAGAAATAATAAAGGCGATAGAGGGCGGAGCTGTAGTGGTGACGGTCAATAAACGGCTTGCACGCTATCTGTCTGCGTCTTTCGAGACGGCGATGGTCGCTCGTGGGTGCGTCTCCTGGACGACTCCTGTGGTGATGCCGCTTGGCTCGTGGGCAAGGAGTCTGTTGCAGGAAAGCTGGCAGGCTGGCAGGCCTGCTCTGATTACAGAGGCGCGTGCGGTTGCGCTCTGGAAGAAGATTATAGAGGAGGATCACCAGTTAGAGGCGAGTGATCTTTTGGTCGCAGGCGGCGCGTGGCAGGCGGCATCCAGCGCCTATGCCCTTATGAAGGAGTATTGCTTGCAGGGGCTTGGTGAAGAGATATATCTTGGCAAAGAGGCATTGGCCTTTAAAAGATGGAGTCGCAGTTATGAGAAGGCCTTAAAACAGCTGGGTTTTATTGACTTTAGTGAGCTTATAAGGATCGCCGGAGAAGCCGTAACAGGTGGCGATCTGGTATTACCTGATAAGGTTGTCTTTGCAGGTTTTGACGAGATAACGCCGCAGCGTGCGGCCTTTATGCAGATACTGGAAAGGGCCGGTTTGGTGCTTGCTAGCTGGCCCTCTGAGCCGAGCGTTACAGGCGACGAGGGTCTTTTGTCTGTTGGGCCAGCCGGTATTGGGGGGCAGACTGAACTGCGCAGTTTTAAGGGGCCTGTGCAGGAGGTAAAGGGCGCAGCCCTCTGGATACGCGAGGTCTTGGCTTCTAGCGAAAAACAGCTGATTGGGGGCGGGGGAATGAGAATCGGCGTTATAGTGCCGGAGCTTGGCGAATACCGGGATATTATTCTGCGTGAATTTGGCGCGGAGCTTTCACCCGTCTCGGTCCTTCCGTGGAAAGAATCCACCGATGTCTTTAACCTTTCGCTCGGGGCCGCGTTAAGCACAGAACCAATAATAAGTGCATTGCTTGATATCCTTACTATAGTGCTTTGGCCGGAGGATATAACTAAGATGAGCGGCATGCTTTTGTCGCCTTATATCTGCGAGACTTGGCAGGAGGGACTCGAGCTTGCGGCAATCGATGCCGACCTGAAACGCAAAAAATATTTAACGGTCGGGCTGCGTGATATTAGAGGGATGGCTTCTGGTAGAGGTGAGTCGCTTAGGGCCTTTACGAGCCGTATTGATCTGTGGATAGAGGATCTGGATAAAGCAAAGACCTCTGCTCTGCCAAGTGCCTGGGCCGAGAGGTTTTCTTCTCTGCTAGCGAAGATTGGTTTTTTCGGGGGTTGGTCGGCTCGTGCTAATTCACCTGCAAAAACCGGACTGACCAGTCGTGAGTACCAGTGTCTGGAATCGTGGAAGGGGTTGCTGGCAGAGTTTGCGGGCCTTGGCGATATCCTCGGTGCAATCTCCAGACGCGCAGCAACATCCTGGTTAAGGGCTATGGCAGCAGAGAAGATATTTCAGGTCGAGAGTGTAGTAGCTGATTCGGTTGGTGACGTAAGCGTAGAGGTCCTTGGGATGCTTGAGGCAAGCGGGCAGGACTTCGATTATATCTGGTTGATGGGCGCGTATGATGGCGTCTTGCCAGGACCGGCCTCGCCAAATCCTTTTATTCCAATCGAGTTGCAGCGGCGTTTCGGTATGCCGCGGGCAACGCCGGAGAAGATGCTTGGCTTTGCTACCGGCTCTCTTAAGAGGATCTTTCAGAGTGCCGGTAGCTTTGTAGTGAGTTATCCAATGGATATTAGAGGTAAAGAGGTAGGGCTGAGCCCTCTATTAAACTGGGTTGAGAAGGAAGCGCAAAAACATGAAGATAAAGACAGTGTAGGTCAGGTGGCAGCATTGCTTGGTAGCGGCTCTACGCTCAAGGCCGCCGTACACAAGGCCTGTGCGCTGGAAGATATGGCAAAGGACGGGGATATTGGTCTTTCTAATCTGGGTGCGGCAGCACTCAGGGGTGGGACTTCTATTATAAAAGATCAGAGTGAGTGTCCTTTCCGGGCCTTTGCAAAACACAGGCTCGGGGCTAGCGGCGTGGTCCAGCCAGAGGACGGACTAGACGGAGCGGAGCGTGGCAATCTTGTGCATCAGGCTCTGGAGTTTTTCTGGAAAGAGGTAAAGGATTCAGAAAGACTGCGAGCCCTTAAGGGTAGCGGAGAGCTGGAGGCGATGGTCGAGCAGGCCGTTACTCAAGCCCTGCGTGGTTATTACGCAAGGCGGCTGCCCCGGCGATTCCTTGATATGGAGGGCGAGAGGGTCGTGGCTCTGGTACGGCAGTGGCTGGAGGTAGAGCTTAAGAGGTCTCCCTTTACGGTCGTTCAGACCGAGTTTGACGAGAAGGTAACGATTGGCGGGCTGAGTATTGTTGCCCGCCCTGACCGTCTTGATGAATTAGAGAACGGGGCTAGGGTTGTTATAGATTATAAGACAGGGAACTGTACAAAAAACGCATGGCTGCCTGATAAGATGGTAGAGCCGCAGATGCTCTTGTACGGCATTGGCACCGAGTTTGATGCGATTGCCTTTGCAAGCCTTAAACTGCCGGGGACAAAATTTATAGGTCTTTCTAAAGACGACGGTATCTTGCCGAATGTAAAATCTCTGGATAAAGAAACTCGGTGGCGTGAACAGATAGAAGGGGTTGAGGATTGGGACGACCTGAGGGAGATGTGGAGGCAAACACTCAGCCGGCTCGCCGAAGATTTTGTCGCAGGTATTTGTAATGTTTCTCCGACCAGAGACGCTAGAGGTAAACCAACTGCATGCCTCTACTGCGAGCTGCCGATCTTGTGCAGGATCTTTGAGTTAGATAGCGAAAGCCCTGATGAATCGGAGGTGGCTGAGTATGGTTGATCCCCTCAATATCCCTGATCAGAAAGAGCGCGATCTTGCCATCGACCCCGGTGGATCTTTTATTGTGCAGGCCCCTGCCGGCTCTGGTAAGACGACGCTCTTGATTCAGCGTTTTCTTGTCTTGCTGGCTACAGTAGATAGACCGGAAGAGGTCCTTGCCATAACCTTTACGCGTAAGGCCGCAGGAGAGATGCGGGCGCGTATCGTCGAGGCAATGGAGATGGCACAATGCGGAAAAAAGGGTAAGGACTCGGGCCAATCCAAGACGCTGGAGCTTGCCGGCAAAGTCCTCCTTCGTGATAAGGCAGAAGGCTGGAATCTACTCTTGAATACCTCAAGGCTAAAGGTACTTACAATTGATTCTTTCTGCGCCACAATTGTGCGTCAGATGCCGCTCTTATCCGGGCTTGGTAGGCAGCTCTCTGTAAGCGATAGCCCTGACGAGTTATATGAAGAGGCCGCAAGGCGTACTATTGCGCTGATAGATAAAGACGGTCGTGACGGAGACGCGCTCAGGCAGGTTCTCTGCCATATGGATAACTCTGTTGGCACTATGACCTGTAAACTTGTTGAAATGCTAAGGGGGCGGGATCAGTGGCTGCGTCACTTGGACGGAGACGCAGATGATAGCGTCTTGCGTATTCGTCTGGAAGCGGGGATAAAAAATCTAATCGAAGAAAGACTGCAGCGGGCAGTCGAGACCTTCCCTGATGATCTCGTGGCATCCTTGCTGGATTCCGCACGGTATGCGGCACGGGTGTTGCGTGAGATAGATCCTTTAGAGAAGACTATTAGCGGCCTTGGTGAGACTGAAGAGATGCCTGCTGCAAAGGCAAAAGCCCTTGCTCTATGGAAGGGGCTGGCAAAGTTATTGCTGACGGCCAAGGGGCAGTGGAGAAAGCCCGGTGGTGTGAATAAGAAGATCGGCTTCCCTCCTGCTAAGAAAGGCAGTGAGGCTGAGCTTAGTAAGCTGGCCTTTAAAGGGTTACTTGAAGAACTCGACGGCCTTGATAGTATCGCCGAGACCATGAGCGCAGTTGGCAGATTGCCAGTGGCGACTTATAGTGATGAAGAATGGCAGGTCTTAAGTGCGCTTGTCAGGACCTTGCCGGTAGCTGTAAAAAAACTCAAAGAAGTTTTTGTTGAGCGAGAGACCGTTGATTTTTCAATGGTCTCGATGGCTGCGATAACGGCCCTTGGCTCAGATGATGATCCAACCGATCTGATGCTGGCCTTTGACAACAGGTTTCGCCATATCCTAGTAGACGAATATCAGGACACCTCCTGGACGCAGGCTACTCTTATGTGCTCGTTAACACGCGGCTTTGAGCATGGCGACGGACGAACGCTTTTTATTGTTGGCGATCCGATGCAATCTATCTATAGGTTTAGAGACGCGGATGTTGGAATATTTCTAGAGGCCAGACAAAGCGGTATGGCCGATATCGAGCTGACAGCACTTAACCTTACGGCTAACTTCAGGTCACGTCCAGCCCTTGTGGACTGGGTAAATCGGGTCTTTAGCGAGGCCTTTCCGCTGGTTGAAGACCCTGCAATCGGGGCCGTCAGGTACTCGGAGTCCTGCGGTGTCAGAGAGGCCGAGAGCAGTGCGGGTGTTGAGGTTACGACCTATAGTGGGCGTGACGATAAGAGAGAGGCAGAGGATATAGTAGGGGTTTTAAAGGGGTTCCCAGCAGACGCCAGTAAGGTTATCCTTGTCAGGTCGCGTGCGCATCTGGATAAGATTATAGAGGCGTTAAAGGCTGCTAGTATAGATTATAGGGGTGAGCAACTGGAGCCTTTAGATGGTAAGATCGTGGTTCAGGAACTGATGGCGCTCTTGCGTGCGCTCCTGCACCCGGGCGATAGGGTCGCGTGGCTGGCTCTGCTAAGGGCTCGTTACTGCGGCTTGGCCTTGTGTGACATTCATAGTCTTGTGGGCTTTGATCAGAAAAGAATCCTGTGGAGTATTTTTAGTGATGACGAGCGTATCGCAGCGTTATCAGAGGACGGACAGAGCCGTGTATTTATATTCAGGGATAAGATGGCAAAGGCAATGGCACTGCGAGGCCGTATTCCTATGAGGGCTTTGCTTGAAGGGCTTTGGATAGAGCTTGGCGGGCCAGCGACCTTTACAGGTGAAGACGATATGAAGGACGCAGAGACCTTTTTTGATCTTTTGACTGATGCAAGAGTTAAAGACGTCTCGCAGTTAAAGTGGTTCGTCCAGCGAATGAAAAAGCTCTTTGCTTCGAGCACTGGCGAGGGCATAAACCCGGTAGTCCTTATGACGATACACAAGGCAAAGGGGCTTGAGTTTGATTATGTAATCCTACCGGGGCTTGGCAAGAGGAGTGGTCGGAGCGAGCGTAAGATTATGCAGTGGCTTGAGCGTGGCCGTGATCTACTGCTCGCACCAATCGAGGAGGTATCCGAGAGAGGTACGGGCGGGCTGATCTACAATGCAATAACTGAGATAAATAATATAAAAGATAAATATGAAGAACTAAGGCTTTTTTATGTCGCCACGACAAGGGCTCGCCAGGGGCTTTATATCTTTGGTAATATCGCCGGAGTTGACGGCGAAGAGCAGGCAAGCTCCGGGTCTTTTTTGTCTCTTATAGGTTCTGAGATCTATAAAGATAATATCATTGAGATCTCAGAGTCGAGTCAGCGGCATGACGCGGAGGGAGAAACCCCGGTACGAGGACTTTCTCTGAAAAGACTTCCGGCTGGCTGGCAGCGTCCCGAGCCAGCGGCCTCGATAAGGACCGGCGTATCTAAAGACCAGCAGCAGAACGGGCCGGTAAGGCCGAGCTTTGATTGGGTCGGAGAGGAGGCGCGTCACCTGGGGACGGTCATTCACAGATACTTTTGCAGGATTGTAACGGACGGTCTTCTTGCCTGGGATAAGGGTCGGTTGGCCAGAGAAGATAGCCATATGCAGGTGATGCTGCGAGAGATGGGCTTTGATAAAGCCGAGGCCGTTCTTATCGCCAAAAAAGGCATGCAGATAATAGATAAGGCTCTGGCTACCGAGCGAGGACGTTGGGTCCTTGCAGCACATAAAAACGATGCTGCCGAGATGGCGATAACCACTGTGATAGACGGCGTGGTCGTACGTACGGTGATAGACAGGAGCTTTGTCGATGATAAAGGTATTCGCTGGATAGTAGATTATAAGACAGGTAGCCATGAGGGCGGCAGCCTTGACGACTTTTTAGCAGAAGAGAAGCAGCGGTATGCGCCGCAGCTTGATCGTTACGAACATGTGCTACGTGCCTCAGGCGAGCAACGCGAGATAAGAAAGGCCCTTTATTATCCTGCGATAGATGGTTGGATAGAGTGGCAGGGGTAGAAAAGAAACACCATAAAGTATAGTCGTTGTAAATTTGCGGAGCATTGAGACGCGGGTTCAATGAGGAAGTGCAACACCTGGCAGGACTGTCCTTTTGCTGGTACTCTGGGTGGTTATGGGAAAAGGATACAGGCATCTTAGCCTTACGGAACGAGACAGGATAACGGATT
>JAJRSM010000105.1 GCA_024278765.1 Deltaproteobacteria bacterium | reverse complement strand
CTTTACCTGAATCCATTAAAGTACCCTTGGGTTTCGCTGCGCTCCACACAATCTGTAAAACCTTAAATACAGATCCTGAATCAAGTTCAGGATGACAACTTTACTGTCTTTGCGAGGAGCTTTTGAGCGACGAAGCAATCTAGTCTTACTTAGTATCTGAAAATATAGATTGCTTTGCTGCGGGAATGCGTCCCTGCGCTCGCAATGACAGTTCGGTTGTTTTATCAGGTGAGGTCGTATATTTAGCATTAACTTACCTCCCCCTTTGGAAAAGGGGGATAGAGGGGGTTTTATTAAGGGTATTGGGTTTTGTTTGCTTTTGCGTTATAATAATTAAATCAACATTTTTGTTGCAAGCAACAGGTCTATTGACTATAATTAAGGATTATCAGGGTCTGACCAATAAAGTGCCTACGAGGTGCGCAGCCCTTATTATTCAACGTAGTGAACTTTAATGTGTGTAACGGGCGAGAGTGGCGGAATTGGCAGACGCGCCAGATTTAGGATCTGGTGGGTGACCGTGGGGGTTCGAGTCCCCCCTCTCGCACCAAACCTTGGGCACTGAGTCGGCTTCTTTGGTCTAGCCAGGTATGGCTTAATAGTAAAGAGGCGTTACTGTTTTTTTATAGAATTTATCAGCGTATGATCCGGCTTTTATGCCGGATAAAATAAAGAGAGTAAGGAGAGTACGGGTTATGGATTTAAAGGTAGAGATAGAAGATTTAGGTGGCCTTAAGAAGGCCTTATTGGTAGAGGTTCCGGCCTGTGAGCTTACCGAAGGTATAAAGGCGGGTTTTGCCGCACTAATGGAGACGGCAGACGTCGAGGGGTTTCGTAAGGGAAAGGTCCCTGAGTCTGTTGTAAAACAGAAGTTCGGTAAGGACGTCCTTGAAGACGTCTCCAAGCAGGTGATAGCCAAGAGCTACCCCGAAGCCTTAAAGTTAAAGGGTATAAAGACAATAGCTCCTCCTAAGGTAGATGTCGTTAGGCTAAGCGAGGACTCACCATTTATCTATAGGGCGATGATAGATATAATGCCGACTGTCCTTGAGGATACTTATATGGGGATCGAGGTAAAGTCTGAATCAACCGAGGTGACCGAAGACGAAATTAACCAGAATATAGATATGCTAAGGGGGCGTAATGCCAACTTTAAAGAGTCCGATGGCGTGGCAGAGAACGGCGATCAGGTAACGATAGCAGTTGACTGTATGGTAGACGGAGAGCCTCTAGCCGCATCAGAAGGGCAGAAAAAGGACTATACCTTTGAGGTCGGTCAGGGAGCGTCGCTGCCTGAGTTCGAAGAGCTTGCCGTCGGGGCAAAGGCTGGAGACGTAAAGGAGTTTAAAAAGCCCTTTCCTATCGAATATCACGATAAGAACGTAGCAGGTAAGACCGCTGAGTTTAAGATGACCATTAAGACGGTTAAGAAAAAGGACCTGGCTCCTGTAGACGACGATTTCGCAAAGGACCTTGGCTGTGATGATCTGGAAGATCTCATGACAAAAGTCCGTACCGAGGTAACCTCAATTAAGGTTAATAATGAGAGAGACCGCATTAAAAAAGAGATACTTGATAAGATTTTGGAGGCCAATGACTTTGATGTCCCTGAAACTTTGGAAAATAAGTACTATACTCAGCTTATGAGCAACATGATGAATGGTGTACGCAGTGGCAAGATCAATCCGCTCGGTTATGACGCCAGCTCACGAGAGGCCAAGGAGCGTTATCGTCAGATCGCGCTGAATCAGGCAAAGAGCGATATTATCCTTGATGTTATTGCAGATAACGAGGGTATAAATGTCTCTGGTCAGGAGATAGATCAGGCAATAGTTAATATAGCAAAGGCACGCGGCGAGAAGCCGGATACGGTGCGTACAGCACTTAAGGAAAAGCAGGCTATTGGTATCTTGACCGAGAGCATAATGAGAGACAAGGTATTTGACAAATTAATGGGCACTGAGCTGGAGACGGCTGGGTGATTCAGTCGGTTTTAGTCTGGCCATAAAAAAGTAAAAAAGGGGTGTTTATGACCGATGAGCTTATGACACTTGTACCTATGGTAGTTGAGACCACAGGCAGGGGAGAGAGGGCCTATGATATATATTCTCGGCTTCTTAAGGACAGGATAGTCTTTCTTGGTACGCAGGTAAATGACGATGTTGCAAATCTCGTAATAGCTCAGCTTTTGTTTTTGGAATCTGAAGATCCGGAAAAAGATATTAATCTCTATATCAACTCCCCTGGCGGCATAGTAAGTGCTGGGCTTGGTATCTATGATACCATTCAGTATATAAAGCCCGACGTCTCTACTATATGCATCGGACAGGCCGCCAGCATGGGAGCTTTGTTGCTCTCTGGTGGCACTTCCGGTAAGCGTTTTGCTCTGCCTCATTCACGCATAATGATACATCAGCCGCTTGGCGGCGCACAGGGGCAGGCTACCGATATAGATATTCAGGCAAAGGAGATTCTACGCCTGCGTGAAGAGCTTACGAGGATCATGTCTCATCATACGGGCAAGCCTTTTGATACCGTTCATAATGATACCGAGAGGGACTTCTTTATGACTAGTGCAGAGGCAAAAGTATATGGTATAATTGATAAGGTCATAGATAAGAGGGCGTGACCTTTTATTGGTATGGTTGGTTTAAGCTGCGTGGTAGTGATAGCTATTAGGGTGGTTTCAGCTGGCACAGCCGGGGGCAGACTTGGTCTGGTTTCCGGTCTGGTTTAATGAAAAAGTGCGGAGGATCAACAAATGGCTGGAGATAAGAAAAGAGGTGACGGTTACCTTGCCTGTTCTTTTTGCTCCAAGAGGCAAGATGAGGTCAGAAAGCTGGTCGCAGGGCCTATGGTCTATATATGTGATGAGTGTATTGGCCTTTGCAATGATATAATAGCCGAAGAATACGAAAAAGACGACTTTAAAAAGAAGTCCAAGGTAATACCGAAGCCAGCGGAAGTTAAGCGAATTCTTGATGAGTATGTAATTGGTCAGGAGTATGCAAAGAAGGTTCTTGCCGTTGCAGTCTATAATCATTACAAGAGAATCGACAGCCAGGTCTCGCTTGGCAACGTCGAGTTACAAAAAAGTAATATCCTGCTACTCGGTCCGACCGGCTCAGGAAAGACCTTGCTTGCTCAGACGCTCGCCAAGGTTCTGAATGTTCCCTTTGCCATAGCCGATGCCACAACACTGACCGAGGCTGGCTATGTTGGCGAGGATGTCGAGAATATTATACTTGGTCTCTTGCAGAACGCCGAGTATGATGTCGAGCGTTGCCAGAAGGGTATCGTCTATATCGACGAGATAGATAAGATTTCAAGGAAGAGCGACAGCCCGTCGATTACCAGAGACGTCTCTGGTGAGGGCGTGCAGCAGGCTTTGCTTAAGATTATAGAGGGTACAGTAGCTAACGTGCCGCCTAAGGGTGGTCGTAAGCACCCTCAGCAAGAGTTTTTGCAGGTAGATACATCTAACATCCTCTTTATCGTTGGAGGGGCCTTTACAGGCCTTGATGCGATAATCGGGCAGCGAGTCGGCAAAAAGATGCTGGGCTTCCATTCAAAGGAGTCTGCGCAGGTGATATCCAAGAAGAACGAGAGCGAGTTGTTGGCTCTGGTTGAGCCTCAGGATCTTATGAAATATGGCCTCATACCTGAATTTATGGGTAGGTTGCCGGTCTTCGCGGTCTTGGAGGAGCTTGACGAGAAGAGCCTGGTACGGATTTTGACCGAGCCGAGAAATGCCTTGGTCAAGCAGTATCAAAAGCTTTTCGAGTTGGAGAATGTTAAGGTCAAGTTCACCGATGGTGCATTGCATGCCTTGGCGAGAGAGGCTACAAAGCGTAAGACTGGAGCGCGTGGACTTCGTTCGATTTTGGAGAACTCAATGCTTGATACTATGTATGAACTGCCATCGCAGCCAACGGTTAAGGAATGTATAATAAACGAGGATGTTATCGTCGGTAAGGGCAAACCCATACTGATATATGAAAATGATAAAGAGGCGAACTCGGCTTAAGGTTACGCGCTAATAAATCACCTGCGGCGTTTTAAGGACTGTGGACTTAATCTTTCACATACCTACAAGGTGCTGCGCACGGCAGAATGTATTAATAAAGTTTTATTTTGCGTTGAAGGGGCTTTGCTCTCCGCAGGAGTGCCACACCGGTTTTAAGTATAAGCAGTTTTTAATTCAAGAAGTAGTAAAGTAGGATTGTGAAGAAGAATAACAATAAAGAACTACAAAATTTCCGGAGGTACCTGACCTTGACTCAGAATAAATCTGAAGAGATAGTTCCCCTTATACCTTTAAGAGATATAATAATATTTCCATATATGGTCGTTCCGCTTTTTGTGGGCAGAGAAAAATCCATAAAGGCACTTGAGCACGCCATGAGCAGTGATAAGAGTATTTTGCTTGTGGCTCAGAAAAAGGCAAAGACCGATAATCCAACGCCAAAAGATATATATGCGATGGGGACGATGGGAACGATTTTGCAGCTCTTGAAGCTACCTGACGGTACTGTAAAGGTGCTGGTAGAGGGTAAGCGCAGGGCTCGTATCAAGGACTTTACCGATGAAGAAGAACTTTTTATGGTCACAAGCGAGGAGGTCGAGGAACTCAGTGAGGATAATGCCGAGACCGAGGCCCTTATGCGTTCTGTTTTAAAGACCTTTGAGGTCTATGTAAAGCTTAATAAGCGCGTACCGCCTGAGATTATCATGAGCACCACTACGATAGATGATCCAGGCAGGCTTGCCGATACCATTGCTACGCACCTTACCGTCAAGCTTGAGGAAAAGCAGAAGTTACTTGAATGTGAGAAGCCACTGGAACGCCTTGAGTACCTATATACGCTTCTGGAATCCGAGATCGAGATTTTGGAGATAGAGCAGAGGGTCAGGCAGAGGGTCAAAAAGCAGATGGAGAAGACTCAGAAGGAATATTATCTGAGCGAGCAGATGAAGGCTATCCAGAAGGAGCTTGGCGACAGGGACGATACCAAGAGCGAGCATCAGGAGTTTGAGGACCTGATAAAGAAGAAGTCCATGAGCAAGGAGGCGACCAAGAAGGCTCGCCAAGAGCTTAAGAAACTCAATATGATGTCTCCGATGTCGGCTGAAGCAACGGTTGTCCGTAACTATGTTGACTGGCTAACGACGCTGCCGTGGGGCAAGGTCACTGAGGATAAGAAGGATATAAACAAGGCCGAGAAGATACTAGATGAGGACCACTTTGGCCTTACCAAGGTAAAGGACAGGATCCTTGAGTACCTGGCTGTTAGAAGCCTTGTCGATAAGATGAAGGGGCCGATTATTTGTCTTGTAGGCCCTCCCGGGGTCGGTAAGACCTCGCTTGCCAAATCTGTTGCAAGGAGTACTGGGCGTAAATTTGTCCGGGTCTCGCTTGGCGGTGTTAAGGACGAGGCCGAGGTTCGTGGACATAGGCGTACCTATATTGGTTCAATGCCTGGTAAGATTATCCAATCGATAAAAAAGGCTGGTACAGACAACCCGCTTCTTTTGCTCGACGAGGTAGATAAGATGAGCTCTGACTTTAGGGGTGATCCTTCTTCAGCTCTCCTTGAGGTCTTGGACCCTGAGCAGAACAATACCTTTAGCGATCATTACCTGGACTGTGACTACGACCTTTCGCAGGTCATGTTTATAACGACGGCGAACTCGATGCAGGGAATACCGTACCCGCTCCTCGACAGGATGGAGATAATATCGATACCGGGTTATACCGAGCTTGAAAAGCTTCAGATAGCCACGAAGTTCCTCATGAACAAGCAGCTTAAGAATCACGGCCTTACGAAGAAGAAGGTCACCTTTACCAAGACCGGCTTGATGGCTATTATAAGGCTTTATACGCGTGAGGCGGGCGTTAGAAACCTGGAGCGTCAGTTGTCCTCGGTAATGCGTAAGGTCGCCAGAGAGGTTCTTAGTAATCCTGATAGCCCGAAGGTACAGATAACCTCAAAGACGGTAGAGAAGTATCTGGGTGTGCCGAAGTTCCGCTTTGGTCGCGGTGAGATCAAGGATGATATTGGTGTCGCAACAGGGCTTGCGTGGACTGAGGCTGGAGGCGATCTGCTGGCAACCGAGGTTGCTCTGGTGCCGGGTAAGGGTAAGCTTACGATTACAGGTAAGCTTGGCGATGTGATGCAGGAGAGCGCACAGGCCGCTATGACCTATATCAGAAGCAGGGCAACGGCGATGGGGCTTCAAAAGGAGTTTTATCAGAAGCTCGATATCCATCTGCATGTACCTGAAGGTGCTATACCAAAGGACGGCCCATCTGCTGGTATCACGATGGCAACGGCCATTGCCTCGGCCCTTTTGAGGATTCCGGTCAGGAAGGATATAGCAATGACCGGTGAGATAACCCTGCGCGGCAAGGTGCTGCCGATTGGTGGGCTTAAAGAGAAGATACTGGCCGCTCACAGGGGGGGGATTACCAAGATAATCGTCCCGCATGAGAACGAGCGTGACCTTAAAGAGATCCCGGAGCAGATACTGAAAGACGTAGAAATAGTCTTGGTCGAGAGTGCCGACGAGGTGCTAAAGACGGCACTTAAGCTTAAGAAGAATCAAGTGCTTTTTACTGGCGCAAAGGATGATTTTCTTGATATAAAGGTTGTCGCTAAGGGCAGCGGTAAAGAGGTAGTAAGCGATAGCACTGTAAGGCACTAACTTTCTAAGTACCGGGTGCTGGTCGTAGTTGCGTAGTTAGTGGATTATTTGTTTCGGTAATTAAGGCTTGACAATCCGGCCTTAAGTCGTTTATTATATTTTCTTCGCTCTTAGTCGTATTTTATGTGGCTAGGGCACGATGGGCGGGTAGCTCAGTTGGTAGAGCGCAGCCCTTACAAGGCTGATGCCACAGGTTCGAGCCCTGTTCCGCCTACCATACATATCATAACGTAATTGTCAGGGGTCTAAGCTCCCCAGGGGTTTAAGCCCCCTAGGGGTTTAAGCCCCGAAGAACCTGAGAAGTTTAGAAGGTGAGCGGCAATCTCGTTTTTACCTCAAGGTAATATATATTGACTACAAGCTGGAGTTGCTATGTAACGCCGGTTAATTAGTCTCTGGAGCCGTAGTTAAGTTGGTTATAACGCCGGCCTGTCACGCCGGAGGCCGCGGGTTCGAGTCCCGTCGGCTCCGCCATATTAAAACGCCCCGTCTATCTTTAGATAGACGGGGCTTTTTTGTTAATTTCATTTTTGTCATGCTGACCTAGATTTAGCATCTGTATTTTTTTGATATTAAAGACAGATCCTGAAATAAATTCAGGATGACAGGTTTTGTAGTTGTGTCCTTGTTGTTGGTTCAAGTTTGCACTCAGAACCTATTGTTCTGGCAGTTTTTATCTTCTTTGGTGTTTTTGTAAAGACGCAACCCTAAAGGGCTGCCCTACGAAAGATACTTTTAATTTCATACTAATCTATAACCTTGAATCAGCATTCTTTGTTTTTAACGTAGGGCAAGGCTTTAGCCTTGCATAAAATATACGGTAGTGGTGGGGACGCACGAAAGATGAGGCAAGGAGTCTACGAGGGTGAGAAGCGTTTTTGCCTATGCACGCGATATTTAAAAGAACCGTTGGGTTTTGCTGCGTGGATATTCCCATTCGCTCTATTTAATCTACAGAGATCTTATCATCTGCGAAGGTCGTGTCGTAACATTTTACACTTTTAAAATAGTTAAAGTTTCGTTTTTTAGTTTCTTGACAGAATCAGGCAGTTGTGTTTTTATATGTTTAAAGTAATACTTTAGTATTGCTTCTAAAGTATTAAGATTTGACTACATACTGATATCATCTTCAAGGTGCGTCATGGGGTGATATTGGAAGCTCATCCCACGCTGGGGGGGTGCTACCGCCTGAAAAATTCCAAGGCTTTAATTGAAAATAAAAAGTGGAATCGGATTTTGTTAAATGAAAACGGGTCAAACTTTCAGAGTTCAACTGATTAGGAGAGATAAAAACACAACGAATCGCTGGAATTGAGTTAACCTCTATTTAGTTTCAGCCTTGTGTCTTTGAATGTTAATGCTTGCCATTCCGTGGGCATATAATATTTAAATTAACTAAATTGTAAATGGCGGTTGACAGGGCAATATTCAAAATTGACGGATATTAACTGTGGCTATGGTCAAGTCGTTCTGCTGCAAATATGAGTCTTGGAACAGTTGTAACAGGAATTAATTCCTACTAATCATAAGTAACTACTAAGGATAATCTTGTTTTGGGTGCTAATAAACCAAATGGTTGAAGTGGAGAGATATCCGGTTTATTGGTGAAATCATAGATAAAGTCAATAGGAGCTAATTATGAAATATTTACTGAAAGGTGCTTATGTACTGTCTATCTTTGTTATGTTTTTAATTACCATATCGACAGCCAATGCAGGGGAACTTGTCTCAGTTGTTGAATCAGAATATATTAGACCACCCGTTGGGCCGCCCACAGCCAGCATAGCTAATGGAGGATTCTTTATCAGCGGTTATGGCCGGGGTCCTTCTATGGGTGAGGGCACAGAAGAACGTACTGTGTGGTTTCACAGCTTCCACCTTGACCGGCCTCAATGGAGAGCCTTCAGAGACGCAGACCCAGAAAATATTCATAGCGCCATCCTTGAGCTGGAATATACACCTTGGCTGCCCAGCTCTGGTAAAAGACCTGCTTCAAATGACTATGTGCAAATGGTGGGTTTGAAGGGGATATTTATAGGGGGTGACTATCCCGTCGATTCACGTGGACGCAGAAGAATATCAATCGATTTGTTGGCTGACGACCGATATACCTCGAAGGATATTCTTGGCGTATTGCACAACCCTTCCAGAGACCCTTCAGAAGAAGGTTTTAGTAAAAGATTTAATGGTAATATTCTTATGCGATATGCAGACGATGCGATAGTTCACTATGCTAAGTTAACATTGGGATATAATAGTGATAAAAAATGTTCTGCACAGGTCCAGGGTAAAATCGCATGGGACTATAAAGGAAGTAAACAATGGAATCAGGTGAATCTCGAACGCCTGTGTCGCGGTGCTGAAAACTCAGGTGAGCCGGCGGCTTGCTTTCAGCGCGTCATGCATGGTGGAGTCAACTGGGGTGGCGGTACTCAATGGAAATGGGAAAATGCCCTGGACCTTTGTGAGGGTTCACAAGAAGCAGATTCAACAATCCAATGTTTCGAAGAAGAGTTGACAAAAAACCGAACGTGGCAGCAAGCAATCCAAACCTGTAGTAACTAGGTTTCTCTTGTTAAAGCCGAGAGCATATATGAAAGTGCAGGGGCAGGGGATGAAAAATATGATGGGAGGTCTGGCCCTAGAATATAAACGCAGCTTTCCTCTGCTGGAAGGATTAATCTTAAAGACGGAGGAAAGGCAGCATTGCTTGTCCTCGGTGCAGCCTTAGGGGTAAGAGCAATGGTACTGGCCTTTGACGAGATATCTGCGCCGAGCACCGGCACTGTAATGCCGGTCGGCTATGGCGGCCTTAATTGGGATAATGTGGGTGTAATTTTTTTATAATTACCTGATATTCGTTATGTTGAAATCCTTAGTTGAAGGAACTGTTGTAATAGCTGTCGTTCCCGAGCCTTCCCCGAGTCTTCCCCGATGATCTTGTCTTGCGCAGGTCTTGCGGGCCTTGCGGTCTTCAGGAAAAAATTCAAGAGGTCGTAAGACTTTAAAGATATAAAAATATCAAGCCCCGTCTATCTTTGGTAGACGGGGCTTTTTTTTTGTTTTGCTTTTTGTTGGTTCAAGTTTGTAACTTGAACCATTTGTTCTGTCAGTTTTGGCAAGCTTTAATAATTTTCAGTTATCAGGCTTGAAAAACACAAAATCTATTGCTTTCTTCTTTTTATCTTTAATGCTGGTAACCGCCGTAGGATTGCAAGACTCTTTAGGTTCAGGTTGCAAACCTGAACCATCGTCAGTCAACTTTTACCTTCTTTGGCATATACTGTAAAGACGCAGCCCTAAAGGGCTGCCCTACGAAAGATACTTTTAATTTCATACTAAGCTATAACCATGAAGCAGCATTCTTTGTTTTTAACGTAGGGCAAGGCTTTAGCCTTGCACAGAATAAAGGGTTAGGTAGGGACGACCTGAATAAAATTCAAGATAATCCAACCTGTCTTTAGGCATGGAACATCTCGTAGAATTGATAGGTTCTTTAGGTTCAGGTTGCAAACCTGAACCATCGTTTGTGTACTTGACTTACCCATCGAATTCAAGCTAACAAAAGACGAGATTGCTTTGTCTTACTTTGTAATCCTCGCAATGACAAGATAGGTACAATACAAATATTATCATTACGAGAAAACTCTAGCTCCTGAGTTGTTTCGTTGTTTTTTATTTCAAGATTCACTACCAAAGGCCTTGACATGAAAAGACCCAGTTGTGATAATAAATAGATAATTGTAGTGTCATGGCGAGTAAGGATGCGCTTTCATTTTTTAGTTTTTCCGCAGCTGTACTCCACCTTAGATGTCTATTTTGCATTAGTTGTAAAAACAGACCCTGAAATAAATTCAGGATGACAAATTTTCTGTCATTGCGAGGAGCGAAGTGACGAAGCAACTCACTGCGCGAGGGCTAAAGCCCCTTTGGGGCAAGAATAAATCTGGTTTTTGAGTATTTTATTTCCCCCTTTACTAAAGGGGGACTAAGGGGGGATTTAAAAAAACCTTAATGATTCAACTTTTTCACGTATCCAAAGACTACGAGGGCGGCGTGCCGGCCCTCGCTGATCTTTCTTTTAAGATAGAGAAGGGCGAGTTTGTCTTTGTCACCGGTTCAAGTGGTGCTGGTAAATCCACGCTCTTAAATGTAATCTTCGGCTCGGAGCAGGCAACATCCGGCCAAGTCATCGTAGACGGGCGTAATTACTCTCGTCTACCCGCGCGCGAGGTTCCGGGGCTTCGCCGAAAGATCGGCTTTATCTTTCAGGACTTTAAACTTATAAATACAAAATCCGTCTTTGATAATGTCGCCCTGACGCTCAGAATTTTGGGACTCGGAAATGCCGAGATACGCTCGCGTGTTATGAAGGCTCTGACCTACGTAAACCTTAAGCATCGCGCTAACTTCAAGCCACTTATGTTATCGGGCGGAGAGCAGCAACGCGTTGCCGTTGCTCGCGCGCTTGTTAAAGACCCGGCTATTCTCCTTGCCGATGAGCCGACCGGTAACCTAGACCCGGAGTTGGCCTTAAAGATGATGCAGCTCTTCCAGGAGGTCAACTCACGTGGGACGACCGTTGTTATAGCCACGCATGATCAGGCGATGATAGATCGTATGGGTAAGCGAACGATCAATTTGCACGGTGGGAGGCTTACCAGAAGGTGATAAGCACTACGGCAATGATATATACCGTGATAGACGGGCTAAGGGGGCTTAGGGAGAATATCGTTACAACGGTACTTTCTTCGCTGACCGTTGCTTTTGCGCTTGCGATCTTTAGTCTTTTTATAATAATCTTTGCCAACCTGAATTCTTTTGTCGAGGGTATGGGGGATAGAACCCATATCGTGGCTTACGTAAAGGACGGTGCGCTCTCGACTAAAAATGGGGTTGACGAAAAGGCCGTTGAAAAGGTCTATAAATCGGTCGCAGGGCTGGCTGGCGTAGTAAGTGTAGAGTACATCTCTAAGAAAGATGCCTTTAAGATACTAAAGACAGAGATGAAGGATAATCAGGCTCTGCTCGAAGGCGTCTCGCCTGATATCTTGCCGGCCTCTTTTGAGATTCGGCTCGCCGCAGATAAGATAACCGCTAAGGATATACGGCTGGTCGTTGAGTCTTTGAAGGACAAGCCGTGGGTAGAGGATATTCAGCACGGTACGGAGTGGGCTGAAAGATTCGGCGCGATACTCGGTTTTATGGAGGCCGCTGCTATCTTTCTTGGTCTCTTTCTGGGGGGGGCGACCATCTTTATAATTTCAAATACTATTCGGCTTGCCGTCTATGCGAGGCGTGATGAGATAGAGATCATGCGTTACCTCGGTGCGCCGAATATCTATATAAAGACGCCCTTTTTGATCGAAGGCATAGCAGAGGGGGCGATAGGTGGCCTGATAGCCCTTGTAGCGCTCTTTGTAGGAGATCTCGTGCTTGGCATCTATATTCCGAAAGAGCTGGTCTTTATCCTTGATAACCCGTTCTCTTTGTTGCTTTTATTTATCTTACTCTTGCTCGGCGGTCTTATCCTTGGTGTAGTCGGCAGTATCTTCTCGCTTGGCAGATTCCTAAAGGTATAGGCGTATGCGTATATTGATAATTATAATGGTTCTGGCCGTCTTTGCCGTGCCTACCCCGGCTTTTTGTGCGGACGGTAGTCAGGGCAAGGGAGGCGCTAATACAGCCAAGGAGCTGGAGGCGATTAAAAAGCGTCTTCAGCAGGAACGGGGCGAGACAAAGAAGTTTGGTAAGAAAGAAAAGAGCCTTTTATCAGAGCTTGATAAGGTTGCTATTGCAATCTCCAAGCATCGCAGAGAACTTAAGCGGATAAATCGCAGGCTCAGGCGTGCCAAGAAGGATCTTAAAAGGACCGATAAAAAGATAAAGGCCCTGAGTAAAGAAAAAAAAGAATATCAGGTTGTCCTCGCAAGCAGGCTGCGGGCTATCTATAAGATGCGTTCTGGCAGGGCAACGCCTGTCTTATTTGCGTCATTTTCTACGGCTGATGACCTGCGTAGGTTCAGGTACCTTTCAGCTGTTATGGGCTCGGATCTGGAGCTGATAGACGGTGCCGAACGTAACATTATAGAACTTGGCACGGAGCGAAAAAAGCTTGCATCTATTAAGAAAGACATTCTGGATACACGTGTGCGAGCTAGCAAAAAACAGGCAGAGGCCACCAAGGCCCGGCGTGCCAAGCGAAAGTTACTGAGCTCTGTAAGACGCAAGAAAGACAGGCACACTGCCCTTTTAAAGGAGCTTTTGGTCGCAGAGGCCGATCTCACCAGAGTAATGGAGGACCTTGGCAGGGCTGCTGTTGTTGTGGACTCCAGTGAGTTTGCCAGAATGATGGGTAAGTTGCCGATGCCTGTCAAGGGGCGCATTATATCGTCATTTGGCAAGAAGCGTCATCCAAAGTTCAAGACTATAACATTTAATAACGGTATAGTAATAAAGGCCGATTACGGCACAGAGGTAAGGAGCGTCTATAGCGGCAGGGTCGTCTATGTGGGTTGGCTTAAGGGCTACGGTCAGGTCTTGATTATGGATAACGGTGGCAGCTACTATACTCTTTTTGCCTATCTCTCGGAGATACTGGTGAAAAAAGGCATTCAGGTCGTGGCCGGTCAGACGATAGCACTGGTTGGAGACTCGGGGCCAAAGGACCTTAACGGGCTCTACTTTGAGCTAAGGCGAAAGGGTGTGCCACGTGACCCGATGGTGTGGCTGGCTGGCAGGTAGAAGGTTTTTGTATTTAGCAGTATTAGCTATATTTTTTTGATTTAATTTCTACTCGGGTCAGACAAAGTAGAGTCGCTGTGTATTGTAATTCTCGCGGGTTCAATGAGGAAGTGCAACACCTGGCAGGACTGTCCTTTTGCTGGTACTCTGGGTGGTTATGGGAAAAGGATACAGGCATCTTAGCCTTACGGAACGAGACAGGATAACGGATTTAAGGTTTCAGGGCAAGAG
>JAJRSM010000104.1 GCA_024278765.1 Deltaproteobacteria bacterium | reverse complement strand
TCTGCACTTTCAACCTCCTATTGAAATCATTAGGTTTGGCACAAGAAAAACGCCGCACGGCCACTTTTCTAAAAGAAAATAACAACTTCCGTAATAAAAAACCTTTATTTCTTATATGCCATACCTAATGACCCCCTACAGGAGAGTTCGCAGATACGGCCAGCAGATGGGGCAGATAACTAAGAAGCCTGTTCATCACATATATGCATTTTTCGCCGTCACTCACACCAACGTGCACATGAAGACCAAAGATATTGAAACGCCTGCCGACCATACCAAGCTCTTTAATCAGGCTCATATAACGAGGGTTATCGGTTATGGTCTGATCGCGCCAGTCGGAGAAGGGATGAGTCCCTGCGCAGCAAAGGAGTATATCGTTACGCCGGGCCTCCTCGGTAGCAAGGGTAAAACTATGATAAAGGTCCTGCTCGGCTGCGGCTATAGAATCACAGACATCGGTATTTATCTCAAGGTTAGAGCGCATGAGTTCATGCTTGAGCCTGATCTTATCACCGATGCCTTCCATCATAAGATCAGAGCCATCGGTCAGGGCCAGCGTAGCTGGCGAGACCAACTGAAACTCGACCTCTATACCTACGGTAGAGGCGGGTGAGCCCCTAAAGACCAGCCCTTGTTCTTTTGACATACTACGCCCCGTCTGCTAAGGATTAATCTGGGTTATATTAATAACATGAAATAAAAAGAGCCCTTACCAGCAGTATTTACCGCTACCGGGAGGTCACCTTATGCTACGCGTATATACATAAAAAATAACACTTTTTCGCGTATAAATCAAGACCCTCAGCCCACGACATGGACTCGGCAAGGGTAATACAAGGTCTCGGCTAGGTCTCTTAGAGTTGTTGACACCTTTAGCTTAAAATAATATCTTAAAGCACAAGAAAACTATTAAATCACAGCACTCACGGCGCCCTTTTAAGGGTTTCCAGACAAACTCATCAGTCTTGGTGGGCTGATTATCTTTCTTATTATAGCATGGCTTTTCTCTGAGAATAGACGCAAGGTAAACCTTCGCCTTGTTATCCAGGGGATCACGCTCCAGTTTATACTAGCCATTACAATTATGAAGACCTCCCCGGGCCTTGTCTTTTTTAAAGACACCGGGGCTTTATGACCGCAACTATAGCCGTAATGCTCACCTAGCGCAACTAAGTGCACCCTGAAATAAAATACATTATTTACAGCAATAAGTACAACCACTTAGGGCCTCTTAGCTTGACATACCAGGTTCTAAGTCGTATGATTTTAAGATAAGCTTTTAATGACTGGTGCATATATTTCACCACTGCGGGGTATTGGTGCAGATCTTAAAAGACAAAATAAAAAAGAACCCTTTCAAAGGCATGATGGCGATACTGCTGCCAATTGTCTTTGTGGTTCTCCCTTTAACGCTTCCGCACAGTGAGACGCGCCTGACCGATACCGCGCCAATCATCACACTTACCAAGGCCGAGGCAACACAAGGCGGCATTACCGGCATCCAGCTTACGCTGCCCAAAGGCATCTCGCCGGTTAACGGATTATTTGCCGAGCGCAAGGTCAGTTTTTTCAGAGGTACTGAGGCCGGTAAAGAGGTAACCTATCACGCCCTGCTCGGCGCAGACCTGACCGATAGACCGGCTCTGCGGCTTCTGGAACTTACCCTTGCTGACGAACTAACGAAAGAAGCAATCAAAAAAAGCTATTACTATTCTATTGCGATTGAGCAAGGGGACTTTACGGTGGACCGCTTGACGCTCCCGCCGGAGATGGTAAACCCGGGTAAAAAAGCACGTCGCCGTATACGGCGAGAACGCAAGGTCGTTGCCAAGGCCGTTCTGGCTGATAGTGCGGAAGAACGCCTTTGGAAGACGCCATTTATCATACCCGTAAGCGGTAAGATCACCAGTAGCTTTGGTAGGCGCAGGATATTAAATGGACAAGAAAAATCCCCGCACAGCGGAGTTGATATCCGCACCCCCACCGGCAAGCGCATTCACGCGTCAAATAGCGCGAAGGTAGCCTTCGTCGGCAACCTGTATTATACGGGAAAGACCGTTATCCTCGACCACGGCCAAGGACTGTATACGTCATACTGCCACCTATCAAAGATCAAGGTCAAGCATGGCGAGCTGGTAGCCAAAGGAAAGGTTGTAGGGCTTGCCGGTTCAACAGGACGCTCAACCGGGCCGCACCTTCACTGGAGTGCAAAGCTTAACGGAGCGCGCGTCAATCCGCTCGATCTAGTCAGCATCACCAGTGCCATACATAGAGATACTCTGCTAAAAACCGTACCGGCACAGATCAAGGAAGCAATGCTTCACTAAGAAGCCTCCTGTATAAATACCTTGAAGATTACTCGCAAGCCATCTATAATTAAATCAGAAAAGAAGAGAACCACGGAGGTTATATAGTGTTTGAACAATTTGAAGAACAAGAGGCAGTAAAAAAATCAGCGATGATAGAAAAGAACGGCTTTGCCTTTTACTCGCAGCTTATCAATAAATTCAGCGATGCGAAGATTCTAGAGATACTCAAAAAACTGCGTGACGATGAAAAAAAACACCTCGACACCATCGAGAACAGATACTTTAAAGAGGTAGGCTTTGGCGATACCATTACAGAAGAAGAGATTGAGGTAGAACTCTATGTTGAGGCCAAGGGAGTGCCCGACCTCTTTACGCGCAACATTGATATGACGAAACTGATAGCATCAATCGATACTCCACAGCAGGCCCTGGAGCTTGCGATGGATACGGAACGGCATTCCGTAGTCTTCTTTGAAAACCTCGCGAAAGAGGCCTCTACCGAAGAGGTTCGTCATATATATACGGCCCTTGCCAACGAAGAAAAAAGCCACGTCGAGCAGATAAGGGTAATACTGGCATCTATCTAAGGTCCAGCTTATCAAGGATAAAAACATAGAAGCCCCTGTTGCTCTGGCAACAGGGGCTTCTTAAATACAGCAGCATCAAAGAAGAAACTACCCGGCGATTATCTTTACCAGTACGCGCCTCTTGCGAGGCCCGTCAAACTCTGAAAAATATATACCCTGCCACGAACCCAACACCAGACGGCCTTCTTCTATAATAATAGTCTCGGATACTCCGAAAAAAGAAGTCTTCAGATGACCATTCGAGTTTCCCTCTGCGTGCTTGAACTCCGGGTCGTCACGCCTTATAATCTTAGAGCTCGCCATCACCATATCACGGACAACAGCCGGGTCGGCATTCTCATTTATCGTAATGCCAGCGGTGGTATGCGGCGAATAGACGACACAGATACCATCTGTCACCCTGCTTTTCCTGACAACCAGCGCAACCTCCTTTGTTATATCAAGGAATTCGCAGTGCTCTCTGGTACTAATCTCTAACTCTACTAAAGCCAAATAAAGGTCCTCTCAGAAAAGAATCTATTTTACGAAAGCCCACCTACAGATCAAGGAGCAGGCTTCACAACGGTTACCTTACCGTACATCATCTTATGGATAAAACAGACGTAGTAATACTCGCCGGTCTTTGTAAACTCATAGCTCCAGTCCTCACCTGGCTCAAATCTGGGTGAAAATAGACCCTTCCTGCCAATCACGGCAAAAGAGGCCAGAAGATGAGCTATGCTGTCTTTATTTACCCACTTAACGGTCTCACCTTGCCTGATGACAATATTGCCGGGCGAGAAGACATTTTTCTGTTTATCCGTTGATATGGTCTCTACGATATGCACCTTACCGGTTATGATCGGCATTACCGGGGCTGGGAGTTTGGTCTCAAAGATCTCTCTCTTTACCTTTAAAAGCGGCTCGAAGTCTCCGCCCAGATCCTTATATCTTGCAGCAATGATCTCGCCAATACTAAGCTTTGCGTCTCTTTCTTCTTGCGAGACCCCCTTGGCCAGTGCGTCTTTAATAAGGGTATCGACAACACCGGGGATTTCCCGTTCATCGTGCTCTACTATAAAACGCATCATCTGATAGTTACCGTCTTTAGAGGCCTCGGTAAACTTCTCGACAATATCTCTATGATCCGCAAAGGCATTTACAGACAAAGCAACAAAGAAAACAAAAAAAGACAAGAAAACAATATATAGAGTCTTCATCGTCCTTCCTCCTTTGGTAAGTTAGAGGTAAAGGAAACCAAAATTTAAGAGGATAACTATTCTGAGATTATAGCAGATTATACGTAAAGACAAACCAAAAACAATATCAATCAAGAGAAGAGCTAACTAGCTAACCATAGCGGCCTCTATCTCTTGCCATTTGGCACTCAGGACCTTCCAGCGACCACTTTCTTTACGAAAGGTCAGGTTCACGATAAGCGGCCTTACACTCTCAGCATCTGCGACTCCTACACCCTTTATACCCGTCTCTTTAACAAAGAGCATACGCAGATTAACTATGGCATCTAAGCCCTTAACATTAACATTTACACCTCTGAGCACTACGCGGGTTCAATGAGGAAGTGCAACACCTGGCAGGACTGTCCTTTTGCTGGTACTCTGGGTGGTTATGGGAAAAGGATACAGGCATCTTAGCCTTACGGAACGAGACAGGATAACGGATTTAAGGTTTCAGGGCAAG
>JAJRSM010000103.1 GCA_024278765.1 Deltaproteobacteria bacterium | reverse complement strand
GGCTGACCTCTTTGATTACATCGAGGTCTTTTACAACAAAACCCGGCGTCACAGCTACCTCGGTCAGCTGAGCCCGCATGACTTTGAAATGGCTTCATCAGGTAAAGGGTAGTTGTCTACTAAACTGAGGGAAGTCCAATACTTATTTCTTCCTGTAAGTGTGATTTTTCAATTACTTTCCCACATACAGCATTTCAACTACAAATAAACACAATTTGCTCCTTTCCCCAAAAAAAAGCAAAAGAGCAATTTGTGTCGCGTATTTTGCTTTCGAATGTGATATGTTTAGCTTGCATCAAAACGGTTAATGATATTTTGCAAAAGTGCGGTAATATATTATGGCACTTTTGCGATATAAACATAGGTTATGCGAATAGAAACAAAGGACTGCAATGCCAATCCATCCAGATGCAATCGGCTACATTAGAGACCTAGGACACTCCGAGGACATTCCTTGGTTAGAGATGATCTGCGATCTTGCCTCATCTGGACAAACGACGCTCAGCCCCACAAATCTGGAGATTATCGTTCAGCTTTTCTTAGCACGCGCTAGCTACCTTCGGCAGCCGGCACCTCCAACTGCCGCTGCTGTCGCCGGAGCGGCGGCACCAGCCGTCGAACGTCTGGAAACCATAGGACCCTTCAACGGATTCAAAGGGCTAAGCAATGCGTTAGCGGTGTCGCTCCCGAAACGAGCAACTATCATTTTCGGAGCCAATGGAAGCGGAAAATCCAGCCTGTGCGAAGCATTACAGATTCTGGCATCCCATGATGCTCCACGACGCCCGCTCCATGATGTTCATGCCCCGACGACCACAACGCCTTCTTTCTCATTTAGATTCACATCGGATAGCACATCTCAGTTATGGACATTATCGGCCGCATACGGGTCACACTCAACCGTCCTCAAGTATTTCGATGCTGGGATTGCCATTAACAACATTCATAATTCTGTCCAGCCGGGTCGAATCATCGAGCTTTCTCCGTTCAAATTGGATGTATTCGAGACCGCAAAAGATCACTGCATAGACTTACGCACCGAGCTTCAAAGGAGGCAGACCGAGAATGCGACTCTGCTCACGAACGTTTTAGAGCAAATCCGGAACAAATTCGAAACTTTCGAAGACACCGTGCTCGCCGCTTTGACAAGTACAGCTGCGGCGGCGCTAAAGGTTGAGATTAAGCTGGGAGATAGTTATACTGATAAGAGTGTCTTGGATGAAAAACTGAAAAGGAAGGCCGAACTCGAGAAGGCAACATCAGAAGAAGGGCTCAAACTCCTCAAGGGCGAAGCTGCTGCCCTGAAAGCACTGCACGGGGAAATTGAACCCATTCTCATTGCATGCGAAAAGCTCATTGAGATTGACCCGGTTGCGCAGGCTAGAACCTTGAAGTCCAAAGAAGACGAGCTCGAAGTTCTCGCTAAGTCACTCATCCCATCGGGTGCAACCCTCGACAAATTGATGGCGCTTATCCGTCCAGCGAACAAGATTTGTAGCTTTAATTACCCAGAGACCAGAGATTGTCCCCTCTGCAAGCAAAAGCTTCGGGAAAGCGAACTTGAACTCTTCAAGCAATACGCCGCTCTACTAACCGGAGAGCTGGACGCGATCATCACTGAAATCCGGAATCTTCTCAAAACGTCTGAGAAAAACCTCAAAGTGATCGCCGATTCAGCACCCGACGATTGGGCGAAAGATTCTGTTTTAACTCAAGAGACAGTTTATGCGACCAAGGATACTGGAAGAGCAGTTCAGACGCGGTTTGTGGTGGGTGGCGAAATCGACCAAGATTGCAAAGATGCGGCTTCGTTGATGCGAGGCCTCAGCGATGATCTTTCAAAGTCCTTGAAGGAGAAGGAAAAGCTAGTCGAAGAAGCAGGAAAGAGCCGTGTAGAGCTTATCAAACTGTTGACTGATATTACAACGGAATGCCAAGGTCTGCTTTACTCAAAGGCAATTTCGAAAAACATTGAATTGCTAAAGGATGCCTACGGGCGCATGAGAGACTCAGCCTTTTGGGATTCTAGCTTGCCGAATTTTACGCCAGTGCTCCGCAAGGTTACTTCTACAGCAAAGAAGGCCCACAAGGAGCTTGTGGTGGAGAATTTTAGAACCCGATAGGATGCTGAATATATTGCGCTCGCTGAAAAGGATATGAGTGCATTCGGCGTCGAGTTGAAGGATGTCGGGGGCGATGGAGCTGTTACTGTCAATCATCACGTGGCAGGCCATAAAATTGAGCTGGTTCTGAGTGAGGGGGAGCAACGCATCCATGCCCTTGCTCTGTTCTTTGCAGAGCTTGATACCTGCGAACAACTGGTAATAGTCTTTGACGATCCGGTCTCTAGTTTCGACTACAACTACATCGGCAACTACTGCAATCGGCTACGTGATTTGATTCAGGCGTACCCCAATCGACAGATCATTGTCCTCACGCACAATTGGGAGTTTTTCGTTCAAATTCAGACAACTCTGAATATCTCACAATTGAGCAATCATATGGCTGTGCATGTTCTGGAGAGCTGTGTCGCAATCGATGAATACAGTGAGAAAGTTGATGATTTGAAGACTGATATCGACGCGACCCTTGACATTGTGGGCGAACCGACCAAGCCACAGAAAGAAATTATGGCCGCGAAGATGCGCCGACTAATAGAGGCAGTAGTAAATACCCACGTATTCAACAACCAACGGCACCAGTTTAAACAGAAAAGCCAGCAGGTATCGGCCTTCAACGATTTTACTAAAGTAGTTCCGCTTATTCCTGCTGAAGCTCAGACTCTGAGGGATCTTTACGCAAAGCTGAGCATCACGGAACACGACGATCCGCGAAATGCCTACGTCAATACGGACAAGGCGATGTTCCAAACCCGTTACAGTGCAATTAAGGACGTTGAGACCGCAATCGTGAACAGGAAGTAGCATGCCCACAAAACTGTTTAGTAGTAGGTGTAATCAATAACAGCTAGGAGTCATTCAGGTGTGCAGTCGTACTATGATTGATCTTTCTTCTTTATTACAGACACCCTGCCATAAGTGCCTTCTTTAGAGTCCTCAGAGGCCTCTGAGGAGATAATTACTTTCTTAAGCACATCTGTCATCACATGAGCGTACCTGTTTGTCATGGCACTCTGAGAATGTCCTAAAACCTTGCCTATCAGATTCAAGTCAACCCCACGGTTCACCGCCTGACTTGCTACGCTGTGGCGTGTCCCGTCGTAAAGCCTTAAAGGGGTCTTTATCCCCACAGCATCCTTTGCCTTCTTCCACCAGTAAAACAGCGTCTCTTTACTATAAGACTTCGCGTTGCACCTGAAAACTAGCCCTGAGAGGCCCCTGTGCTGCTTCAGAACATCTAAAACTTCAGGATGCAGGGGTAGATGCCTAATACGCTTGCTCTTGGTGAAGTTCCTTAGCTCGTTGAGCGAAAAAGACCGACGAATAGTGACGGTCTCCCTGTCAAAATCTATATCCTCCCAATGTAAGGCCCTCGCCTCACCCGGACGTACTGCCTGCCTTGCCATAAACAGGAAAATGGGCCTGTGCTTTTCTGGAATAGCCTTTATAAGCGAGTTCTGCGTGCCAACGTCAATCCACCGCCATTCAGGTTCAGGTGGGCTTATCTTGGGGAACTGAGGACACCGCCGTGTAAACTCCTTACGTTGCATCTCAAAGAAAAAATTGCGCAGTGCATCGAGAATGTTTTTAACGGTCTTTGAGGATAGCTTTCTGGGTAGATCCTGATAAAACTTTTCTATATCACCGGTGCGTATCTCCCTTATATCAGTTATCCTGAAGAAAGGAATATAGCGGCTTTTAACATACCCCTCAAGTTTCTCTAAATATGAAGGCGCAAGGTCTCCCCTCTCCTTCCGTATCTCCTTTTCTCTCAGCCATTCATTGATTTTGGTCTCAAAAGAAAAGCGGGTCTTACGATCGGGCAGATAATCTTCCGGATCGAAAACTTTCCTATCTATCTCCCCTCGTATACTCTCAAGAAGCCTCGAAGCCCTTGCCCATGAATCCAGAGGAATACCGTCACGAGTAGAGTAAATCTTTATGCGCTTCTTCCAGAATATGTCTATAAAACATTTTTCTGGCGTGGTAAGACAGGTGGAACAACGCAAAGGACTCCCTTTAAAGTTTCCATTGCACTTCGGGCACTTTTCTTTTGTCCTGATTTTTCCGGCCATGGACAGAGAATAATCGATTTTAGCGTCTTTTGTCAATGGATATTCGCCTTGTGGTTCAGCTCTCCTTGTTGCCACATTGTATACGTAACGTACGAACGTATGAGTATTTGAATACATACGTAACGTTACGGGTTTTGTATTTATTCTTCTGTCTTTTTGTCCAATGTAACGTTAGACCGCTTGCCTAACATTACGTAAGGCAAGCCTTTACTTAGAAAATAGACAGCAAGCCCCGTTATTGTAGCTAGTGCGATCCATCCTAATGGAGTAACCTTCCATCCAGTATTATTCATAACGTTATACCTCATTTGGAATTCCGATTAATTGTGCTTGTTTCTTTGTAAAGATAAGCTTTTGACAAAAGGGGCAGTAGACTCCGGCATTCCGTACACCGACGAGGAAGTCCCACTCAGGCTTGATCTGAGCCTCCTTCTTAGGCAAGTGATGCTCGCACCTTGGGCATGTGAAGTGCCCGGCCTTCTGATCGATACAGATAGGACAGTCAAAGCTGGTACATCCAGTAACCCCAAAGAACTGCAAGCGATCCCTTCCCTTGCTAGAAAGCACATATCCTCTAGTTGTTCGTTCAAGTAACCCCTGCCTAGCAAGATACGAGAGATAAGAACGCGCTGTTCCTGCCGAGTAGTTAAATTGCAAGACCAAGTGCTTTGCTCTGACTGCGAACGCATTTTTTACTAACAGTAATGTTTGATGCTTATTTGTTTTCATCGATTAAATACCCCTGTGTAGGTTAACTAGCTTGTGCGCCTTATGCGCCCTTACTCTGACCGACTGAGTAACCTTGTCGATACACCCTTTGTATGTACAAACAAAAAAAACCGAGACTATAGCTAGTAATACTAGCTACGATCTCGGCTTCTTTGTCTGCAAGAGACTTCTTTGCCTTTTAGGAATTATTCAGTTTTTAGCTAAAAAGAACCATTTCTCTACAACTCGGACATTTTACCATCGGCTTATTGTGACGATTAATTTTCAAGAGCCTTATTTTATAAAGCGTATCGTCCCGATCAACAACCTTAATCTGCTTTTTACAATTAGGGCATTTCCCGTTTGGAAGGAGTGAATAAATCTCTTTCGCTGTATTATCTATCATAATAATATCCTAGCCTGATATCAGGCTTTTTCTTCTAGTCTGGCTAACATAAGCTCAGCCTGTACTTTTTTAAGTTCAGCTACAATATTGTTATATGATTCTTTTGCAAGGGTTAATGACGTAAAATGAAAACAGGCCTTTTCTACAAAGTCCTTTTCTATCTCTATTAGCTCTTTCTGAGTTTTTTTATTCTTAGATTTTATATGAGTCAACCCGTCTACCAGAGCTTCGCCTACCGAGGTTATAAAATGACGCGCAGCTTCAACCTTTTGTGCTTCTGGTACTGAATCAAAATGCTTAATGGTCGATCTTAAAATATGCTCGATCCAATAAAGGAGAATAACAGGTTGCTGTTTAGGGTCTTTGCATCCTGGATTTACAAATTCAGTAAAAAGAGTTCCTATGTAATCCTCAAACTCCCTAACAATAGGGGATTTTTCTAATTCCTTCCAGTACTCAGGTCTTTCCTGTTTTCTTTTGGCAATAAGGTTTAATATTATGTCCTTATCTGAGCGATAGGTGTCGTGAAGGCCTTGCTCAACAAATTTAGACAGAGACATGCCCTCTTCCTCGGCCTTTTTCTCCAAGGAAGCCCTCAGCTCCTTACTCACCCTTACTCCAATAAACTCTGTTTTCTTAGCCATATCCAACCCCCTCCAATAAATGCTTAACATAGCTTATCGAATCCACCACACTCTGTCAAGCTTTTATTCTGGCCAGCTCAATGAGACTTAATTTATAGCAGAAATTGCCGAAGATATAGGTAAGTATATAGAATTAAAAAAGTGAGCTAGGCCAATAATATATAAAGGAATCAATTGCTTTTTCGTATAGGTCACTTTATGAAAATTTAATTCTTATAAAAGCGTTTTATGCTAAAATGAAATTGTAGTAGAGCATATAGCTTTTATATATTTTCCGGGGTGGATTAATGAGAGATATAGATATTAGAAAAATTTTGTTAGATTTGATTACCGAAGATTGCGATAAACCTTCTCAATCATTAATTGTTGAGGAATTAGGATTATGTCAAGGCGATGCCCGAATAGATGTCGCCGTTATTAACAGCTATCTACATGGATATGAGATAAAAAGTGCTCGTGACACTCTAGGAAGACTATCAAGTCAAATAGAATCTTATAATAAAATTTTTGACCATGTTACTTTAGTTGTTAGTACAAGTCATCTAGAAAAAAGTTTAAAGCAAATTCCTGACTGGTGGGGCGTTTGTGAGGCAAAAAGAGTCGAAGGTGGAATTCAACTTAATGATATTCGCCCTTGCGGTAAGAACACAGATATTGACCCATTGGCCGTTGCTCAGCTTCTTTGGCGTGACGAAGCTCTTGAGACCTTAGAAGAATACGATTTCGACAAGGGCTTTAGAAGTAAGCCTCGTTCGATATTATGGGAGAGGCTGTCAACTAAGCTTACACTTAAAGATTTACAAACAACTGTAAGAGATAAACTTAAAGCAAGGGATAATTGGCGATCTGCTTCGACACAAATGCAATGTGATGGCTAGTACCTACCTGCCGCCAGGTTGACGCATTGCCCGGACGATCATTTCTGCAAGAACAGTCATAAATATATTTATCTCCCCAACTGAAATCCCTCCCCAAGTATTCATCCTTAGAGACAATAACTCGGCAAAGACCATTGAACTGAGTGTAGCCATAGCTGTTGGCTCCGCGGGCTTTCAGAACTAACCATGAATTATCGCTTGTATATCTGAGATTCACACTCATTTTCATTTTTCTAGGATCAATATCTGGAAAGTCGGAATGAGAAACACCATAATCACCAAATGAAGGCACTCTAGGTAACTCTTGAGCTATAGCAACTAATCTCTGCCATAGTATATACTCTTTACGAATTAAAATTTTAGAGCTGTTAGCAGGTATAACTGCCAAGCTCGAAGGAAAACTACACCCTGCAAGTGTTAGGGTTCGCCACTCTTTCACATTTGGAAGAGTTTGGATAGCTTTACAACAAGATGCGACCACGTCACCAATGTCTAAAGAGGATATATCTTGTAAATCAAGGATCAAATCACACTCCCTGTACGAAAGGCCAAGATCACTTAACAGTTTAGTAACCGTACTTTCATCTGATACAAAGTTGTCAAGCTCTTCTCTGGAAAGTCTCAAGCATACTCCTTGCCCCTGCGCCTTAACAATATCACTAACAGCCTTCTGAAAGTCAGGGGAGCGGTCAAGGCTTGTGACAGGAATCGCCTTTATGCCCTTAGCATGAACAGATAGCATTAGTACATTTAGAGGGTGTTGCCCATCTGCCGTGCGATCTCCAGGCTCAACAAAATAAAGATCTACGAAAACTGGCTTGTCCGTGCCCCAAGAATTACAAATTTTATCCGGAAAAGATTCTATATGATCATCTATAGTTTTATTTGGACAACTATCCTTATAGTTCCAGCCAACAGGAGGTATCTCGATTAAGGGAGTAACATGTAGCCTTACTGACATACTCAATTCTTTTAATGCCCCAAACTCTCCCTGCTTGCCCTTAAGAATAGGCACATAGTGTAGTGAATCAAACATCGCGGCTCTCCTTAGTTTGCCAGTCAATATCTTGAAAAAGCTTTCGCACTTCTTCAATACCAACTAAATCATTAAGTATACTGTAATTTCCGCTCTCATATCGAATTCTTCCGGCAACAATAGCAGGATGAATTTTCATTTTTTCTGCAAAGTCAATGATTGCTTCTGGCGTTTTTTGTCGCTTTACGCGACTAGGCCGCCAATCAGAGATAGGAATTAATGCATTTCTAGCAAACATATCAGCCTCTACTTCTTTAGTGTTCAGTCCAGCGTTGCCAATAAGACCATCAAGGTCATCAACAAACACTTCATTAGGGTCATTAGAGCCCTCTAAATGTAAAGCTACATGAGCAAGCTCATGCATTAATGTGAACCAAAAGTAATCTATACGATCGTACCTCAGGGTTAATCCAACAACTGGCTGTCTATTTTCATCCAACATAGAAGCACCATCCAGTTTGATTTTTGGTAAGTGGGGTAATATAACCAAATGAATACCATTGTCGGCAAGAAATTTTCTTGCAAGTATAGGCCCTTCTGAGTCAGTACTTAATTTAACTAAATAAGCTAAAAAGTTGCTGTCTATTATTCCAGGGGTATACGCAGGTAAATTTTCTTTTTCTGCTTCAATAAGAATTTTAGCTGTCCAGGCTAGAAGCGCAAACTTATCCATCCTATCAGCAGAACGTTGATGGAATGTGCGACGGCACAAGACACGTGATGATTGACGGCGCACCAATGGTTCAAGAAATTCTCGGACAAGTTCTGCCAAATTTCTACTATCATCTAATGCCTTTATCCATCCGCGTTTTATCATTTCAAGTACAGGAAAGTTATTACACGCATCGTCAAGTGCCTTCTCGTCTAACGCTTCGAAAAGCATTTCTTGAGGTAAAGGACGACCTGCACAGACCTCAAGGTCTTCTTCTGTATCTATTAAATTGAGTAATTGCTTTTCACTTAATTGAAATTTCATATCTTTCACCTCACCCTAAAAAGTCTTTTGCCAATTCAGGAGTCATTTCGAAATACCGTAGGTTTTGACAGTCTCCATCTATACCTAAGTCAGCCATGCCAGAATAACCCCCATAATAATTTTCAGCTTGAGGAAGGGCATGAAGTCCGATTCTCCCATTAAATCCTTCTTCATGACTTACTTGAATTGCGGTTGCTATCATATTTTTACCAACCCCCCTATATCTTGCTGGCTCTGGAGCCATTAATGGTTTACGATTCCATGGAGCTGTAGCTAAGTACTCTATATAGGCTAGATGCTGATTTCGCTGTTCTTCGATACGACATCGCTTTGAAGAAATGTTAATTATCATTAGGCCTTGAGTTATGCTTCCACACTCTATGCTAAATGTCCTATATGAGAGCTGACCGTCAATATCCGAGATCTTACTTGGCCAATGCCACTGTAAGTCTTCGAGATGAAGGGAACTTATTAAACTAGGATTAGATTTCTTTTCTTCAGACTTTTCCAGAAATACGGGCTTCCAGTGCTGTTCAAGGTCTTCAAGGTGTCTTTCTTCAATACCCTCATATAAGAAAGCATCAACAATATCATCAGGTGGAACACCCTTAAGAAGACATTTGCCAACTAGCTCACTCATATAACTACAAGCTCCAACTTTTCCTTTTTAATAGGATCCTCAATAAACAATTTTTCACCCTTTTCTAAACGAACATCAACAGACTGATATAGTCTTAAGGCCTGCCTAATAAGAGCTGTTTTACTTAAACCTTTTTTATGACAAAGTGCCTCTAAGACTTCCATTTCAACCTTGCTTAGATTTAAAGTCATAGTCCGTTTTTTTTCCATTACGACCTCCTCTTATTGACTATACAGATAATAGCTATTTAATAGCTATTTGTCAAGCATAAAATAGCCATATACATACAGACTAAAATTTACACCTTACTACTGTGCCAATATCAAATTTGAGAATGTAAAACACATCTGAAAAAGAATCCGGAACATGAGTCTGGGGACACTCTGGGGACACAAAAAAGGGGCTATCCGTATAGGATAACCCCTTAATTTTATTACAGATAATATGGCGTCCCCACGGGGATTTGAACCCCGGTCGCCGCCGTGAAAGGGCGGTGTCCTTGGCCAGACTAGACGATGGGGACATAGTAAAACAAGGTATAAGGGGAAAGGCGTAAGGCATAAGGCATAAGGCTAAAAAACAAACTACAAACCTTTCTTACTCGCCTTTCTCTTTGCCTCTATTGTCTGCTTTATCTTTGTTAATATTTTTATTGCTTCTAGATTCAACTCAAGAAGCTCTTTTATCAAAACTACGTCAATATCTTTCTTTACTTCTGCAATCGATAGCAAGGTTGTTAACCAGTGGTCTGTCTCATATGCAGACCGTATCGCTATCTTAAGGTAATGCGGATACTCGGCACCTTCAAAATCACTGTAACCTTACGCAATGACTATAACCAGTCTTAGACTGTTTGCACCACGGTAGTAATCGATGAAAAAAGCTGAGAGGCTATATTCTTAAACGGTGCTGTTCCAGGGAAACTCTCAACAAGTATTAATGCTTTGATTATAGCTTGTTGGTTCTTCTGCCAGGCAATATTGTTTTTATACCCTGGCTTCATAATACCCACCTGCTCCGTCTTTCCCTTAGCCTTCTTCCTTATAACCTTTACCCTGCATTTAATGGTGAGTCGCCCCGGGATCGAACCGGGCACCACCTGCTTAAAAGGCAGGTGCTCTACCGACTGAGCTAGCGACTCATAACTCAAACGGCAGCTTATCATAGATAACCTGCCACCGAAGCGTAATTATTATTAATAACACACCGCTTGAGCTGTGTCAATATCTACAGTAAGTATTAAACAATTAACCGGCCTTACCTCTTACCGCCAAAGACCATGCGAGCGAAAAGCGAGACAGTACTAATGATAATAGCACCGATAATCGCCTCTGGGAGGCCGGTTATGGTAAAGCCCGCTACGAGCTCTGCCACGACCCAGAGCAGCACGCCGTTTATGATAAATGCAAATAAACCCAAGGTCAAGCATCGCAACGGAAAAGACGCAAGGCGCATAATGGGCTTGAGAAAGATATTTAAAAAGCCCAGAACGATAGCGACTACAATGGCATCGGTTGCAAGCTCTACGCTTATGCCCGGCACTACCTGCGGCAGGATCAAGATCGTTACGACTACCGCGACAAAACGTATAATAATTGCCTTGATCAATATAGCTCCATTAGAGCTTTTTCGCCTGCTGCCCGCTCATATCGCGGCAACCGGTCTTAGACTGAAGGACCGCCAGCATCTCCGGGTGAATCAGGCCGTTTGTCGCCAGAACCTCGCCGCGCTCCAGATCGACCTGCCCGTTATTAAAGTCCGTTAGTACTCCGCCCGCCTCTTCGACAATAAGCAAGCCCGCTGCGATATCCCAAGGCCTGAGCTTCATCTCCCAGAAGCCGTCGAAACGCCCCGCTGCGACCGAACAAAGATCATAAGCCGCTGCCCCCGCACGTCTTATAGCCTGAGAGCGCACGGCAAAATTACCGAAGTGATCTAGATTGGTATCCTTTGAGGTCCTTATATCATAGGGAAAACCCGTAGCAAGCAGGCTGGTATTGAGCTTTGCGGTCTTTGAGACCCGGATACGGTCGCCGTTTAGGAAAGCACCCTTGCCACGCTCTGCGGTAAAGATCTCGTCCAACGCCGGCGCATATACAACGCCCGCTACCATCACGCCGCCTTCTTCAATGCCGATAGAGACGCAATAAATAGGAAAGCCGTGCGCGTAGTTCGTAGTGCCGTCCAACGGATCTATTATCCAGCGGTACGGCGAGGTGCTTACGACCTCGCTACCTTCTTCCGCAAGGATTCCGTGCTCTGGAAACCGCTCCCTGATAGCATCAACGATCAGGAGCTCTGCCGCCTTGTCCATCTCGGTTACGATATCGACCGCACCCTTAAACTCTACCGAGTCCACCGCACCGAGCCTGCCTTGCAATAACTCTCCGGCACTGCGTGCCATCTCTACTGCCGCATCTATTATTTCCATAAAAAAACCGCCTTAAAAAAACAGGCCCTTAATATCCTAGGGCCCTTACCTAAAACAACTTCAACTAAAATACGAACCGCGCATTCCGGCTACTAATTACTTCTGCGCGGAAGGGCATCCATTGCAGTCCGGCTTTGCGGCTTTTTTACCAGTATCAGCATCGCCGCAAGCAGCCGGCGCAGAGTCGGCCTTTTTATTGCCATACTCGGTCGCGTACCAGCCGCCGCCCTTAAGGTGAAATGACGATAAAGATATCATCTTCTCGACAGGGCCTTCGCAGTCCTCACATTCTTTTATAGGTGCATCGCTAAAACGCTGCATCACCTCAAACTCTAGGGCGCAGTCCTTACATTTATATTCATAGATGGGCATACTCAAAGACCTCCAACTGCATAAAGCAGTTTTATTAAATAACCATAACTTATATATTTTAGGGGTTTAAAGCCGATTTGTCAAATATTTGATCGATAAAAAACAACCCTGTAAACAGATCAAGACAACTGCTAGAGCAGATCAGCCCTGCGGATTGTGCTTGCCAAAGATCTCCTTTATCTTTGTGCAATAGCCCCAGACAATATCTACCAGCGAACGCTTTCGTCGTTCATATTCTGTGATGACGTTCTCGACCTCGGTGCCTAACTGGATATTAAGAGATGCGGATTTTTTAAAGGCCATGACCTGCGAAGGATAGACGCTGCGATGCCCTGTAATAAGAAAGCTTATAACCGCTGCCACAGCGGCATATGGGGCTATAGGTGATCCAAAGATCTCAACTGCCATAATGGTAGCAGCAATAGGCGTATTAGCAGCCCCGGCCAGCAGGCTTACACGTCCTATGGCTGCGAAGACCGGCCTAGTTAAGCCAAAGATCGTTGCATAGGCAGAGCCTGCCGTTGCTCCGATAAAGAATATCGGGGTTACTATACCGCCGGAACCGCCGCAGATAAGGGTAATGACAGTAAAAAGCATCTTAAGCAGAAATGCATATACAACAACATCCTCGCCCATTAATGAGGACATAATCATATGTTCGCCAAGGCCAAGATACTCGGTAGAGAAAATAAGGGTTAAGCAAATCAGGGCAAAGCCGCCGACCACGGCCCTGTATACAGGGTTGATTTTATACCGCTTAATCAACTTTTCACAGTAAACCATGAACTCTATAAATAAGAGAGAACAAAGACCGAAAAACACTCCGCCAAGTGCCGCCGCAAAGAAGAGCGAGTTTGACTGCACAACATTTATGACGTCCATCGAGATATAAGGAAATGTCATGCCAAGCGCCGTTACGACCTGATAGCCAACCATGCCGGCGACAAATGATGGCAGCAGCACATCGTACATCATAGCCCCTACAAAGAGCACCTCAATTGCAAAAATAGCCCCGGCGACCGGCGTACCAAAGACAGCGGCGAAGCCTGCGCTAATACCACAGATAACCAGTTTCTTGCGGTCTACATCGTTAAACCTAAAGAGATCCGCCACGATACTGGTAAGCCCCGCACCGACCTGCGCACAAGGGCCTTCCTTACCAACAGAGCCTCCGGACATAAAGGTAATTACAGTCGCTATAAGCTTAACCGGCACAACCATAGGTTCGATCTTACCGTATCGCTTATGAATGGCCTCAATGACCTTCTCCGTACCATGCCCCTTTGCGTTCGGAGCAAAGTACTTTATTATCGTTGCACTTGCCAGCAACCCTATCGGCATAGAGAGGTAATAATAAGAGTACTGAGTAGAAAAGGCAATGCCCCACTCCAGGATATACAAAAACGCAAATGTAGAGAAACCAACGATAATACCAACGCAGGTGGCTATAAAAAACCACTTAAATACGCTGATAAAAATTATCGTCTCTTCTGTAATACGTCGCACTAAATAAGTCCTATTGATTGAAGGGTGGTTTGGGGAAATTATAAACAATACTTCATGAAAAACTAAAAAATCGCAAACTGTCCTGACTAGTACTTGGTCTTAACTAAGTACAGACCCTCTGGCACAGCGGTATAAGGGGCTCGGGTTCGGTCCTTTGCCTCTATTATTTTTTCAAATTCATCAATAGAAATATTGCCTTTGCCTAGTTCTACCAGCGTGCCGACCATAATCCTTACCATATGGCGAAGAAAGGCCGTGCCATTTACGGTAAACTCTATAAAGCCATCGTCCTTGCACTCAACAATAAAAGATATTACCTCCCTTATCGGATGCTTTGCACCGCAACCTGAGGCCCTAAAGGACGAAAAATCCTTTTCACCGACGAGCAACCTCGCGCCCTCCTGCATAAGCTCGAGATCAAGGCTCTGACGCAAATACCAGGCCCTATTGCGATATACAGGGCTACGTGTCGGCCCTGTAAGGACTTTATATAGATAAGTCTTGCCCTTTGAGTGCCTACGCGCATCAAAGTCCAGCGGCATATCTACTGCATCCTTTATTGCTATATCGCGCGGCAAGACCGAGTTCAGGCCGCGTATGATTCCGTAAATAGGTATGGCTGATTCTGTCTTAAAGGTCGCAACATGGTCAAAGGCGTGTACTCCGGCATCTGTGCGTGAGGCCCCGTGGATACCGTCGTAAATTGGATCAGACGGAAGACCATCCGGAGAAATACTAAAATTTATAATCGTTATTACTGCGGCCTCTAATTCACCCTGTATCGTCGGGCAATCTGGCTGGATCTGCCAGCCAGAGTAGTTCGTACCGTCATACTCAATGGTAAGCTTTATGTTGCGCATCTTTCTTTACTCTATATATAGTCCCTTATAAGAAGCTCGACGATCTGAACGGCATTCAATGCCGCACCCTTCCTAAGGTTATCCGAGACGACCCACATATTAATGCCGTTCTCTACGGTATCATCAGTGCGAATCCTGCCGACAAAGACCTCGTCACACTCGGCACTTGTCAGCTGCTGCGGATAAAGGGACTTTTCAGGGTCATCAACGACCTCGACACCTGGAGCTTCCGATAGGATCTGCCTTACCTCTTCTGGTGTAATAGGGTCTTCTGTCTCTATATTTATCGACTCACCGTGGCCAACAAAGACCGGCACGCGTACGGCAGTCGCCGAGACCTTAACAGAGTCGTCGCCAAATATCTTCTTGGTCTCATCAACCATCTTCTGCTCTTCCTTAGTATAGCCGTTATCAAGGAAATCATCAATATGGGGCAGGCAGTTAAAGGCGATCTGGTGCGGATAGACCTCTTTTTCAGGGGATTTCATCGTATATATCGCGGTTACCTGAGCGGAAAGCTCGTCCATAGCAACCCTGCCCGACCCTGAGACCGACTGATAAGTCGAGACGACTATCCGCTTTATACCAAATGCGTCATGGATGGGTTTTAGAGCTACGACCATCTGAATCGTCGAACAATTGGGATTGGCGATTATATTTTTCTTTACGTACCCCGCAACGTCATCAGGGTTGACCTCAGGGACGACCAGCGGCACATCCGGGTCCATCCTGAAATGCGAAGTATTATCCACCACAACACAACCTGCTGCGGCTGCTATAGGGGCGTACTTGGCCGATACCGAGCCGCCCGGTGAAAATAAGGCTATATCTATCCCCTTAAAATCGGCCTTATCCAGCAGACCAACTACGTAGTGCTGCCCCTTAAAGGTAAGGGTCTCGCCAGCACTCCTCTCCGAGGCCAGCAAGGTCAACTCACCGACAGGGAACTTCCTCTGTTCCAGAACATTCAGTATCTCTTTACCAACAGCACCTGTAGCACCGACAACAGCAATATTATATAAATCTTTACTCAACTACTATTCCTCCGTAGAAATCGCCAAAAGGCAGTATGAAAACACCTGCGACACATCAATATAAAACCATTTAATAGAATACCACCGAAACGGCATTGCACCTAGGACTTCTTGGTCCTGAGGACTTCTTAGTCCTAAATGTCTTTGTATAACAGCTAATGGCCTGCCAGAGTTTAGGTAAAGGGGCTGCTACTTAGACGCCGAGCTTACCTTGGCGGTCATCGCCAGTAACCAGTCCATCGGTCGGGGGGTCGTCGGACGCGAGCTCGTCAGAGGGAAGCTCAACGCTTGCAAGGCCGTTTAGTTTCTCGCCAAAACGCTCGGCCTTCTTCTGCGCGTCTTCGTGCTTTGTTCTGGCATTGCTAAGGTGGCGTCCGAGCACATCAAAGTCATCTGTAAAACGCTCGAAGTCATTACCGAGCGTCTCAAGGCTTGACAGTATCGACTGGGCCTTCTTGCTAATCTCCATTCCTCTGAGCCCAAGAAGGATCGTCTGAAGATAGGCATAAAAAGAATTAGGCGAGACCGGCACGACGCGCCTTGAAAAAGCATAGGCCGAGATTTCCTTATCGTCACCAAACTCTGTGTCTTTTATGATCGTCTCGTAATAGACATTTTCGGCCGGAATATACATAAGCGCAAAGTTAAAGGTCTTCTCGTCAGGGATTATATAAGAATCGGCGATCTCGTCGATGCGCTTTTTTACGTCCTTTACAAAGGCCCGCTTTGCGGCCTTCTTATCTTTATCACCCTCTGCCGCGATTATTTTTCTAAAATTCTCTAAAGGGAATTTACTATCGACCGGCACGATGCCGCCGTGAAGCTTTATTACGGCATCAACTCTGGCCCCGCTCTTAAAACTGTATTGCAGCTCATAATGAGAAGTCGGCAGGATCTGCGCGAGCAAATCACCTAAGAAAAACTCTCCTAGCTCGCCACGAAGCTTCGGGGCACGCAAGATCTCTTGGAGGCTTGCGATATCCTTACCAACGGTATATACCTGTTCGGTGGCTTTGCTTAGCTCACCCAGATTCTGCTTGACCTCGCCAACGACCTTTGCGGCGTTATCCATACGGCTATTGATCTGACCAGTAGAGGTCTGGAGCTGCGTAGTAATGCTTTTGAGTTGTTCACCTACCTGCCCGGTGACCTGAGAAAGCTGCTTATTAAGTTGCGTTGCGACGTCTGTAAGCTGAGTGTTCATCTGCCCACTGACCTGCGTAAGCTGCGTATTTACCTGAGCATTGGCCTGCGAAAGTTGAGTGTTGATCTGCGAGTTAAACTGCGAGAGCTGCAAATTAACAAGATTAGCATTTTTAGAGACCGAGTCGACTATATCACTACGTAGCGACTCGGTCTCTTTCTGAAGCATCATTAACGCAGGATCCGGGCCACTCTTCTTAAGCCCGAGCCCTATCCAGACCAAAGCAATAATTACAACGACTAAGAGCCCTGCGACGACAAAGACCATTATTTCCTCTTACCACCCTTATCCATAAACTCACGAGCCTGATGGACAAAGGCCTCCATACGCGTCTTTCCGTTTGTATCCTCTATCCCCTCATAGACCATATTCAGGTACGGGATATTATGATTATCCTCACGAACCCTCTTTAGAATTCCATTTACGACCGTACCCGGCATGCAGGTAAATGGCATTACATTTACAATACCATGCGCACCGTTCTGGATATAATCCAGAACCTTACCAACACTTAAGACGGCCTCACCCTCAAACGAACCATCTATATAAGGTGATGCCATATCAATAAGCTTCTCAGGCTTTAGCTCGTGCCCACTCTTAAAGTCCCCTTTAAATGACGAGAACATCTTTTTCTCAAACCTGTTCTGGAAAAAGTCATTGAAGTAGATCTTCATCAGCGTATTATAGTTCTTCTTCTCCCAGTTCTTACGCTTACCGACCGTATTGGTATAGAAGATCCACTCTGATACTGGAGGCACACGGACCTCAGCACCGAGGGCCTCAAAACCCTTTATAATATCCTCGTTACTATAGCGGTTACTCCTTACATATATCTCACCTACCAGTCCGATAAGCGGCTTTTTGCCGTGACCATTCAGGGTTACGTTATTAAAGGCGTCTCTGGCCACCTCTAGCTCCTTAGTCGGCAGACGTTTTTCTTTAATGGCATCACAGGCACTAAAGAGGGCATCCCAGTAGACCTTCTCAGTATCACCCGCGCATTTTTCATAAGGGCGGACCTCACGAAGCCTCTTCTCCAGAAGATCAGCCGCGACTATTCCCCACCACGCAAGCTTTGCGAAATTACCCTCGACAACACCTAGCTCCTTATAGAATTTTTCATCCTGATCCGGGGCGTAGACAGGGACCTGCTCATAACCAAGCTCATCCAGAATCATCCTCTGATACCTGTTGTACTGGCCAAACCTGCAAGGCCCGTTGCCCGAAGGCATAAAGAAGGCACTGTTGTCAGGGTCAAAATCAGCTTCCTGGACCTTCTTGACCATATCCCCTACGGTAAGAATCGCCGGGTAGCATTCCTTACCCGAGGTATCACGACGCCCTATCTCAAGGGAATCGTCATCTGGCATATTAAGGACCTCCGCGTCGATTCCGCAGGCCTGAAAGGCCGCTGCTATTCCGTGCGCACCATCTGCCATATTAGGAATATAGAGCTTATTGCGGATATTCGTCCTCTCAACGATCTCTATCTTCTTCTCCGGTATCTTCCTGTCCTTTACGTTACGCAGACTATCAAGGAAGGCCTCGCACCGGGTAACGGCCCCTGCGTCTGCCGAGTGCTCGTCGATCTCAAGCTGCAAAAACGGCTTACCTGAGGCGTTGTCTCTAAAGAAGTGCGTTATAAAAGAATCAGGGCCGCAGCCGAAGTTCGTAATATAGATACCAAACAACTTAGGATTATCCCTTACGATATTACCGGCGGCGAGGATCTTCTGCCCGCTCTTCCAGTACATATCTTCAAGTAGCACGTCATCGATAGCATCTTCTATCGGAAGCATATCAAAGGGGATAGCAATAACACCCAAGTCTGTAATCTTCTGGGGGAGCTCAAGGTTAATGCCCTTATCGGTTGTATTGTAAGGCCGCCCTATTATAACGAGTGCCTCCTCATCTGCGCCAAGGCCATCGATGATTTCCTTACCACGCGCGACAAGCTTATCGCTAAAGGTCTGCTGCGTTTTGTAAGCGACATCCAGTGCCTTTGTTATCGCACCCTTTGTCCGCTCAAGCATCTTGCTCATCGCATGGAACTCTTTCCTGACATGTTCTTTTGCCTGATTAAAATGGATAATCGGAGCCATAAGCTCCACGCCCTCTGCCGCAAAGTCAAAAGAAGCGTTAGCGACATAAGGCATGCTCTGGATATAAGGACACAGTATGCCGTGGCCCTGCACGCCCCGAGAGTTATGCATATCAATAACGCTCGGCACAAAGATACGCTTTACACCCTTATCCATAAGCTCTTTAATATGGCCGTGCGCAACCTTTACAGGAAAGCACGTCTCTGTAACAGTCTTTTCAAGGCCGTCGCTTATAATTGATTTGTTGGTCGGCGAAGAGAGCTTTACCTTGAAGCCAAGCTCATGGAAAAAGGCCTTCCAGAATGGATAGAATTCATAGATCATGAGTATGCGAGGTAGCCCTACAACAGGAGCGTCAGCCGGCAACTCTTTACCTCTGTACGTACCATACAAGAACTTCTCACGCTCTTTAAAGAGATCCGGCAGTTTTGTCTTCTCTGCTGCCGCCTTCTTAAAGTCAAACTTTTCACAACGCCCGCCGTAATAAAGAGGGTCTTCACCCTCTACAGAGACGCGCCTTATCTCGCATATATTTGAGCAATCCCTACACTCGAATGAATCGACCTCATACTTCTTTTTACTAAGATCAAAGCCCTTAAAGACCGTCGGTTTTGAATGATCCATCTCATCCAGTGCCAAAATAGCCGCACCGATAGCACCGGTTACGTCATGGTTCTCAGGGACGTGTATCTTCTTACCCGTCACCTTCTCAAAGGCCGCGACAACCGCGAGGTTTGCTGCCGTGCCGCCTTGAAAAAATATCTTATTCCCTATCCTTCTATCTCCAACAACGCGGTTTAGATAATTAAGCACAATAGAATAAGCAAGCCCTGAGACCAACCCGCCCTTATCAACACCCTTTTGCTGGTGATGGACCATATCGGTCTCAATAAAGACCGTACATCTCTCGCCCATAGGAGCAGGAGATATAGTATCAAGGGCCAACTCACTGAACTCGCCTCTGATGCTTATGCCAAGCCTCTCGGCCTGTTCTTCCAGGAAAGACCCCGTCCCTGCGGCGCAGACCTTATTCATCTCAAAATCAACGACAACGCCGTCTTTTATAGATATATACTTTGAGTCCTGCCCGCCTATCTCAAAGATCGTATCTACATCAGAGTCGATTGCAGCCGCGGCCTTAGCCTGAGCCGTAATCTCATTGCGAACAATATCAGCACCTACAAAGTCGCCGATAAGATACCTGCCCGAGCCCGTAGCTCCGACCCCAATGACCGTAACCGCATCTGCACACTCGTCACCAATAACATCAAGGCCCTTTCTTATCGCATCCAGGGGTCGGCCTGCTGTCGGCAGATAACTCTTGGCGACAAGCTTCCTGTCTTTGTCTATAAGAATTACGTTAGTACTGGTTGATCCGATATCAAGGCCCATATAGACCTCGACCTTATTGTCTTTATCAAGCTTATAACCAGTTGAACTCTCACGCTGCGAAGGATGCCCTGTCGGACGCACAAGCTGCTCACGTCCCTTTTCGCGCTCACCGCCACCGGCCTTGACGAATTTACGTAGCTCAGCGAGCCCCTTAAAATCACCAACGCCTTTGTTTTTCTCTATCGCGCTATGAATAGCACCGAGTGCGCCCATAGAGGCGTAATGCTCGGGGATTATAAACTGGGTTTCATCTAGCTCAAGGATATCTTTAAAGGCCTTCCTGACCCCAAGATTAGCTGCAACCCCGCCCTGAAAAGCAACAGGCGGAGTGAAGTTCTTCCCCTTACCAATGGTAGCCTTAAAATTACGAGCAACAGCATAGCAGAGCCCGGCGACGATATCATAATCTGGGGTTGCTACCTGCTGAAGATGAATCATATCGCTCTTTGCAAAGACACTACAACGCCCGGCAATCCTAGGCGGGTTCTTACTCTTCAGTGCTCGCCTGCCAAAGTCCTCAATGGTAAGCTCCATGCGGATGGCCTGCTGATCAAGAAACGAGCCTGTACCGGCGGCACAGACCGAGTTCATCTGAAAGTCCTCAAGCCTTACCTTCTCCGGGTCTTCGGCGTCCTCGGCCATAATAATAAGCTTTGCGTCCTGCCCACCCATCTCTATAACAGTACGTACCTCAGGATGATAGACCTCAATGGCCTTTGCCTGCGCTATAACCTCATTTGTAAAGGTCGCGCCAAAATACGGGGCAATAAGCTTACCACCAGTACCTGTTGCAGAAATTATTTTTATGGCAGCTTCGCCGTAACGACTGACTACTTCTTCCAGACCAGCGAGTGCCGTCTGAAGCGGCTCGCCCTGAGTACGCATATAATGCTCTTCCAGGACGTTAAGATGTTCATCTAAAACTACTACATTCGCACTAACCGATCCAACGTCAATGCCGACATAAACAGGATGCTTGCCTTCCAAAACTCCACCTCCAAGTACTCTCTGGTTTAAGTCGATATCTTACCGATTTATCTTAAAAGACAGGTATTGCGAAGGATAAGACGACTCTTGAACAATTCCACTATTATCTTTGATTTCAGCCCAATTGTCAACTGCAAGAAAGATTTTCATACAATAAAATAAAGGGGGCAACGAGATCTTTTAAAATATATTGCGTAAGATATCATGCCCATTAGCACAAGCAAATTAATAATGGTTTGCAGATATAAATTTAAAAGCCCCTGACTCTATAAGAGTCAGGGGCTTTCTGATAAAACTAAAAAATTAGATTAAAGGCTCTTCAGATACTTTACAACGGCATCAACATCGCCACCTGAGAGCTGTGAACCAAAACCAGGCATTGAGATTGGGAAGTTAGAGTACTTCTTATCTCCACCTGAGCGTCCATCCTTGATAACTGATGCTATCGCACCAGCGTCGCCCTTGATAAAGGCATTGCCAGATAGTCCAGGAGCCATTGTGCTGCCTCCTCCTGCCTGACCGTGACACATCGCACACTTTGCTGAGTATATGCCTGCTCCATCACTTGCCAATGCCTGACCGGCAAATGCCAAGGTTACGACCGCTACTGCCATAATAATAAACTTGCGCATAGAAAAACCTCCCTTGTTTTATTAAAGATTTTTAAGAATCTAGATTACATCCCAAAATCAACGTTGTCAAGGCTTTTTACGTCTTTCACCTACAATATTTTGAATTATTATAGCACCTTTAAAAGCCTATTTCCAAGAAAAATACCAAGCTTTAACCCACTAAAAAAACACATACTTTCATTATCGCATAAAATATGACTAATATCATGTAAATCAAGTGCTTAATCATTTAAAATATATATATTATCTGCTATACTCACACACGTAACACACTAGGCAGGTACCATTACAACATCTAAATTAAAAACAATTGGAGGATTTCTAATGTTGAAAGAAAGGGTAGAAAAAGCACTCGACAGTATCAGACCAGCCCTACAGGCCGATGGCGGTGACGTTGCTCTCGTCGATATAGATGAAGAAAAAGGTATAGTAAGGGTTCAGCTACAGGGTGCATGTGCGAGTTGCCCAAGTGCCCAGATAACGCTTGTAATGGGTGTGGAAAAAGCTATAAAAGAAGCAGTGCCAGAGATCAAAGAAGTCCTCTCTGTATAAAAGCCAGATGCTTATTAAGCACAGGCCACTCGCGTTATGGGGCAAGCTCTGCCCATTGCCGGCTGGCCTGTGCTGATTTTATAGAAACACGGCCAAAGCGACTCTACAAAAACACACAGCCAGTGACCCACAGGTGACGCAGGCTCGCTTACTATGCCTCGCGGCCAACTACTATAATAACAAGGTTTATATTATGGCATTCCATATAACCGAAGATTGCATTGAATGCGGAGTATGCCTGCCTGAGTGCCCCGAAGGCGCGATAAGCGAAGGTGCTCCGTACATTATAGACCCTGTGCTCTGCACCGAGTGCGGAGGCTGTGCCGAGGTCTGCCCGGTAGATGCCTGTGAGCCCAAGCCCGGAGATACATCACCTTAGTAGAGCCCGGGCAGGAGATGGCTTCCAGTCTACGACAATATTTTTTAAAGGAGTTTCCCCAGATGAGCAAGATTACTATATGGTTTTTAAAATGCGCCATGCTCTACTTTGTGGCAGCAATACTGATTGGCATTTATATGAGCAAGGCCGGTGGCGTCTATCCACTTCGTCCCATCCATACCCACTTCAACCTGCTTGGCTGGATGAGTATGATGATCTACGGTGTGGGCTACCACATACTACCGCGCTTTAGCGGAGCACCTCTCTGGAGCGAGAAGCTCTCTCTTATACATCTATGGCTTGCCAATATCGGACTGCTCGGCATGGCCCTCGGGTGGATATTGATTGGCCAGGGTGTTACCAATAACGTCCTACACGCATTCTCTATAATAGAGGCTATATCAGTTATATTATTTGTAGTAAATATGTTTAAGACAATAAAGCCGGCCCCTGCGCCTGCGAAAAGAACACCGCCAAAAAAATAAAATTTTAAAGCAACAGCCCACAAAGGGCGAAAGGAGGCACTAATGTCAGACGCGCAGATAACATCAGATATGAGCATAGGCGATGTAATGGATAAGTACCCCGCGACAGATAAGATCTTTATGAAGTACTTCGGAAACGGCTGCTTTACCTGCCCGGGCGCAAAGACCGAAGACATAGCATTTGGCTGTACCATGCACGGCGTGGCCGTAGAGGACATAATGGCAGACCTTAACCAAGCAATATCAGAATAGATTAAGGAGGCGAACATGGCAGATACACCTATTACAAAGGATCAAATAGTAAATAACATAATAAAGGAATTCCCCTCTACGATAGAGGTCTTTACCCGTTTTGCTATAGATTCCTGCTGCGGTGGTGCCGCAAGCATAGAGGCCTCGGCCTCGCGCGACGGCGCAGATCTGGACGCGCTAATGGCTGAACTAAACAAAGCCGTCAGCGAATAAAAAAGACCAAATAACACTAAAAGGATACTCAACACAATGAGCTCAATGATAGAACCCAAACACCTCTGGCTCTTTAATAAGATAATGATCGTAGATAGCCGCGAAGAGGCTATCGCAGAGGCATATACAGAAGAATTCCCAGACGAGGCCAATGCCCTTATCGAAAAATCACGAGAAGGCTTTCCCGAATGTATAGGCAATAAGACGATCCATCAGCTCACAAAAGATATAGACGTATACGTCTACCTCGAACAAGCCATAATAGATACCGAATCAAAAGAGGCATCACTCATCAAACACTTTGTCGATAAGTTCGGGGACGAAGCCAAAAGAATCGCCCTGAAAGAGTCCTTTGAGCACGGTAAACGCTACGGCGAAGATGCCGTTATGCAGTACGCCCTTATCAACAACTCACCAAGCGGCGTCTACAACATCCTAAAACACTACCTGCTGGACGGCTGGCCTCCGGCCCTTAAAATGACACCGGTCGAGACAAAAGACGTATCAGGGCTTGAAATGATCGAGTACCACAATAAATGCATGCGTATAGATAACTGGAAGAGCGTAGATGCTCCCTTGGAAGTCCTATGCGACTATACAAATGAATGGATAAGAGGCTTCTGCGTAAAGTTCAATATTGATCACGCAAAAATCACCTCAATAGCATACGGCGACACGCGCTGTGAGCAGGCCTTTACAAAGAAGGTAGATCGCTCCGGCAAGGGCGGGCGCATCCCGGAAAAACAGGCCGACCGCTAGCGACTGCGTCGCGGCAAAGCGGCTTCGCCGCAAAAGACCGGTTCCGTACTATGCGTAGCAAGGTATTACATCAACACATTTTGCAGTGCGGCGAGCACCCATTGAAAGCAAAGACTAATAACACCCTATTTGTCATGCTGAATTCAGTTCAGCATCTGTTCTTGCTTTGATGTATTGTGTAATTATAAATACAGATCCTGAAGGATATAACCAGTCTTAGACTGCAAGTTCAGGATGACAGGTTTTGTAGTTCTTTGCTATACGCAACTACCTGTGGCAAGCAGTCTTTGCGAGGAAGCTAAAAACTGATGAAGCAATCTCTTCTTTATCTTAACTTTGGTTCAGGTTACAAACTTGAACCAACAGCTGGTGCTAACTATTTATCTTTACTATTGTCTTTTAGCCTGCCCCTTTGCAAAAGCTTGTGGCCGTCTCAGACAGGGGGACTGAAGGGGATCCCACCTGCGTTGGGACAAACCTTCGAGTTTGCCTCTTTTTTCAACAAGGCTCAGGCCTTGTCATACTAAATAAAGCTTAAAGGTAAATAATATGACAACCAATATAACCGAAGACTCCGTACTAGTGGCTTTATCAGAGGTAATAGACCCTGAGCTTAATAAGGATCTCGTAAGTGCCGGGATGATAAAGGACGTTACTGTAGATGGCAATAACGTTGCCTTTACCCTAGAGTTTACAAGCGGCGGCTGTCCGCTAAAGAAAGAACTGGAAGACGCATCGCGGGGTGCAGTTGCGGCCATTGAATATGTCGAAGAAATAGAAATCAATGTCACGGCTCGCAGCCAAGAACACAGCCACGAAGGTGGCGGCTGCGGCTCTGGCGGCGGGCATAGCCACGGTGGCAATGACAGGTCGCATGGCCTTCCCGTTAAAGCACCAATCGAGGGCATCAAGCACACCATAGCCGTAGCAAGCGGTAAGGGTGGGGTCGGTAAATCAACGGTCTCTGTAAATCTTGCACTATCGCTGGTCAGAAGCGGTGCAACGGTCGGCCTCCTTGATATCGATATCTACGGGCCGAGCATTCCGATGATGATGGGCATAAGTGAAGACCTTGAGATCACAGAAGAAAAAAAACTCGTCCCGCTTGAAAAGGACGGCCTTAAACTTATGAGCGTCGGCTTTATGATCGATGACGAGACCCCACTTATCTGGCGAGGTCCTATGGTTATGAAGTTAATCGAGCAATTTCTAAGGGGCGTTAACTGGGGTGAGCTCGATTACCTTGTAATCGATATGCCTCCGGGCACGGGGGACGCGCAACTAACGCTTGTCCAGAACATCCCGCTCTCAGGTGCGGTCATAGTAACTACACCGCAGGACGTTGCCTTAATCGACGCGCGACGTGCTATACAGATGTTTTCGCAGGTCGAGGTCCCGGTCCTTGGAATAGTCGAGAATATGAGTACTTTCTGCTGCCCGCATTGCAATAAGACAACCGATATCTTCAGCAGCGGCGGCGGCAAGACAACGGCAGACCGTTATGAGGTAGAGCTACTCGGTAAGCTCCCACTCGACCTAAAGATACGCGAAGGCGGCGACGCAGGACGACCCATCGCAACAACAGAGCCAGATTCAAAAGAGGCCCGCGCCTTTATGGATATCGCGCAGAAGGTCGCAGGGAAGATTGGAAGTATGACGGCTGGTTAAAGGTTATTGTCTTTGCGAGGAAGCTGAAAGCTGACGAAGCAATCTCGCCTTTTTTTCAACTTTCCCAAGATATCGGCACACACACCGACAAAATAAAGAAAATAACCCTTCGTATAAAGGGCAACAATAAAAATCTACTACAGCTTGCTAGAGTTGACAAAATGAATGGTTCAAGTTACAAACTTGAACCAACAGCAGTTTTTTGTCATTGCGAGGAGTTTTAGAACGACGAAGCAATCTTGTCTTTGGTCTTCACATCCCTTTTTGGAAAAGCATGTAGCCGTCTCAGACGGGGGGACTGAGGGGAATTTCAAAAAGACAGATGCTGAACTGAATTCAGCATGACAAATTTATTATTTTTCCCTTACCACCAAACCTGTCACCCTGAACTTGCAGTCTAAGACTGGTTATATCCTTCAGGATCTGTATTTATAATTACACAATTCAGCATGACAGATATGAGATCTACTGCTTTACCTTTCGTTGCTCCCCATACCGATCTTTAAAACCTCATGAGGTTCAGATTTACCAACAAAAAAAGGCCGCAACTCGCAAGAGTTGCGGCCTTTGTAATTTTAACTTTATCAATCCTAATTAAGCGCACCCACTAATTTTCTAACACTGCCTATATTATGTTTCTTCATATAAGCCGCGATACCGTCTGCAACCTTCTCGGAGGCATTTGGCGTTAGGAAGTTAGCCGTACCAACCTGTACGGCACTGGCCCCTGCCAGCAAAAATTCAATTGCATCCTCTGCCGTAACAATCCCGCCTATTCCAACAACAGGGATCTTAACAACACCAGCTGCCTCCCAGACCATACGAAGAGCAACGGGCTTTATAGCAGGCCCAGACAGGCCACCGATCTTTGTGGTAAGTACAGGACGTCGTTTATTAATATCTATCGCCATCCCGGTCAGGGTATTTATCAACGATATAGAATCACTCCCTGCGTCTTCTACCGCACGAGCCATTACCCGAATATCAGTGACATTTGGCGAGAGCTTGGTCATTACATGCTTACCAGTCACTGCCCGAACCGCACGCACTACACGCGCGGCTTCTTTCGGATCTGTACCAAAGGCCATCCCGCCCTTCTTTACATTAGGGCACGATATATTAATCTCCAAGGCATGGACACCCTTGGCATCGTCCAGCCGCTTTGCAAGCTCTGCGTACTCGCTTGCCGTCTCTCCGAATATATTCGCAATAACCTTTGTCTTATATTTACGCAGCTTCGGAAGCTTACTGTCGATAAAAACATCTACTCCGACGTTTTGAAGGCCGATGGCATTAAGCATTCCGCACGGGGTCTCGACGGTGCGCGGAGGGGGGTTACCCTCGCGCGGCCTAAGCGATAGGCCCTTTACACATATCGCTCCGAGCTTTTCAAGCTTCATGTACGGACTAAATTCAAGGCCATAGCCAAATGTCCCCGAGGCCGTCATCACTGGACTAGAGAGCCGCAGAGCACGGCTGCCCTTACCAAGCACTATACCTGTCGAGGGCTTCTTTGCTATTGCCTTAGCTTTTTCTGTCTTTTTCATAACACTTCCCATAGCTATATCTTATCCCAATCAACGTCTCTGCTATCAAAGACAGGGCCGTCCGAGCAGACCATCTGATAAGTTCTATCATCCTTTAAGACCCGCCCCGGCCTGTGCGACACTGTGCGCAGAGCGCAGCCAAGACATACCCCGATACCGCAGGCCATCGCCCGCTCAAGCGAAACAAGGCATCTTACCCCTTTATCCTCAGCCATCTCAGCCACGGCCTTAAGCATTAAAGAAGGGCCGCAGGCATAGACAATATCACCGCAATGCATCTCGCTCTCTAGCAGGCCGGTAACAAGCCCCTTCGTCCCACGGCTGCCGTCCTCGGTAGCGATCTTGATTTTTACACCAATATCTTTAAAGGGTTTTACAACGACGGTATCACGCTTTGTACGCGCTCCGTAGATAAGCAAGTTATCGCAATCTGAGTCCTTAATACTGCGCCCGAGGTGATAGAAAGGCGCTATTCCAACACCACCAGCTACCATAAGCAGACGTGACTTTCCGAGCATTCCGCCGGGAATGGAAAAACCCTTACCAAGAGGACCCAGCAAGTCTACATCATCACCCGGGTTTAAAGACGAGAGGATGGTAGTACCCTTACCAACAACCTTATAAAGCAGCTCTACCGTATCGCCGTCTGTATTATAGACGCTAAAGGGCCTGCGCAAGAGCGGATCCATCGAGCCCGTAACCCTGAGCATAACAAACTGGCCCGGACGTACCTTAGGTGCTAAAGCCCACTTAAGTGAGATCAGAAAGTAATCAGCACCAAGGGCCTTATTTTCTATTATGATCGCTTCTTTCATATATTGGATACCTGAAAAGGGCTAACACCCTGAAGAGGGCTAACACCCTGAAAAGGGTTAGTCGTCATAGTCTTCGTCAGGGTAGGAAAGACCGCCTAGATCAAGCCTCATTACCAGAGCGTCTTCATCTCCGTAGTAGTTCTTCCTAACGTAGACGTCTTCAAAACCATAGTCTTTATATAACTTTATCGCACCGTGGTTTGTGCGACGGACCTCAAGAAAGACAACTGTTACGTGCCCCTGCCGCATAAAATCTATAGTAAAGCGTAAGAGCCTTCGCCCAATGCCGATAAAACGATACTCCGGGACGACCGAGATATTCATAATATGGCCTTCGCCAACGACGACCCAGAAGACAGAATACCCTACGACTAAGTCTTGCTTAATTTTATCGCCTTTACCTGCAAGACCATCTACCTTTGCGACAAATAAATTAGAGACAGGGTTAGAGACCTCGCCCAGAAACATCTCCCTCGACCATGGTCTGGTAAAAGATATATTCTCTATTTCGACGACCTCTTGAAGGTCGTCCTCTGTCATGGGTAATATCTTTATACCAGTCGGTATATTTTTTTTGGTATGCAAGGGCGGCAGCTAAGTACGTCTAAGACAGACGGCTTATTTTATAAGTTAGCTATATATAATCAGCCATAAATGGCACAAAACCATCAAAGGCCGTTATTTCTCGATTAATAGGAGGAGACGCGCTCGCTCCCGGATTCTTTTACATTTGTAGTAAATAAGAGCGACCAAAAATCCAGTTTCTTAAGCTTAAAGCTCCTCTGGACGCTAAGATCGGCCTTTGATATAAATTCATCCATACATAGATCCGACTTCCATCCGATCTTCTCACTAATCGGAGTTATGACCTTCTCAAAGCCTGCGAGCATCTTGTTTTTACTCTTAAAGTGATTGACTATTACGACCTCACCGCCTGGCTTACAGACCCTTCTGACCTCTGCCATCAAGGTATAGGGATTGGGCACAACACTTACGACATGCGAGATAAAGACCTTATCAAAACTATTATCGGCGAAGCACAGGTTCATAGCATCCATCTCAAAGAGACGTATATGACTGTAGTTATTCTCATCGACCTTCTCTTGCGCCTTGCTAAGCATCTTGCCTGATAGATCAATCCCAACCACCCTACTCGTCCTAGGGTAATGAGGGAGAGAAAGTCCTGTGCCAACACCGACATCAAGGATCTTCTCCCCAGCCTTTATATCCATAGATGTCAGGGCATGTTTTATTCTAGGATGAAAAAACCTTTTAAACAACGCATCATAGACCCCTGAATAACCCGCATAGATCTTCTTAACCGATTCTATCTCCAACTTAACGCTCCCGATGGTTTATCAATATATTATAAATATCAAAAGTGCTTCAATCTATTAAATCTAACTCAACAATATATACTTTTCAATCCTTTACTTGAAAAAACTTAATAAAACCAACTCTTATTTTAGCTCAAAGCTCAACGGTATGCAAGGAATAACCCACTTAAGGCAATAAAACCGCAGCGGCCACTACGGTCGTGTACTTACCGTCGCCCTTAACTATCGCGCTCTGCGTACAATCTGTTGTCTTGACTATCTTATCGCTTATCCTATATATTTCCTTTTTTTCATCCCAGCCAAGATCTTCATCCAGTTCTATACCAAGCGTAGAGGCGAGCATAGCAGCCGCCATATCCTCGGCATAATCACCGGCGACCTTATCGGTCTGCCCGTATGCATGGTGCTCGCTAAGGTATCCGTAAGCTCCTTTATCTACTGGTATAGCACAGCCAACAGAGGCCGCCATAAGGCGTCTAGGCTCATTGCTCGATAGCCTGCTCATAACGCAGAAGGTAATCTGGCCCGGCGATAAATACTTCTGCCCCTGCGCACGGGATAAGATCTTACAGCCCGGAGGAAATATACTAGAGACCTGAACAAGATTGAGCTTCTCGATATGGGCGTTTCTCAGTGCCAGCTCGAAAGAATGCAGTTCATCTTTGTGGATACCAACACCTTTGGTAAAAAATATCTTTGTCGGCACGTACATAGGTGTGATTACTCCTTTTTTCTTTTATCCAGATACGTCTTGAAGATAACACTAGCAATCTGATGGTGGTCTATCCAAAGACTTATTAATATACGCCATAACCCTATATGCAAGACGTGCCGCCATAAAATCAGGGGCCCGATTGCCGGCAATCGGGGCGAGTTCAACTATATCAAAGCCAACTATCTTTTTCCTGGAAATAATACTACGAAGTATAGTCAGGACCTCGTCCCAGAGAAGCCCTCCGGGCTCCGGCGTGCCAGTCGCAGGCATAATAGACGGATCAAAGACGTCCAAATCTATCGTTATAAAGACCTCGTCTGTAAGATGGGCGATGACCTCTTTAAGGTCTATTCCCGCTCGCAGCTCGCGCGCCTGATAAGAATGAACATTCAGAATATCGCTTGTACCACCGTCTCGCAGGAAGAGGGACTCTAGCTGGCTCATACTCCTTACGCCTAACTGCACCAAGGGCGCACCCTCTTCTGCCATCCTACGTGCTATACAGGCATGGCTGAACTGCGTACCATCGTAGACCGCACGCAGATCTGCGTGTGCGTCAAGATGCAAGACCGAGAGCTTTGGATATTTTTCTTTTAAGGCCCTAAAAAGACCAAGCGTAACGCTGTGCTCTCCGCCAAGGAGTACAGGGATATTATCCTCTGCTACTACCGCAGCCGAGGCCTTATGGACGGCATCTACCATCTCTTCGGGCAAAAGACTCTCGATATCAAGCGGTGCTAAGGTCTCGATACCAGCGCGCCACGGCTCGCTATCGAGCTCTTCATCATATAGCTCCATATGGGTCGAGGCCTCGAGTATCGCCTCAGGGCCACGCACCGTGCCCTTACCATAGCTGGCCGTACCCTCGTAAGGGGCCGAGATAACTACGTAACGATTTGATATTGCGGGGGTCGGTTCATAAGGATTAAAGGCTGCCGGTGTTGAGAGGTCGTCGTCACCACCAAGGCCTGCAAAGTTTGGATAGTTTTTCTTATCTGCCAAAATTCTCTCCCTTTTAAATTACATACAGCACTTTGCCTAAGCTAGTCTAACATAGCAGCGAGGTATCTATAAGGATAAACATAGATTAGTCAAGAAAACTTACTGGAAAAGAACGCGGCTTCTACCTGCCCCGGCCACTAAATACATACCTCAAGGGTTTCCGTGCGGAGGGCACTCCTGCGGAGAGCAAAGCGGCTTCGCCGCAAAAACAAATCTTAGTTGATAAATTTGCCCGTGCGGCGAGCACCTGTGCGCACTCCATGCGGCGAGCACCTGTGCGCACTCCATGCGGAGGGCACTCCTGCGGAGGGCAAAGTCCAATAGCGTATCTTCAGCTACGCATGGCATGGAATCTAATTAATAAATATGCTGTGCGCACTCCATGCGGAGGGCACTCCTGCGGAGAGCAAAGCGGCTTCGCCGCAAAGACAAATCTTAGTTAATGAATTTAGCCGTACGCAGCACCTTTTAAGTACGTGAGGCTTCAAATCTGATAGCCCGACAACGTAGATGAAGGTTTATAGGCACGAACCCTAGAACAAAATCTTTTCTTTATGGCTATTGTAGCGGGCCATTACCTTTTTTATGTAACGCTGAGGCACGGTCTGACCGCGCCTTATTCTGGCAGCTACGTAGGTAGGACCTCGGTTATAGGCGGCCAAGGCTTTATCGGTATCGCCACCGAACCTCTCAAGGAGTTCGGCCAGATAGAATACGCCAAGCTGTACGTTTTTGTAGGGGTCGTGAAGTGTCTTAATGCCTTCCCACTCAAGCTCAAGCTCCTGCGCAACATACCTGCCGGTCCTTGGCCTGACCTGCATAAGCCCTCGTGCACCAACCCTGGACTTGGCCCAATTATAGTAAGTACTCTCGGTCTCTATTAGAGCAAGTATCAGAGTGGGTTCTATTTTATAACGCCTGCTCTCTACGACTATAACGCCGGAGAGCTTAAGCTCTTCGGCAAGACTCAGCCCCGTGTGATGACCCCTTAGAACATCTAGGACGTAGTACTTATCAATACAATGCTGCGCTCGATTTGTATCAGTACATTTAATCGGGACAGATACGCTTGATATAACAAAAACAAGCAACACCATAGCAACGACCGAGCCAACCAGCACCGCCTTCCTAGCAACAGTACTACGCAATGACTTACTCCTTACACTCGATGCGGCAGGTATTTCGTCATACGCCTGCGGTGCAAGCTCAGAGAGCTTGCCTTTTTTTCCCCTAAATAGCTTCATCCTTCCCCCCAATAATCCCTGTAATACCCATAACTAGAAATTTTTCTCTCTATAACACAAACGCCGCCAGGCGCGGGTCTTCTATATTTTTTTCAGATCCTTAACATTAAGCCTAAGACTCCGTACTCCGTTCCACTCATCCATATACGGACAGAAGGCAATATCAAAGAATCCCTTCAGTGGATGCAGCGCGGCCTTACCAAAGGCTATCGCATCCTTCTTTCTTCCGTTCTGCCGTATGCGAAGCTTAAGATGCTTAACACCGACTATCTCGCTATTTATCACCTCTGCTTTTGAGGCACATAAAAGCGGTTTTTCATTGGCCCGCCCAAAGGGCGCGAACTTATCGATCTCTGCGACAAAGCGACTATCAAGCTCGTCCAAAGCCACCTCTCCGTCCAGACGCAGTGCAGGCCTAAGATCGTCATCAGTAAGAGAGCTGTGCATATACCCAATAAAGGCATCCCTAAACTCTTCTACCCTTTCTTTATCGACCGTAAGCCCTGCCGCAGCCCGATGACCACCGTAACGCACAAGCGTACCTGCGGCTGCATGCAGTCCGTCTATAACACTTACCCCGCTTATACTTCTAAGCGAGCCCTTGCCAACCGGGCCGTCTATCGCAATCATGGCTACCGGCCTCTGGTATTTTTCTACCAGACGAGAGGCTACAATCCCTATAACCCCTGCGTGCCAATTTTCAGAGTATAGCACAATCGCCTTATCTTCGGCGAAGCAGCCGGCCTGCTCGACCATCTCGGTAGCCTCAATACGTATGCGCTCCTCAATCCTCTGCCTTGCCGTATTCTCTTTATCGAGCTTAATGGCAAGCTCAGCCGCCTCCTGCTCATCATCGGTTATGATAAGGCGCAGGGCCAGGTCCGCTCTGTCGAGCCTGCCCGCGGCATTAATCCTAGGTGCTAACTGAAAGGCTATCTTCTCAGCGGTTATCTGCCCCATACGCACGCTTGTTACGTCTACAAGTGCCCGCAAACCCACGCGTTTTGTATTGTTTAGCTCACTTAGGCCGTAGCTGACCAAAACCCTGTTTTCATCAACTAAAGGCACAACATCAGCGACAGTACCAATACTTACGATATCCAAAAACCTCTTAAGGTTCGGGCCATTTCCTTCAATAATACCAGCCTCTTTAAAGCCAGAGCGAAGTGCTATTACCAGATTAAAGGCCACCCCAACCCCGGCAAGCCCTTTGAAAGGAAACTTCGAGTCCTTCTTAAGAGGATTAATTATCGCCACGGCCTCTGGCAATACCTCCGGTATCTCATGATGGTCGGTAATTATTACATCTACGCCAAGGCTCGCAGCATAGGCGACCTCTTCGCTATTGGATATACCGCAGTCAACAGTTATAATCACCTTTATGCCATCAGCAGCGAGCCGCTCGATTGCGCCCTTATTAAGGCCATAGCCCTCTACCAGCCGCTGCGGTATATAGCAGGTAGTCTCTACCCCTATCTCTTTAAAAAACAAATACAAAAGGGCCGTAGAAGTAGTGCCGTCTACATCATAGTCGCCGTATATGGCGATCTTTTCGTTGTCTCTAACAGCCTCTATCAGGCGATCAACACCGTCGAGCATGCCACTTAACAAAAAAGGATCGTGCAGATTTTCCAGACTAGGGCTTAAAAACAAAGAGGCCGCGTATTTATCGACAAAGCCTCTGTTTATTAACATCTGAGCTGTAATAGGCAAGATATTCAGCGTTTTCTGCAACGATAAAAGCAGATCATCCTCTGCCCGAGTTATCGTCCAATCTTTCTCCCTCTCCAATGACTCACCCCGGTTGCATTCCATGCAGTACGACTCTCCACACCTCAAATATCGCAAAGAACCTAAAGAAATTATTTACTATAATATCAATTTATAGGCCTTTGGTCAAGCCATCTTTAGGCCTAAAGCTAAAGGTGATAGCTGTAATAGTTGTTATGTTATTGATAGTTGCGAGAATTGAGGGAGGTACGTGTGCGACTAAAGGTATGTGCTAAAAGATCAGTACGAAGAGTTAAATGTAAACTTTATTGCGGTGATTTATTTATTCTTACCGAGAATTTCTTCTACCTTTTCGGCCAATTTTTTCGGCGTTGTCGTCATCTTTGGTAGTATCGCATCCACCCCGAAGACAGCAAGCTTTGCTACTTCTTCAGGGTGCACATTACTGCTCATCAGCACAACCTTGATATCGCTATGCTGATCAGTGCTCCTGAGCATATGCATAAACTTCTCTCCGCCCATACCCTCCATCGACGAATCAAAGATTATAAGATCAGGCTTACCTGCCTCAACGGCCTTAAATGCATCAGTGCCATTTTCAGCCTCTATAACGGCAAAGCCCTTTAACATAAGGGTATTTTTAGCCATCATACGGGCCGGTGGCGATGCGTCTGCTATAAGGACCTTCTTTCTTTCATCAGCACCAACACCTTCAGCTGCATGCCCGCTGGCCTTCAGAGACTCATCGACGAACTTTTTAATCATAGCCGTGTCCATCTCATCAAGACTTATGAAGACAACACCTATGGCAAGACCCGTATGCAGAAACTGCACACGTGCCTGAACATTTACCGGGGCGAACCCGGGGCACGGCGTAAAAATAAGTCTGAGTTCAGAGCCTTCCGGATAAGGCGTGGAGGTATGAATAAACATCCCCCCCTCGCTTATATCAAGTGCATCGGCCTTTACAGAGCCGTTTATCAGGACATCGAATTTAACCCTGAGACGCGCTGTCTTTCGTTTTTCGTTACCGGCATTTGCCATATACAAACTCTACTAGAAGTTAAATGAAGGGCACGTGTGTTAAAGTCAACTATAACACACTATAAACATATAAAAATCAGGCATCTACCTTTGCAGGGCTTACGGGTACCGCCTTACCGCCATCAATCCCCTTGCCCTTTCCTTTCCAGAGCATCAGGAGCGGGCTGGCGACAAAGATAGATGAATACGTACCTACAAGCACACCCAGACACAAGGTCAGTGCAAAGTCATGAATGACCTCACCACCGATCAGCAGAAGCACTACCAGAACAAGCAGGGTCGTAACCGAGGTCACAACCGTACGTCGCAATACCTCTGTAATACTCCTGTTTATAACTACCTCAAATTTGTCCTTACCGCCCTTGCGCATATTCTCCCTTATTCTATCAAAGACAACAACAGTATCATTAAGGGAATAACCGGCAAGTGTCAAAAGCCCTGTGATTATTAGAAGATTGATCTCTTTATCCATTATATAGAGAATACCAAGAACCGCCAATACGTCATGGAAAGTAGCGACAACAGCAGCTACACCAAAACGCATCTGAAAGCGCCACGCAACGTATAAGAATATACCAACAAGGGATATTACAATAGCCCAGAAGGCATCTTTTTGTAGTTTTTTACCGACCGTTGGTCCGACCTCTGTCGTAGAGTCCACCATAAACGGGTTTTCAGGCATAGCCTTTTTAAAGACCTCACCCACGGCTAGGCCTGTCCCTGTCACATCCTCATTCCTCTTCAGGCGTACTATCAACTTATTGCCGCCTGTGACCTCCTGCAGATCAGCATCGGCGAAACCACCGACCTTGAGCGCATCCCTCATATCATCCATCTCAAAGGAGTTTTCAAAACGAAGCTGTACCGAGAGACCGCCGGAAAAATCTGTCCCCAGATTAGCCCTGCCAAGCGGAATAGAAACGACTGCTACAAAACCGATTATCGCAAAGATCACCGAGACAACCAGTGCATACTTTCGCTTGCCTAATATATCAAAATATTTACCCTTTATAATATCCATCTCTTCTCCAAAAAACTTCCTATATGCTAAGCTTCTTTACACCGAATTTTTCAGTTTGCAGATCAAACGCAAACTTAGTGCCGACAAGCGAGGTAAAGAGGTTTATAAGTATTCCTATACTGAGTGTAACGGCAAATCCCTTGATCGGCCCACTTCCGAACTGAAAGAGCACGGCTGCAGTTATAAGGGTCGTTACGTTTGAGTCAACGATTGTCCACCACGCGTGGGCATAGCCGGCATTTACCGCAGAGCGAGGCGTACGCCCGGCCTTGAGTTCTTCTTTTATTCGCTCAAAGATAAGGACATTCGAGTCCACACCCATACCAATGGTTAAAAGTATTCCGGCTATTCCAGGTAGCGTAAGCGTCGCGTTTAGCCAGCTCATAGCCCCCAGTAGCATAACAACATTAAGGGTTATAGCGATATTAGCGATAAGCCCCGAGACTCTGTAGTAAACGAGCATAAAGATAAGTACCAGTCCCGCACCGATTAGAATAGCCTTGATACCGGCATCAATTGAGTCTTTACCAAGAGTAGGACCGACCGTGACGTTCTGGATAATCTCAACCGGCGCGGGCAACGCGCCGGCGCGAAGCACGATTGCCAGATCCGTTGCTTCGGTCAAGGTAAAGCCGCCCGATACCTGCGCGCGCCCTCCTGCGATCTTCTCACGTACGACAGGGGCCGAGTGCAGCTTACCATCCAGAATTATAGCTATACGTTTATTTATATTCTGCCCGGTAATACGCTCAAAGATACGAGCACCGGTCGCGTCAAAGGTTAACGATACGTAAGGTTCATTGAACTGGGAATCAAAGGCCACTCTGGCATCCGAGAGCAGGTCTCCTGTCAGAAGCACCTCACGTTTTACAAGATACGGGACCTTGGCAATCCTACCGGACTGCGTATCGGCACGGTGCTGAAATACAAGCTCTGAGCCAAATGGCGGGCCATATTTTACGGCCTCCTCCGGGTCATTGTCCTCATCTATCATACGGAACTCAAGAACGGCTGTCTTACCGATCAAGGCAATAGCCCGGGCCGGGTCTTTAAGGCCCGGCAGCTGAATGACGATCTCACGCTCGCCCTGCTTCTGAATAAGCGGCTCGGTCACGCCAAACTTGTCTATTCTGTTTCTTATAGTCTCCAGAGCCTGCGAAGAGGCCCATTCCTTTATCCGCTCATGCTCGTCCTCGTCAAGGGTAAAGACCAGTTCATTACCAGAATCCTTAGGGGATACGAGCACAGGGATCTCTTCGCTGACGATCTCCTTCACCGCACCGGGCACATCCGTTGACTCATAGGTAATGGCGATTCGGTCCTGGCCACGAGCATTGACACTTACGTAGGCTATACCCTTTTCCTTAAGGATATTTTCCAGCGAATAGGCCATCCTCTGCACATAGGTCTCTACGGCCTTATCCCTATCTACATCAAGGACCAAGTGCATACCACCTTGCAGATCAAGACCCATGACTATCTTTGGAATGCCATCAGCCCAGAAAGACGGCAATTTATTTGATATGGGGGTGGAGGGCAGAAATAAAAACAACGCCACAAGCGCAAAGACGCCGAGCAGTACGCCCCTCCAAAGAATACTTTTCATCAACTACTCCGATATTCAAAGTAAGCCGGATCTAAAAAAATAAGACCAAGCCTCAAGTTGTTTATTGTCATGTAAAACAACGGCAGCAGGGCAGCAGATAACAAGCTGCCACAGCCACCTTTATTACTTACTTATTGTCGCCGCCAGTCTGTTTACCAAGGATAGCGGACCTGTCTAACTTAATAACGACATTATTGGCTATCTCAACGGTTATAACGTCTTCTTTAACGTTCTGAACTCTACCATGGATACCGCCTCTTGTGGTAATCCTATCGCCCTGAGCAATAGCGGCTAAAAGCTGCTTATGCTTCTTGGCTGTCTTCTGCTGCGGCCTGATAAGGAGAAAGTAAAATACAACTATAAGCAATACAAAAGGGGCCATGCTGGCTATGCCGCTGCCACCCCCTAATAATCCACCCTCACCTGCGGCGTGAGCTACTGAAACAGGGAATAAATATAACACGATACTACCTCCATTTTATAAGACGCGCCCGTCAGTGTCTGGCAAGGGCGTCCTTTACTTCTATTTTATTTTTTTCACTTTACGAGTTTAGATACTCCGGCTTATCTGCTCCAGCTTAGATGCTCCGGTCTGTTCGTAAAAACCAGCCCGGAACTCCTGGAAACCATCCTCTTCTATCGCTCTGCGCATCTGCGCCATTAGCGTCATATAATAGTGCAGGTTATGGATAGTATTAAGTCTTAACCCGAGAATCTCACCAGCTATAAAAAGATGCCGGAGGTACGCCCTTGAATAATTCTTGCATGTATAACAGCCACAACCCTCATCTATAGGTCTGTGGTCTGATTTATGTTGACTGTTCTTTATAACTAATTTTCCGCTGCTTGTAAAGAGAGTTCCGTTCCGGGCGCATCTTGTGGGTATAACACAGTCGAATATATCTATTCCTCGAGCCACCGACTCGACCAGATCAACCGGCATACCAACGCCCATCAGGTACCTGGGCTTGCCCTCTGGCAAATAAGGCACTGCGGCCTCCACCATCTCTACCATTAGCTCTTTACTCTCCCCGACGCTGAGCCCACCTATGGCATAACCGTCAAAACCAAGTTCTACGGTACGCCTAGCACTTTCCGCTCTAAGCTCCCGATACATCCCGCCCTGTACTATTCCAAAGAGGGCCTGATCTTTACGCTTTTTAGCGTCTTTAGACCTCTTGCCCCAGCGCAGCGTAAGCTCCATCGAGTCCTTTGTATATTTTTCAGTAGACGGATGCGGAGGGCACTCATCAAAGACCATTATAATATCAGCACCAAGGGCTTCCTGCACCTCAATAGAGAACTCAGGGGTTAGATTCCACGCCGAGCCATCGATATGAGACTGGAACTTAACGCCATCCTCAGTAATTTTTCGCAGATTTGCAAGGCTAAAGACCTGATAACCGCCGCTATCGGTCAGGATCGGGCCCTTCCAGTTCATAAAGCCGTGCAGGCCACCGAACTCTTTAATAAGCTCATGGCCCGGGCGCAGCATCAGGTGATAGGTATTGCCGAGTATTGTCTCTACCCCGCACTCGACGAGCTCTTCAGGCGTAACGGTCTTTACCGTTGCCTTCGTACCGACCGGCATAAAGACCGGGGTCTCCATAGTGCCGTGAGGCGTGGTAATACGACCGCGGCGAGGCCCTGCTGAATCTTTTTTTATAAGTTCAAAGCTAAATCCCAATTTATTGACCTTCTCTATTTATTGAATAAACATACAGTCGCCGTAGCTGAAAAACCTGTGGCGCATCTGGACTGCTTTTTTGTAAGCATCCAGAATATTTTCCCTTCCTGCAAAGGCACTCATCATCATAAGCAAGGTCGACTTTGGCAGATGAAAATTAGTAACTATGGCATCTACGACCTTAAAATCATATCCCGGACGGATAAATATATCGGTCGCACCGGATAAGACCGGGCTATCAAGGCTGCCTGCAAAGGCCGCCTCCAAAGTCCTAGTAGATGTAGAACCAACTGCAACGACGCGACGCTGCTCTCGCCGGGCCTTTTGTATCGCCTCTATCGTAACGTCTGGAATCATATAATATTCTTTTGGTACGCTGTGGCCCTCAACATCACCGTCTCTGATAGGCAGAAATGTCGCAGGCCCTGTGTGCAGAGTCAGGTAAGCGACCTCAACACCTTTTTTTTCAAGTTCATCAATAACGTCCTGCGTAAAGTGTAGTCCTGCGGTCGGTGCTGCTATAGCACCATCATTTTTGGCAAATACGGTCTGATACCTATCGATATCAAGCTCTTCGGCGTCGCGCCTTATATAGGGCGGCAGAGGCAGAGCACCGTATTCTCTTATAGCCGCGCCTACATCGCTGCCGGTTAGCACTACCTCAAAAAGGCCGTCACTATCCTTACCAATAACCTCAGCGCTGAGCCCGTCGCCGATAACAATGCGCATACCTTCTTTTAAGGCCTTTGAAGAGCGCAGCATCGCCTGCCACCGCTGCGTGTTTTTACCGTCCTCCCGCTGACGAATAATAAGCAGCTCGACCTTACCGCCCGTTGCCTTCCGACCGTAAAGCCGTGCCGGAATAACACGGGTATCATTGAAGATTATCAGATCACCAGCGTGCAAGTAATCCTTAATATCAGGGAAGGCCCGGTGGAGCACACTACCGTCGTTGCGATCAAGGACCAGCAGCCTTGATCCCTCTCGCCTCTCTAACGGATACTGCGCAATGAGTTCTTCTGGAAGTTCGTAGTTAAAATCTTCTGCTTGCATACCGGGAAACAACCTTAAAAATTCTATTTATTTTCATACTGAAGCTTCATCCCGTCATAGACAGTTTGTCTCAGCATTTATCTTTCATATGAAAAATAATGTCTTTTTTCGTAGGGCAAGGCTTTAGCCTTGCTATCTTGTTATCTTTATCGTGATATAAAAAAACCGCAGTAGCGCAGATCTAACGCTGGTTCAGGTTTGCAACCTGAACCTTACAGTCTGTCAACTTTCTCAAATACAGCCCAACTACAAAACAGTAAGTACACCGCAGACCATCATGTGATGACCAACAGCCTGTGTCTGACCTCAAAATTCAAACAACATACAAGGCTAACACCTATTATCAAGATGAAAAAGATAGATCCTGAAATAAATTCAGGATGACAAACTTCTCGCTCTATAGCCTGGCGGAAGCAACACAGTGAACTAATACAGTTTCTTTATCGCAGTCCCTGCGTAGTAGTGCCTGAGTATTTTTTTATAGCCTGCACCGGCCTCGGCCATACCCTTTGCTCCCCACTGCGAGAGCCCGACGCCGTGGCCCGAGCCACGCCCTTTAAAGACAAAGCCCCGACGGTTGTTGCTGACCTTAAAGAGCGTACTGCGCAGTATCGCGTAGCCAAGGATCTTTCTAAGACTCTCGCCCTTGACCTCGACTATACGCCCTTCTTTGTCCTCGAGCGTAAGCCCTACGACCCGGCCTGTCTTTGTATACTCTCTTATCTTTATCTTACGTACAGGCCCTATATCATAGCCTGCCGCGCGAAGCTTCTCGCCAAGACTAACCTTTGATAACGCTAGCTCCCACCTATAGTTCGGCGCACCCTTATCATAACGGCTTTTTACAGATCTAAGATACGGCTCATCGGCTCCCCAGACGTTTCTTGCGAACTCGGTCACACCACCTGCGTTTGAGTGATAAAGCGTCAGGGCCGGTTGGCCTTTATAAACAAGGATCTCGCCGACTGTCTTTTTAACGGCGCTAAACGAGGCACGGTCCTCAACAGCCGCCCCTGTATAGACCTGATCCATATAAGTGCCGGTCATATGAAAGAGATTATCCTTGCGCTCCTCCATCTGATAGATCGCATAGGTACGTGCGATAACCGACTGCGCCTTTATCGCCTCCAGCGGCCACTTAGACGATATCTCGTTATTTATTATCCCTGCTATATAGTTCTCAAGCCTTAGTTCATTTACAACTATAAGAGCCCCTTTGGCCTCCCTTATCTCGACCACTCCTCTGTATGGTCTTTTATCTATATAGATAAAACGCCACTTCGGATGAAACCGCAGAGGCAGCCTCTTAAGCTCGCCATTGATGGTGACGGTCTTACCGCCGGTATACTCAATACCAAGACGGGTACTACCCTTTGCGCCGTCGACCGTAATGACGGCCTTACCCTCCAACACAAGGATACGTATAGTCCTATCACTTAGGTCCACGCTCGCAGATGCCTTTTTATAAGTACTCGGCGAAGTGGCACAACCAATTAAGGTAGCACCTATAAGCAATGTTATAAAGACCAGCCCCCAAAGGCCGGAACAGTTAATAGATTTCTTTTTTATCATATTTGCTTTTCTGCCTTTACCCGAGAAAACTCTTTACGATATAAAGTATTACCAACCCTACGACCATCGAAGCGAGTCCCATCAGCCTCAGACTCTTATCCGGGATATCTACAAGGCTCTGGCCCCACGCCCTGATCTTCGCCGGGAAGGCAAAATACGGCGCACCTTCTATTACAAGCACCACCCCGAGTACACTTAAAATAAATGCCATTTTTTCACCCCCGAGCCGCCTTAACCTGCAAAGTTTTACAGAACAACAAAATACCTATCGAAACAATACTACAATTTTGTCTATGCCTAGCCCCATTGTTAGGACAGCAAATCAGGCTGAATAAGGTGGATCGTGTCAGCTGATCTTCCCCCGATAAAGTAGACACAGAGTTAAGCTACTTTTCGCTGTTCTTCAAATGCGAGAGGCGATTTGTAGCCGAGAGTAGAATGTTTTCTCTGTCTGTTATAAAAGACCTCTATGTAATCAAATATC